>RDXM01000190.1 GCA_004292595.1 Candidatus Kapaibacterium sp. | reverse complement strand
GGTCGTCGCCTGAAGCCCGCACCAACACGCACAGACAGGAATGTCTGTGCCACTAAATATTGTTGAAGTTTATCCATTTAATTTTTGAGCCTTCCTTAGTATCGTCAAAATACAAAAATACAATTTGCCAAAGCCTCAAAGTTAGAGCTTTTTACAATACTAACGAACAAAAAAGAGTGAAGGAATGTTAATCCTGTGCTTTTCAGCAAGCTCTCAAAAAAACTCGGTTCTATATTTTTAGACACAATTATCCGAAATGGTCAAAACTTACTCTCTTTCTTTTTTTGATATTTCCAAAAAATGCTCTTGGCGGCGATAAAAAATACCCCAATTTTACACTCGAAATTTGCACTTTTTTGATATATCCCTCCGAAATAACGAAATAGTCAAAAAAAAACCTCTTCGACATTTCCAACGAAATAATGTTGGTAGCGATAAAAAAATGCTCTAAGTTTGCAGCTATGTTTATTACGCTATACGTTATGTTCGTGTTTTCGTTTCATGCCTGTATGTATCAGGCTTTGGGGGAGCGTCTGTGGAAAGTGCATTACAAACGTGCAGAGAAAAAATGCTTTTTTTAAGCAGATTTCAAGAAGTGTTTCTGTACATTTGTCTTTCACTCTTCCCTTCATTGTATTTTTTGTTAAGGTTATGCTCGACAAAGCATCAGTTATCGTGGGTTTTTTCTCTCGCGCTGTTGTCTTGCCCGCCTTGCTTTTGTTCAGTTTGTTTGTAGAAATCGTTTGTAGAAAACTCTGTTCTATCTGGGACATGGGTGCCCGTATTCTCTATGCTCTGTGGAATACTGGATTGCATCTTCTGTCGTTTGGTAGCATTCGTTCTCTATCTAATTCTACATTTTTGAACAATGCTCGTGCTGCGGCATCGTATTCGATTACGTGCTGCATACCTTGTTTTCATTACTTCTATGGCTATTCCCTATAATTTGTTGGATTATGTTCTCCAACACGCTCCGATTGGTATTACCCTTGCTGATGCTGCGATGCCAGATACACCGATTGTTTATGTGAATGACGGTTTTATGCGTATCACGGGCTATCCTCCCGAAGAAACTATTGGAAGAAACTGCCGTTTTTTGCAAGCTCACGACACCAGACAGCCTTCAGCACGACTGATGAATCATTCCATTGCAAATGGAAGAGGCTGCCGCGTGGTGCTGCGCAATTACCGCAAAGATGAAACGATGTTTTGGAATGAAGTTACCATTGTCCCCATTCACGACACCGACAATATGCTACGATATTTTCTCGGTGTACAGCACGACGTAACAGCACAGCGCCAATACAACGAACTTCTTATGGCGTATGATGTTATCAATGAACAAATGACGAATCTTGAAGAACAAAGCGGAGAATTACGCCGCGTGAACGAGCAGTTACACGAAAGTAATGCTCGCATCAATGATTTAGCTGCTCTGCTTGCTCATGATTTGCAAAATCCTATTTCGGCAATGATGAGTTTTATCGAAATCTT
The DNA here is from genome assembly GCA_004292595.1 of Candidatus Kapaibacterium sp. Lineage (GTDB taxonomy): Bacteria > Bacteroidota > Ignavibacteria > Kapaibacteriales > UBA4661 > PH2015. The sequence goes on along the minus strand of RDXM01000190.1, from coordinate 15,170 downwards.
GCGCGACGACACGATAACGCTCTCCAGAGAAGACACCCAACTCTACGCTAACGTTGCCTACGAAACGGCAGAGCGTATGCTGCCCATTGTGAAAAAGCTCGTGGATGTGGGACGCTTGGCAAAGTATCAGACAGAGCCTCTCAAACTCTTTGCTCTTAATGCCGCAAACATTGTGGAGCTTCTCGCAACAGGTTATCGGCATCGGGCAGCAGCAAAAGAGATTCAGTTTGATATTGATATTCCCAAGGAATTTTGGATACTTAGCGATGAAAATGCGCTCTATGAAGTGCTGGATAATCTTATCTCGAATGCACTGAAATACACGCCGCACGGAAAAAGAATTGGCGTACGCATGAGTTCAAACATCACTGCAGGTATTGATTTTGTACGGATTGAGGTGTGGGACGAAGGGCAAGGCTTCAGCGAGACAGACCTCAGCAAGCTGTTCAGCCAAGGCGGAAAACTCTCTGCCCGTCCCACAGGTGGGGAAAGCTCGACAGGACTGGGTTTAATGGCGGTAAAGAGCCTTGTAGCGCAGATGAAGGGCAAGGTCTGGTGCGAGAGCATTCAAGGAGAAGGAACGCGATTTTTTGTGGAGTTTCGTGCAGCGTCAAAATAATGCATATGCCAGCAAAATGATTACTCTCGTTCTTCGCTACTCTAGTTCTTCAATATCTTCATCATCATCTTCTGGCTCGAAGCGTGATTGTATCAGGTTGTACGAAGAGCGAGCGATGCCAATAAGCAGATACGAAAGCATGAAGGGGAATAACCACGCGCCTTTGGAAAAGATTGTGAGAAGAAATCCTGCAAAAAAATATGCCATAACGAAAGGTCGCTCGCGGAAAGCCCGTACCGATGGTGTTGGTACAGCATCATATTTTATCGTCGAAACCATAATTCCCGAAACGGTCAGTGTTACAAGCGTGATGCAGAACGGCTTCCAGTCGTCGGGAATTATCTGTGCATAGCCGCGCCGAAATGCGTCGGTGTGGTAGAACAATGTGTAGGAAAGCAGTGTTAATGCGCCTGCTGGAATAGGCATCCCGCGAAAGTAGAGTTTATCGGTGCTTCCCGCCGATTGGATATTAAACCGTGCAAGGCGCAACACGCCTGCCATTGCGGGCAATGCAGCCAGCACAACGCCAAACTCACCCTGTGCATGGAAATATGCTTTATACACCAAAAAGGCAGGTGCAACACCAAAGGAAATAGCATCGCAGAGAGAATCTAATTGCCCACCTAATTCGCTGGTGGACTTAGTTAATCGTGCAACCATACCATCCAAGACATCAAACACCGCCGCCAGTACAATGAACCCAGCCGCCCGCGTAAAATCTCCCTCAGCAATGCGCGTGATTGCCATGAAGCCTCCAAAGAGGTTCATCAGGGTAAAAAGATTCGGTATGACCGACCGTGTAACGCGAAGTTTTGCCATAGCTGGTATTGGAGAAGATACTCGGAAAATGCTTACGAAAAACAATCGGCAAACACAATACAAAAGCCGTCCGTCGCAGACCGCGAATGCCAAGCATTCATGCGTTTTACAACGGACGGCTTTTCAAATATAGCCATATTTACGCTTCTCGCAATGCTTCCGCGCCGCCAACAACTTCAAGAATTTCTTTCGTAATAGCAGCTTGACGAAGTTTATTGTAGGTGAGCGTGAGGCTGCGATTCAGGTCTTTCGCATTACGCGTTGCATTGTCCATAGCCAGCATTCGTGCGGCTTGCTCGGCAGCATTTGATTCGAGCATCGCTCGCCAAATCTGCATATTGAGGTGTTTCGGTAAGATACCGTCCAGCACTTCCGCTTGCGAGGGTTCGTAGATATATTCTACGTTGTGCTTTACCTTCTCTGCGCCTACTTGCCCAGCTTTCGGAGCAATCGGCAAGAAATCATGCACCGTTACTTCTTGCTTGACAATAGAACGAAATTCATTCACAACAATTTGTACTTTATCAAAATCGCCTTTCAAAAAGCCACTGACGGCAAGGCGACCAATCGTTTGTGCTTGCGAGAAGTCTAGCTTTTGAAATACGCCCGGAAACGAAGCAGTTATCGGGATTTCGCGCTTTCCGAAGAAATCCGTTGAACGCTTGCCAATGGTAATAAGATGAATTTTCGCATCTGGATGTTTGCTTTGCAAGGCTTTTACTTGATGTTGCGCACCACGCAGCAAGTTTGAGTTGAAGCCACCGCACAAGCCTCTATCGGCACTGACGACGACGAGCGCGATATTTTTCACCTCACGTCGCTGCTCAAAAAGCGGGCTGGTGAGATTTTCTTGGTCTGCAGCGAGCAGTGCAATCATATCGGAAAGTTTATTTGCATATGGACGCGCCGCAAACATCGCATTCTGCGCACGGCGCATTTTTGCGACCGCCACCATTTTCATTGCAGAGGTAATTTTTGCAATGTTTTTGACCGAACCAATACGGTTCCGAATATCGCGTAATGTTGCCATAGAGTTTGTACGTGGTAAATCTATATTCTAGTTATTATTCATTTTTTTCATCCGAGAGCTGTAGAACCCACAAGTGCTGGCATCGTATGGATGTTATGACGATTGACTGGGTTGTTGCTCGGTGAGAATAAACGCATCTGCTTCAATTTCTACGAGCATTGCGGGGTCAATCAGCCGCGAAATTTCAATCATGCTGGTTGCGGGCATAATCTGTCTGAAAAACTCACCATGCGCTTTGCCAATTTTTTCCCATTCGTCGATGTTTGTTACAAAAAGGCGTGTTCTGACAACATCTTGCAAGGACGCACCTGCTTTTGCGAGCGACGATTCAATGTTCTTTAATGCCTGCACCGTCTGTGCGTAGGCATCGCCCGCGCCGACAATTTCTCCAGTTGCATAATCTACTGCCGTTGTGCCAGTAACCCAAACGTATTGCCCAATGCGCACTGCACGAGAGTAACCAACGATGGATTCCCATTTCGCGCCAGTGGAGATATTAACACGCTGTACTGCCATAGTGAATCCTAATAATGCCGCTCACCTTTGAGCAAAAATTCATCAACGTAATCCTGCACAGCATCGTTCAAACTGCGACAGGGTGTGTACATTCGTGTTGCTTGGAGTTTTTCGATATTTGCTTGTGTGAAATACTGATACTGACTCTGCAAATATTCTGGCATTGTAACGTATGTAATCTTGGGAACGCGCTTTACTGCCTGAAAGAGAACGTGTGCGAGGTCATTCCATGAATGCGCCTCTCCAGAACCGAGATTGTACAAGCCACGAATTTCGCCATAGCGAAACATCTGATAGAGCGTGTCGCAAACGTCTTTCACATAGATAAAATCACGCTTCTGCTCGCCATCGGCATACTCAGGGCGAGAAGACTTGTAGAGCGACATCGTGCCAGTGGCTTGAATGCTCCGAAACCCTTGCCAAATGACACTTGCCATCGCGCCTTTGTGATATTCATTGGGACCAAAAACATTGAAGAATTTAAGCCCAACAAACTTTGATTCTAAGCCGTTTCGGACGACCCATTCATCGAACATTTGCTTTGAGTAGCCGTACATCGTGAGCGGCTGCAACCCATGACAAATGCTATCGGAAAAGCCCTGCTCGCCATTGCCGTAGGTTGTTGCGCTACTGGCATAGAGGAGGCGAATGTTGCGAGCTTCGGCATAATCCGCCAGCGCAGCACTATAGCGGTAATTATTTTCTAACAAGAAGTCTGCATCTGCGGCTTGTGTAGCGGTGTGTGCGCCAAGATGAAAAATAGCTTCGATTTCTGCGCCATATTCGCCATCTATCAAATTATGAAGGAAATCGGTTTTGTGAACAACGTCAATGTACCGCTTCCCGACGAGATTGCGCCATTTCATGCTTGTTCCGAGCGCATCAACGATGAGAATATCGTGTATTCCTTTATCATTGAGGGTCTTGACTAAGCATGAACCTATAAATCCTGCGCCACCCGTTACGATTATCATACAGTTTTCATTTATATCTACATCTGTGAGTGGCTAAGTTCTTCTTCGAGGCTCTCACCTTTTCGCACTAAAGCAAGACTCTCGCTACACGAATGAGCAACAAGAGCCTCGCAAATACCTGCATTTTATACCGTTGCCTTAAAGGCAGAGGTAAAGTCTTTCAATACATCGTTCAATTTTGCGGCGGTATCGCTGTCAATCTCTTGTTTATCAGCAATAGCATTCAGAATGTCTTTGTGGCGAACTTCCATGCGCTCAATGAGTTCTTGCTCGTATCGCTTGACCGATGCAACAGGCAATTCATCCAAATATGCGTTTGTGGCTGCATAAATAATCGTAATTTGCTTCTCGACCGTAAGGGGCGAGTATTGATTTTGCTTCATAATTTCATTCAAACGCTCACCACGACGAAGCTGCTGTTGTGTTGCTTTGTCAAGGTCGGAACCGAAACGTGCAAACGCCTCAAGTGCGCGGAATGCAGCTTGTTCCAGCTTTAGCGTACCCGAAATTTTCTTCATTGCTTTGATTTGCGCATTACCACCCACACGCGATACCGAAATACCGACGTTGAGCGCGGGACGAATGTTCGAGTTAAAGAGGTTTGACTCAAGGTAAATCTGACCATCGGTAATCGAAATTACGTTGGTCGGGATGTATGCCGACACGTCGCCTGCTTGTGTTTCGATAACGGGCAAAGCCGTGAGCGAGCCGCCACCTTTTTCAGCAGACATCTTCGCAGCACGCTCCAACAGGCGGCTATGAACATAGAATACGTCGCCCGGATATGCCTCGCGTCCCGGCGGGCGACGCAAGAGCAACGACACTTGGCGATAGGCAGCCGCTTGTTTGGTCAAGTCGTCATAAATGACAAGTGCGTGTTTGCCGTTGTCGCGGAAGAACTCGCCCATTGCCGTACCGCAATACGGCGCAACAAATTGAAGTGGTGCGGGGTCGGAGGCATTTGCTGCAACGATAATTGTGTAGTCCATTGCGCCATGCTCACGAAGTACGCCCCAAACGTTTGCGACAGTCGATGCTTTTTGACCAATCGCCACGTAAATACAATACACTGGCTCAATACCGCGTTTTTTTGCTTCTTCGGTGTGTGTGTATTTTTGGTTGATAATTGCATCAAGAGCAACCGTTGTTTTACCCGTTTGACGGTCACCAATAATAAGTTCACGCTGACCCCGACCAATCGGAATAAGCGCGTCAATCGCTTTAATGCCAGTTTGGAGTGGCTGCTTTACAGGCTGGCGCAAAATTACGCCTGGAGCTTTGCGTTCAATTGGGTAGAATTTTCCTTTGGTGTCAATCGGCGCACCACCGTCAATCGCCACGCCAAGCGGGTTCACAACCCGACCAAGAAGCTCTTCACCAATCGGCACAGATGCCACGCGCCCTGTACGCTTTACGGTATCGCCTTCGCGCACCAAGCGGTCGTCGCCGAAAAGTACCGCACCAACGTTATCTTCCTCAAGATTCAGAGCCATGCCCACAACGCCATTAGGAAATTCGAGAAGCTCAGAAGCCATACACTTGGAAAGACCATAAATACGAGCAACACCGTCGCCAACTTGGAGGACAGTGCCAACTTCGTACACATCAACTTCTTTGTCGAAGTTAGTTAATTGCTGACGAAGTATCGTCGAGATTTCATCAGGGCGAACTGCAGTCATAGTTCAAACCTTTGGTAAAAATGGTAAATGAAAATAGAGTTTTTGATTCGTAGTTGTTTGGTTCTTGGTGCTTTGTTACTTGGTGCTTCGTTACTTGATACTTAGTCAAAAACCTTAGCACTCAACACGTAAACACTGAGAGGTTCATCGGAGGCGCATCAATTCTGCCGCGTCTTGCTTTTCAATTTTCAGGCGGTCGGGATTGACAATCGGCTTAACAGCTTCGTTTATTGCATCCAGCGCGATAGATATATCGCCGTTGCGCACTAAGTTTGGCATTCCAGTAATGGATAAGATGCCATTATTTTTACAAAATTCTTTCACGGTACGCATATCACCGCCAGGAGCGAGGTAAACTACGTGCGCACCAACACCAGCGCTTGCGAGTTGTCCGCCTTTTACAGCATTTGCTTTCATACCAAGAGCCTCAAATGCTTCGGTAATCTCATCTTTTATTTCGCCCGTACCATCGCCATAGACCACAACAATTTTCACACCTTCTTTAGGGATAGATTTGTTGTAAGCAAAGATTTTCCGAAAAAAGCGTGCTTGCACCCCAATAGGCACAGGCATATCTTGTGCATAGCAAACATCGCTCAAAACTGCGATTATTGCCACAAAACAACCAAAGACAAGAACTATCCACGTCCGCAAGTTCTTCATTGCAAGAAGTTCCACAAAATGCTTTTTTCAGGCTTATACCACAACGTGTACTAAAATACGTGTACCACAAAGAGCGCACAAAATCTAGGCGCGCCGAAAAAGCGGATGAAAATTTAGTTGTTAAATGCACCTTGCATAAGGCGTTTTTTCAAAACTTCAAGCTGGCGTTTGATGCTGTTGTCGAGCATACTATCGCCAATTTTGACAGTAAAACCGCCAACCAGTGTAGGGTTTACGTTATACGAAGCAATAGGTTTTTTGCCTGTATATTCTTCAATTTTTTGTATCAATTTTTCTTTTTGTGCTGCATCCAATTCTACAGCGGACGTAACTTCAATTGGAATCAAGCCTTGACGCTCATTATAGAGCGTTTCAAACGACGCGAGCACCCCAGAAAGCTCATTGATACGGCTTTTTTGAATCAGAAGCTCAAGAAAATTGATTGTTGTCGGTGCAAGCTGTGATTTCTCCGCAATGACTTTCAGCGCAGTAGATTTCTGGCTTGCTTTAATAATCGGACTTTCGACGAAAAGGGCAAAATCGCGTGATTCAGCCAGCATTTTGCGCAAACCGCGCACATCGGTCATTGTGGTTTCGAGCGTATTTGACTGACTCGTTTCGGCAAACAATGCCGAGGCATAGCGAATAGCGACACGTGATTGTACCATGATAATTCTTCAAAAAGGGCGTTGCAAAAAGTAGTAATGGTCGAAATAAACAAGCGCAATGTTGAAACAACTACATCTTGATTGTTGTTAGTTTTTCGCTTTTTGGATTTCGTCAATAAAGCCATCAACAAGTGTCTTGTGCTGACCAGCGTCCAGTTTTTGTTTCAAGATTTTTTCGGTTGCCATAATCACCAAGCTGGAAACTTCCTCACGAAGCGACTGCATTGCAGATTGCTTTTCGCGCTCAATTTCTGTGCGGGCTTCATTCAATTTTTGCTCTTTCACTTTTTCTGCTTCTTGCAGTGCCGCTTGCACTTTTGCTTGCGCTTCTTCGCGTCCCTGACGGACGATTTCACTCATTTCTTGCTGTGCTTTTGCCATTTTTGCATCATTTTCCTGCATGAGGCGCGTAGCATCCGCGCTTGCTTTTTCTGCGCGAGAAATAGCTTCTTCAATAGAACGCTCACGCTCGGAAAGCGCGGTTGTGAGCGGCTTCCACGCAAGTTTGCCAAGCAAAAGGGCGAAGATTGTAAAGTTGACGATTGTCCAAACAATAAGTCCGGGCGAGACGCTCAATAAGCCATCCATAATGGTTCAAAATTTCAGTGAAACAAGTTTAGTAGTATGAGGTTTTGCAAACACTTTGCTTGGGGAAGCTAGATTCTACGCTCCTTCCTTATGTACCACACAAAAATCTTTAGTAGTGGCACAGACATTCTTGTCTGTGAGTGTTGGTGCGAGTTTTAGGCGACAAACACAGACAAGAATGTCTGTGCCACTGAAGCCTGATTTTTATGAAGTGTACGGAAGTTTTACCCGATACTTCAAGACGCTTTCCACATAACAAGGCTTTTGCAAAAACTCAACGAAACGCAAAAAAGACTGTGCTTCAAACCCGCTTCAAATCGAAGTTTGAAGCACAATCAACGCTGTAAAAACTTACGCTTTTACTGCCAAAAGGATACAAATTACAAGTGCGAAGAATGCCGCGCCCTCAATAAGAGCCGCACCGATAATCATTGTGGTACGCAAGTCGCCTGCGGTTTCCGGCTGGCGGCTGCTTGCTTCAAGCGCAGCAGCTACAAGCTGACCAATACCAATGCCGACACCGATGATGGCAATGCCTGCACCCAAACCAGCAGAAAGATATGCTAAAGCAGCATTTGTCATGATAATTCTCCAGAAATAGTAAAAAATGAATAAAAATGAACTCTATGAGAGTTTTGTATCAAAGTGTAGTAAAAATATCACTGAACAAGCAATGGCAAGGGCTGTAGCACTTTTGCTTTTATCCCTTATCCTTGTGTCCTTTAGTGATGGTCGTGCGCGTGGTCGCTGTGCGCGTGGTCGCCAATCGCCATGCCTGTAAATACTGCGGTCAGCATCGTAAAAATGTACGCTTGCAAGAAGGCAGCAAGTACTTCAAGAAAATACACAAAGACGGAAAACGCAACGCTTGCTGGCGCAACAAAAATGCTCTTGAAAAAGAAGATAAGTCCCATAAACGCCAGCAAGACAATGTGTCCTGCTGCCATGTTTGCAAAAAGACGCATGGTAAGAACAAACGGCTTGATGAAAAGGCTCAAAATCTCAATCGGCACCATGATGGGAGCCATATAGAGCGGTGCGCCACCAGTTAGGTGCGCAAACCACGCACCAATGCCAGATTCACGAATAGCGGTAACGTTGATGACAAGAAAAGAAATGATTGCCAAGCCCGCCGTTACGCCGATTGCGCCTGTTGCGGAGTGTCCGCCTGGAATCAAACCAAAAACGTTCAAGACAAGAATAAAGCTGAAAAGCGAAAGGAAATACGGCAACATCCGTTCTGCCGTTGCGCGGGGTTTGATGTTTGGATAGACAACTTCATCGCGCAGGTAAATAACCACTGTTTCCAAGATGTTTTGAATGCCACTTGGTGCTTTTTTCGGGTTTTTCTTGTACCTACCCGCAACGACCAAGCCGATTGCCAAAATGGTAAACATGGCAAACCACTCGAACAACACGAAATTGGTGATAGACAAATCCAGTTTCGGTGCCTTCATATCTGCCTTGCGCACAGGATGACCTTTCATCATCGTGAATGTGCCAGCCTCTTCCATTTTCGCAGGGCTGGAATACGCATGGAAATTGCCTTCGTCCCACATCATTATTGGCAAATCGGCAACATGACCGAAAAGAACAAAACCGTGATGGTCGCCGAGTTCGCCCAAAAGGTGCGTAAATACTTCGCTCGGCGGCACATCGTGCGAGGCGTGTGCGTCATGCCCAGCAGCAGCAGCATGTGTCGTTGCTGCGGCAGTATGCGCTTCTGCAGCCGCTTCGCCGTGTTGAGCGGCATTTGCTGGAGCAGTCGCGCTCGCGTTTGCGGGTGCTTCGTGCGAAGTGGATTGAGCTAATTGTGAGGATTGATGCGTATCAGCGTGCATATTATAATTGTAGAATTGACGTTGATAAGAGAAGTATTTCTAAGGAAGATACATAAATTTTACTCAACTACGATACGCTAGAAGCCGCTTTCTTATTTGCTTCGTAGCGTAATTGCTGAAGGTGAATATACCAGATTTCAGCCGCCATTGAGAGGATATACGCACTGAGGAGCGTGAGCGTGAACGCGAGTTGGTGGAATTTCGCAACTTTTAAGCCGTACCACGAAACGCCAAGCATACACACCACGCGAGCAATCATGCTGGTAATGATAGTGGCAAGGCATTCCTGCAAATCCACACTGCGCTGTGCCTTCCGAAACGACACCACGGCGGCAATGATGTTTGCCAATGCCAGAACAAGTGCGGCTACTACGCTTTGAAGAATCGTACTTGCTTCGGTGGTCATGGCTTTACCTGCGGCTTTGGGGTTCTTGGTTTCGAGGATTTCAATACCGATTGAATCATTTTTGTCATGCCGATCATTACACCCAGCACTAGCATAACAACAAAGCTCCACGGCGTAGTGCCAAAGTATTTATCAGCAAACCAACCCACTATCCCGAATACACCGACCGTTCCAGCAAGCTCTGTCCCGATATTCATGTATGGAGCGAGTTCCTGCCAAACTTTATTTTTCTGAGGTGTTTGGGGCGTTTGAGCAGCCATAATGGTATCGTGTTCAGAGAACAAACTCAAAATGTAGCAAAGCGTACAAAATTACAGTGTAAACCCTTCTCTTCAAACAAAAAATTCCCCATAAAAGATTTTTCCTGTAAATTTTCTGCACACCATTCTCAAAACTCCTCGTTTATCACTCGCCAATCCTCACTTTACAGCATATCGCGATGATTCGCAATATCGTCAAGACTCATTCCCCAAAGGGCTGCGTCGTTGGGTAAAGTCCCTGCAAGCGTGTATTCATGGGCGAAAGCGAGCAGTGCTATTCGTGCTTCCGCAATCTGTTTCATGATGTGAGAGCGCGTCTGCTCTTGGTTGTGGAGGATTATGCAATATTTATCCCAGAGCGGCACGAAAAGACGCGCTTTCCACGTTAGCACATTTCCCTCGCCAAATTCTCCTGCAAAGCTATTCACTGGTGCTTGTGCTAATGCGCCTTCTACGCTTGCTGCCAAATTTTCCCCAAAGCGCGGCACAGCAATATCGCCCTCGCCAAGCGCACGATGCCCGAAATGCCGCACAAACCAAAACCACGCCGAGCGAGCTATTATCCTTGTTGGAAGCGATCCGGTTTGCATTACGGCTCTGTCTGCATCCGAGAGCGAGCGTACCATCCCGCCAAACGACGTAAGTGCCATTTCAATCGTTTGAACACCGCTCGGCTGCTTACTGTATTCCGACCACACCCGAAACCGCTCCATATCTTGCTTGCAGCGTTCTTGTGCTTCGTGGAATTGTGCAGTTTTTATGGCGTATTCCTCTAAACACCGCTTATATGCTTGTAGGGAAGGTGCGAGTTTATGTTTTGCTTGCAAAGGAAATGCTCCAGAATGGTCTATTAACGCCATGACGGAAGCACACAAGCGCGAACGTTGTTGAGAAGGTGAGAGTATTTCCTGTAAAAATGAAGATTCCATAGCGATGTAAAAATGTTCTGTTCTTGCAAAGCTGCGCCGAGAACCCAGCATAGCCGCCAAATCTACAACTTTCCCGCTAACTTTTTCTGCAAAACATACTTTTTCCGTCGCTTGGCTGTACAATTTTTTCTAATTTAGTACGTTTTCTGAATTACACTACCGAATAACTTCTTTCTTTTCATTCTTTTACCATTGTTGATATGACAACCTTTGAATTTACCGAAACGCACGAAATGATTCGCACCACCGCACGCAATTTCGCGCAAGACGTGATTGCGCCGAGCGCGGTCGAGCGCGACATCACCGCAGAATTTCCGCATGAGATTATCAAACAACTCGGCGAGCTTGGTTTTATGGGCATGATGGTTTCGCCAGAATGGGGCGGAAGCGGCTTGGATGCTATTAGCTACACGATTGCAATGGAAGAAATTTCCAAAGTTGATGCCAGCGTGAGCGTCGTGATGTCGGTCAATAACTCGCTTGTGTGCTGGGCGTTGGAGAAATATGGCACCGACGAACAAAAAGAACAGTTTTTGCGCCCTTTGGCGACAGGACAAAAAATCGGCGCGTTCTGCCTGAGCGAACCCGGCGTTGGCTCGGATGCGACGCAACAATCAACGGTGGCAATCCAGCAAAATGGCTCGTGGGTGATTAACGGCGCGAAAAATTGGATTACTAATGGCACAACCGCAAGTATTTACCTTGTCTTGGCGCAAACCGACCGCGAAAAACGCCACAAAGGTATCACCTGCTTTATCGTCGAAGACGGCATGGAAGGCTTTGAAAAAGGCAAAAAAGAAGACAAAATGGGCATCCGTTCAAGCGATACATGCTCGCTCGCCTTTACAAATGTGAACGTTTCACACAAAATGCACGTGCTGGGCGAGGTTGGACGCGGCTTCAATATTGCAATGGAAATTTTGAACGGTGGGCGCATTGGTATTGCATCGCAAGCACTGGGCATTGCGCAGGGCGCATTCGAGGCGGCAGTGAAGTATTCCAAAGAGCGTCAGGCATTCAATAAGCCAATTGCAGATTTGCAAGCGATTCAGTTCAAAATTGCCGATATGTCGGTGAAAATCGAAGCCGCACGATTGCTCATTTTGAAAGCCGCAACGATGAAAGACAAGCACGAAAATATCATCAAAGCTGCTGCACAAGCAAAACTCTATGCCTCGAAAATCGCTGTCGAAGTGGCGTTGGAGGCAATTCAAATTCACGGCGGCTACGGCTACGTCCGCGAATACTTGGTCGAACGCTTCTTGCGCGATGCGAAAATCACGGAAATCTACGAAGGCACAAGCGAAATTCAGCATATCGTGATTGCGCGAGAAGTGCTGAAAGAAGCGTAACATCGTGCTTTTCTGTTTTCCGTTCCGATAAACTTATACAAACCTACTCACGTAGGCTGACGTTACCTTCCTGCTTCGCAGAGCGTCGCAACCGACGGCTCTCCACAGGCTTCAACGGGCGAACTGCCCGCAGTTTCTATCCTTACAATAGAGTGTTCTTTCTCATCGGCTACATATTGCACGGCATAATCACGGAGATTGTACGCCGCGTTGAGGTCGCGCTGATGCACCGTTGCACAAGAAGCGCATTGCCACGTGCGGGCGCCAAGGCGTAGCTCATCGTTCTTCACAGCACACGCCGAACACAGTTTGCTACTGGCGAAAAACTGTGGTGCAACAACAACCGTCCGCCCACACAGTGCCGCTTTGTACTCCACCTGACGGCGCAACTCGCCAAACGAACTGTCCATCAGGCTTCGCGCCAAACGACGATTCTTGACCATACCAGAGACGTTCAGGTCTTCAATAGCGATTACGCCATAGTTCTGAACAAGGTCGGTCGTCAGTTTGTGCAAACAGTCCTCACGCAAACACGAGATGCGGTAGTGCGTCCGCGCAAGCCTACGTGCGGCTTTGCGGTGGTTGTTCGACCGTACCACTTTCCGTGAAAGTGCTTGCGATTGCCTGCGCAAGCGCGGAAGCAAGTGTTTGTGTGCTTTTACGCCGGCAATGCTTCTGCCGTCCGACAAGGTTGCAAGCGCGTTGATTCCTACGTCCACTCCGACAACGTGAGGCTTTGCCTCAGCTTGGTTTTCGCTTGTCTTCGGAATATCGTCGGTTTCAACGGTGATGCTCACAAACCATGTATCGGCACGGCGTGAAACAGTTGCCTTCATCGCTTTGCCCGCAAAGCGCACCGATTCTCGCATTCGCACCCAACCCAAGTTGGGAATCCACAACCGTTTGCCATCGGTTTTGAATTGGTCATTGGAAAGCTCGAAGCTGTCCCGAATGCCTTTTTTCTTGAAGCGAGGAAATTTGGTTTTCTTTTTGAAAAAGTTGTTGAATGCCTCGCCCAAATCCATAATCGCAAGCTGTGGAGCGCATTTGGTAACTTCGAGCATCCACGGGAATTGTTCACGTTTGATGCTATTCAGCTCCTTGCGTAGTGCGCTTTCGCTCACTTTTTCGCCTGTTTCGTAGCGTTCTTTCCATCGCGCCAATGCCCAGTTATAGGCAAAACGCGACACGCCGCAAGCCTTCGCAAAGTATGTGCGCTGCTTGTTATTCGGATTGAGCGTTATTTTATGGCTACGGAGCATGAGTAATGGATAGATTTTTGACCGTGTTTGAGCAATTTTGTACAATTTCACATCATTCTGTTTCTAACCCCTGCAATCGTTATTGGAAGGGTGATAGAAGGGTTGTTTGGGAAAAGGTGCGCCCGAAAAGATGATGTATCTTCATTGCCACGAAGCAAGATGCACAGATGCCGCATTGATGCGCTTCGGTGCTAACAAAGGCAAGCGAAAGAATATCATTGCCCGCAAGATATTTGGACTGCTTCTGATAGCCTTTGCGATAATGCGGATTCTTCCGAAAGCTCCGTGCTGCCTGATGTTTGCCTTGCGTGGTGGTATGCGTCACATCGGCAATGAACGATCCATCGGGAAACTGAGCGAGCAAGAATCCCGCAAATGCGGCAAGCAGGTCTTCGACCTGCCAGGTCCGTCGGCGCAGAACTTGCTCCAACGACCAATACCGCCGCTTGACCGCATCGGGAAAAATACTGCCCAGCGACAGATAGACTGCCGTCATTGTGGTATCTCCTTGAGAAAGCATCACACCCAAGAGAATCCCAGACACGAGTTGATACGTCCGAAGGCGCGGGAATACTGGACGCAGAGCGTCAAACACGGGAGAACATACCGAAAGAAGCATAGCGATTTCCTTTCAATGATTCGTGGTTGAATCCTGAAAGCTCGCGCTTCTTTCGGTTTTTTTCAAATCTTTTTTCGGTAGTGGTTCAAGTCTACACGATAAAAGGTTCTTGTTGGATGTAGTTGGAAAGAATCCATAGCTCATTAGTGGCTTGAGACTTCTTGTCTGTGAGTATTAGTGCGGGGTTCAGGCTACGAACACAGACAAGAAGTCTCAAGCCACCATTGTTTTTTTTGCCTTTGTAGCCCCAGTATTGAGGCTGATTTCCAACTACATCCAACAAGAACCCGATAAAATCTATTTCTTAATGCATGAAAGATTGTAGGCGACAATAAACATTTCGGTAACAATCTGATGCTAACTATCGCACTTTGAAAAGGAGAGTGTTTCTCGTACATACCAAGCATTGCGTTGGCGTACGGTATTGTTCCACCGCTCCATATGAGCGGTTTCTCCCGTCTCTTTGCCGAACGAGCGATGCGTTTCCTGGTCGAAGATTTTTTCATATGCCGCCCAGAAATCGCTAAAGGTATGGCATTGACGATAAGTCTCTGGTATCAACGACCATAATTTCTGACACGTTTCGGCACTACGGCCACCCACAACGGCAGCGACAATCTGGCGTGTTCTTCGGCACAATGCCGTCCAGAGCCACCGTTTGTTGCTGCGACGATACACAAACGACCACACCTCATCCAGTTCGAGAACATCATTGAGCTGGAAGCAAGGTCTCGGCTATGCTTGGTGCGAGGGCAGCTTTTTTTTTATCCATGATGCTAGCGTATTGCGTGCAACACCCGTTGCCCGTGCGACACCGCGCATACTGCTTCGTTCTTGATAGAGACAGAGGACTTCTTCTTGGCGTTCTGGCGTATGCGCATATGGTGTTGGATGCAAAACACGGCAGGTACCACACTCTTTACACAAATATTGTTGCTTGCCGTA
>RDXM01000189.1 GCA_004292595.1 Candidatus Kapaibacterium sp. | reverse complement strand
TATGCCGAAATCCGTTATTCGACAAGCCGCTTAAAGTTGTTGAACAATGAAGTATCGGGGGTCATCTGTTTTTTGATTTATGCAACAAAGCCCTAAAAACGGGTAAAAATTGCATATCAAAAAGTGCAGGAAATGAGATGTAGTCCACCTTTGAGGTGGACTACATCTAAAGCACCAAACCTTTTTTAGTATATCATTGCTACATCGTTTGTCAGGCTGATTTCCACCCTGTTGGTCGTGATGTTGTCGTAGCGCAGCACATAGGAGCGCGTGTTTGGCGTGAGCAGGAAATTTCCATTGAAATTCAGCGTTCTTGGTGTTGCTGTCAGCGTCGGACCAACGCCACGCCCTGAAAGCGTGAAAGTATCGGTGCTAGAGCCGTTTTGTGCGACGACCACGCCCGCAAAGGTTGTGCGATAGCTTTGCACTGCCGTTGGCGTAAGGCGGGCTTGAACGCAAAAAAAGCCGCATGAACATAAGCATCCATGCGGCTTGTGAATAAAAACCTTACCGCACCTTCACCACTTTTACCTCACCTACCTGCCGTTCATCCACAAAGAGGACAAGGAAGTACGCGCCTGCGGGGACTTCTAGCCCTTCGGTGCTTGTTCCGTTCCAGCTTGCGGTTTGCTCTCCTGCGGCTTTCCTTCCGCGCTGCATGGTGGCGAGGCGGACACCCTGCGCGTTGTACACGGCAAGCTCGACCGTGCCTGCCTGCTCAAGGCGGTAGCGCACCTGTGTACGGGAAGAAAAGGGGTTTTCTGCGCTCATCTGGACGGCAACGCGGCGTGCGCTGGTGCTTGCTACTTGTGCGTTGTCGTTTGGCTTGCTTTGGGCAAGGGAAAGTAATGGATCTTCGACAACAGAAGTGATGATGTTCGTATCACGTAACACAACCCCATCGACAAACGCCCCCTTGAGAAAGGTTGTCCCAACAATTTCACCAGAAGTGCGAGATGCATTAAGCCGTGAACTATCTATTTGATTAAACAGATACTTGCGAGCAAATCTGATATCATATGGGGGAACAGGGCGTAATCCTATCGGAATCGCATCAGCTAAAATAAATGAATATGTTGTGTCTCTTATACCAGTGTTAAAAAATTTTGAAGGTGCAAGTACAACATATTTACAATTTTGGCATCCATGCCAAAAGAATTCAAAATTAACGGTATCACCCTCTTTCCAGTTCAAGCTAAAGGCGGTAATCTCTCTGCCTTGACTTGTATTCCAGCGATAGACAGTATTACTGTCAGAGCGTTCAAAGAAATATTGTTGAAAATAAGAATTAAATACCCGTGCGTACTCTTTTCCGCCAAAAAATTGCGTTCCGACAACGCGCTCGTACGCATCTTTTGGCAGTTCGGGCCGTGGTGCTTTAGATGAACCATAGCGATAAACCCAAAAGTTTCCAACGTTCAGTGATTTAAGGGGCGGTTTTTGCTGGGAAAATGCTACATCCGTGCAAAAAAGGACAGTTACAAGCCCCAGCATAATGCTTGATTTTACGATGAAATTTTTCATAGTTGATTATTTGATTGAATGTTAAAAAGTATTTATTTAACGACGTGAAGCAGTCTATTCCACGTGCGTTGTTTGCTCTGTACCAAGCAGATGTACGCGCCTGAAGGCAACAATCGCGTTGGTATAGCCATATCCCGTTCTCGGATTTCCGTTCGGACAACGATATTTCCATACATGTCCGTTATTGTCAGCGTCAATCGTTCTGTTTCTGATACTGCTGGAAAGTGAAGCGTCGCGCTTTCAATGGCGGGATTGGGAAATATCTGAAATTCACTATCTGCACCAAAGAGATCATTCGCAGTTTCAGTGGGTGCTAAGGAATGATTGATGGATTCCTGCGATACGCTGTGCTGCGACGATGCGTCTTTTTGCGTTTGTACTGCCAGCACAAGCGAGGTAACCGAATCCACCTGTGGATGGACGGTGTGGAAGCGGAAAAGGCGTACTTCTGCCGCCCCCAGCGAATCAAGCCTCAGCACTTGCTTGCTACCAAGCCCTGCAATTTGTTCCGCTACAAGATTGCGTGTCGTTTCATTGCCCGACACCGTTGCCGATAATTCCACACAATTTTCCAGCACCATGCGTGGTGGCAGGATAATACGAATACTGTCGGTGGCAATAAAGCGTTGATTACCGCCTGCACTGCCATACGAACCCGTACTTGGGTCGGTTTCGATAGCGGGAAGCTGCTCATTCAGACGATTGTTGATAACGGCAAGATAGTAACTACCATTGTGATAGCGCACAACCGTTTTTATCGCTCCTTCTGCCTCACGCTCCATCACACTTGCTCCCGCACCTACCTGCACACGAGCAAAGGCATTGCCTTGAAAGTCGTTCACTTTCGGGGCTTGAAACACTATACCAAGATTATACTTCGCAAAAAACTCAATAAATTTTTCTTGGATAGTGCGCTCTGCCAATTTCGCTGCTGTTGGAATAAATACATTGGAGTTTTTAGCGGTTTCAAAGCTGAAAAAGTCATAGCCAAACAAATCAATACCACCAATCATAAGCGGGCGCAGATAATTCTGCGTTGCGTGAATTTTTGTAAAGGTCGTAAACATCAATTCTGTGTTCGTTGCAGGACGTACACGCTGGTTTCCATCTCCTTCTTCAAATCTATGACCAAAGAGTTTGATGATAATACCGCCACCATCGCTGGCATTCGCGTTCATTTGTGCATAATAGTCTCTAAAGTAGCGATTCATATGGAGATTATCTTGCAAAAGTCCTGTTGTGGGGGCTGCTGTGGAAAAATTGCGCCAAAACAAATTTTCTCCGGCATGAATGTGAACAGGGTCTGCCAGTACCTGCCGCCGCTCAAAGAATTTGTGCAGACTACCTGGTACATGGTCTTGAGTATCGTAATTATTGTAGTATTCTGCCAAAACAAAATTAAAGAAACGCTGCGACGGATTAGCGAATAATTCTTGCATTGCCGTCATTTCTTGAATACTTCCCGCCTGAAACATCGTTCCGACAAAGTGCTGCCCGTTATCACCCTGCGCTCCTATGGCGATTTGAAAAGTACGGTTGAGTCCGCTTTGCAAGGGATAGAACTTACTTATTTCTCTATTCACCGAATCCCGAGTCGAGGGTTTTTTAAATCCAAGGTCATCCGTTGTATCGGTAGCTGGTCCATAGATACGATTGTATAAGTGATCTATTTTCCCTGACGGCTCAGAGGTAATCCACCAACCAAGAAGTGCAGGATGGCTCCGAATATAGCTATCTCCCATAATTTTCTTTACGTCATCATCGGAAAGTAATTGCTCAAATCGTTTTTCTTCACCAAGCACCGATTGAGCAAGAACGTTTTTGAAACTTGGAATAGGGTAATACTCATACAAGTTTAGGATAGTTTTCACGCCACCTTTCTGGCAGGTATCCAAGTAACGGCGGTAGTAGTGGACGATAGTATCTACGTTATTGAGGTCTCTTCCGTCACCTTTATAGACAGAATGCCTCTCACCTGCCGCAACTGCTATTGCTCCGCCAAAACCCTCATTTTCTATAAAGTTTACGCCTTTCATGCGGGCAGTGTTTTTCGCATCGCCCACAATGCCAAAGTTATCGCGCGTGCCAATCTGCGACCATCCAAGCGGGAAAAATGGCTCGTCGCGGACGTACATCCGCTCGTTCACAAAGCGTACTCTTGTGGGTGCGGGGGCGATGCCTTCGCCTGTGAGGGCGATGTTTGCGGGTAGTGCGGAGCCATTGTTTATGCGGAGCATACGCGGTGGCGTGAGTACGCCCGCCGTCGTTGGTGTAAAGCGCACCGTGAGCGTTGCTGCCGCACTTGCTGTTAGCGAAAAGGTTTGTGTTCCCGTGAGAAACGTTCCTTGTTCGCCCGTAAAGGAAACGGCAAAGTTTGTGGGAATAACGATGGTCAGCGGTCGCAAGGTATCAAGATTGGAGAGCGAAATTACCTGCGTCGTGCTTTTCCCAACAATCACGCCGCCAAGATTCAGCAAGGCAGAAGGCAGCGTGAGAATAGGCGCGGGAAGTGTTTCGCCAAGGCAGAGAAAATCATCCTGCGCGTTAGTGCGTGGGTCGTCTGTCAGACTCACGTGTGCAAGCGTAGAGCGCACCACGCCTGCCTGCGCCGCCGTAAAGCGCACCCAGAGCTTGATATTGGTTGTCGCGGTCGTATTCAAAACACTCGGAATGAGCGTGAATGCTTGCCCCGCGCCTATCCATGTAGCGGTCGCACCTGTGGCTGTGCCTGTTGCGGAGGTTACAGCAAAGGAACTGCCTGCGGGAATGCTGATGCGGAGCGTTCCACCAGTGATATTGCGGTAGCTGAGATTGTACTCGTAATAGCGTGCCCCACCAAAATCCACATCGTTGAAGCGAAGGGAGTTTTGGTTTGTTGCTGTCGTTACCATGAGCATTGGCGCAAGTCCTACTCCTGAAAGCCTGAGTAGTTCTACGTTTGCGCCCGTTACGCCGACACTCACAAAACTGTTGTGCAGAAGCGTTGCCTTTGTTACTCCCGCTTCCAGTGCCAGAAAGCGCACCCATGCTGTAACGTTGCCGCTCACAGGGTTCGTTGCCGTACCGCCAACGGTGAAGGTGATCCCTGCGGAAGTCGAAAACACGCCATTCTGCGCGTCCGAGAGCAAAAAGGCGGGATGATTCGTGGGACCGATTTCCACCGTATTGGTCGTGATGTTGTCGTAACGCAGCACATAAGAGCGCGTGTTTGGCGTGAGCAGGAAATTTCCGTTGAAATTCAGCGTTCCAGCCGTTACCGTGAGCGTCGGACCAACGCCACGCCCTGAAAGCGTGAAAGTATCGGTGCTAGAGCCGTTTTGCGCAAGCACCTCACCTACAAAGGTTGTGCGGTAGCTTTGCTGCGCTGTTGGTAGAAAGCGAGCATTCACGCGGTAGGTGGCGTTGGTCGCGGTGGCGGTGGTTGTCCAGGTGCCGCTCCATGTACCTGTGCTGTTACTGAGGAACGCAAAGGCAGTATTCACGGCACTTGTGGACAGTGTAATCACCGACGGCGGCACAGCATTGCGAATACGCACGGTGAGCGTGGTTACGTCGCTTTGGTTTACTGGCACGGTGCCGAAATTGAAAGCGGCGGGCGTAACCGTGATTTCTGGTCCAACGCTGCGCCCCGAAAGCGGCAGATTGACGAACTGTCCGCCTGGCTGCGACAGGTGATTGATAGCGAAGTCGAGCGTTTCGCCGAGCGTCGTGGGACAGAAACGCACCCAGACGCGAGCAGAGTTTACGCCCGCAACCCGCGAGAAGGTAACAGCTTGGCAGCCGCTTGTAAAGGGACCGTCGGGACCATTGGTCGAAACTTCTACATTGCTGAAGGCATTTTGCGGACAGATGATGGTTACTTGGTCGCGGATACCGCCCGCAGGAAACACCGTGTAGGAGAGCGTCCGACACGTGCCGACGGGAACGTCGCCAAAGTTCAGGCGCGTAGCGGAGATGCCTGGAAGCGGGTATTCGCCTTCGCCAGAGGTTATCACACTCGGACCGTCGCCAATAGGGTCATTTGGCGGACTTCCCGCAACGCCTGGGCTGGTCGTTTTCACCGAACCGCCCAGTACGCCAACGGCAACAGGCGAGAACTTCACAAACACGTTGAACCGCCCTGACTGTGCGGTTGGTACGGTAAAGGGAGCGGCTGAAAACGGCTCTGTTCCCGTCGTAGAAACGGCATAGCCCGCGCTGGGCGTGAGCGTGATGCTGCGCGTTGTGAGATTGCGGTAATTCACCCTGTACGCCAGTGTTGCTGCGCTGGATGGCACGACTGAACCGAAATTTAGCGACAGCGTAGAAGTAGAGATGCTTGGTGGCGAAGATTGCCCCGTCAGCGTGGCGGTTGCTTGGGTGCTGCCTGCCACGTGCTGGATGATTCCTGAAAACGCGCCATTTCCTGTGGGACTAAAGCGGACGCGAATTTGCACGGAGTCAATCGTGGCGCGGGTTGCGAAGACAAATTCCGATGTGGTGAAGGCTGCTCCGCCAACAGAAATAGCACACTGCGCGGGCGGCACAATGCGGACGCTGGCAGTGGTGAGGTTGTAGCAGTGCATCGTGTAGGTGCGTGTGCGTGAGCCGCCGAGCGCGACATCACCAAAACTGAGCGTTGCCGACGAAACGGTCAAAATGCCTGGATGCCTGACCACCACTGGCGGCGGTGGGGAATTTGTCCGAAAAGTTGCCGTAAGCGGCGTTCCCGTTCCATAGACCCGCGCAATGCCTGAGCCGTTGTAGGGATAAACGACAAACGTGTAGTTTGTGTTGGGAATGAGTCCTGTGATACTGAAATTTGTTCCCGACCCGTCAAACACGACCTGCCCCGAAAACGGCACGGTTGCTGAACCCGTGAAGGCAGGAACACCTGTGTACGTTTCGCCGTTTTGCGGTAAGCCCGTCGCTGGGCTTGTTCCTTCGATGGCGACAATGGTATAGCCCGCCGCGCCTGTGCTGGGTGCGTCCCATGTAAGTGTTACGCCTGTGCCGTTGGGAAGTTGGGAAGCGACAGCGAGGTTTGATGCTGGCTGTGCGGGTGGGTACGCAACGCCAGATAAACCATATTTTGGAAGCCCATCAACGGTGAGAAAGGCACCGCCAAATATCAAACCTTGTTCGGTCGCAGATATTGCGGTTGTATAGGCTAAAAGCCCACTTCCATTCACTAATTCTGGCGTTGAAAGGGAAAGATTACCGCTCATATGGTCAACGGCAGCGATACCAGCTTTCGCTCCACCGCCAATATGCGTAAAATTGCCGCCGATATACACAGCAGTGGCATTTGCTACAATCGTTGGAATGCTTTGGTATGGCTGTTGGTAGCCTAATATTGCAGGGGCAGGATTCCATGCGGTTACCGAGCCGTTTTCATCAACAGCACCTAAACCCGACCGAGCTTGTCCATTGATGCCAGAGAAATATCCCGAATAATAGATGTGACCGTTATACGCCGAGAGTGCTGTTACCGCACCGAGAAAATCTGTCCATTGCGTTGTTGCGCCTGGATTCCATGGTAACATTGCGCCTGTATTTGCATCAAAGGCAGCGAGATTCTGACGATCTGCTCCAGCAATTTGCAAAAATTGTCCAGCAACATAGAGGACACCATTACTAACCGATAATGCGGTAATTCTCGGAATATACGGGGCTAAAGGCGACGTTACTTTGCTGCCCCACGAGGTAAGTATTCCCGTTGTTTTTTCAAATCCGCCTACATATCCGCGCTCATCGGGAAGAAACATCGTTCCCGCACCAAAAATGGTGTTGTTATTTGCCACAACACGCATATTGTACGCCAAATTTTGTATAGACGGATAACCTACAAGCGTTTGTCCGTTATTTGCATTCCAAGAATGTACCGCACCAGTAACAATGTCGAGTGCTGCTAACTGATAGCGAGCTTGCCCATTGACTTTCGTAAATCGTCCTGCAATGTACAAACGTCCATTGGAAACGGTCATACCAAAAATCATACCTATGTCAGAAAAGCCCTCAACTTCCAAAAGAATATTTGGGTTCCATGACTCATCAACCGAGCCATTCGGTAGAATATGCGCTACGGCGCACTCTCGCTGAAAATACCTTCCATCGGGATTGACAAAATTACTGAAACTGCCTCCAATAAACGTTCCGCCATTGCCATCGGGAACAATCGCGTGGATAGTTCCGCCGACATTCGGCATACCTTGAGCGTGGGTCAGCATAGGGAATACAAAAAACAGAAAAACAACGCAGTACCTCAAGCAATAGTGAAGCCTATCGGGATGAAAACTATATCCATTACTCTTTCCTGTGCCATCCTCCACAGCGCGAAGAGCATCAGCGAGAAGAAATGCCCCCCCAATTTTCCTGTAAAAAATTGAAAATAAACGATTTAGAAAAACACTTCACGACAAACCTCCAAAAAAGTGAAAAAAGTACGAATTGTTTCCGAAGATGTTTTGAGCAAACGAAAAAGTGCATTTGCGTCATCTTCACGTACAAAAATACGGACTCCGAAAACGTAAAAGAAAAAAAAGGAAGATTCGGTCGAAAATACTACCGAATTCTCCCAGTTCACGTTTTGTGGTCAAAAAGTGCTATCAGTTTTGCGAGGAATTGAAAAATCTGGGAGAATTCGGTAGGAAAAACGACCGCTTTCGCCAAAAGTGAGGTTTTATGCAGTGTGTAGAAGGCGATTGTGCGTGAAGTTCACGTTTTATGCGGATAAATTGGCACAAGAAGCGCATCCAAGAATCCCGCCGCCGCACTCAGGAATCCCCAACAATCCCAGTCTGATTCACCGAAAAAGACTATACCGCGCAATCGTCCACAATATCTTGTAGCCCGCACGAATACTGCCAGAGAGCGTCCCCGTAATTTTCGACACGCCAATCCGAGCGCGGTACGAAACAGGAACTTCCGCACAGCGAATATCCTTCTCTCGCGCTGCTTTTATCTGCATTTCCACTGTCCAGCCAAAATTGCGGTCGCGCATTTGCAAGCGTTCTAGCGTTGTGCGGCGAATAGCGCGAAAGGGTCCCAAGTCGGTAAAATGCGCTCCCCAAATACGCCGCAAAAGCCACGTTGCAAGCCAGTTTCCGAAACGTGCCTGTGGCAATAATGCGCCCTGTTCTACCTTGCCCGCCTGCATTCCCAAGCTCCGCGAACCAATCACCAAATCTGCCTCATTTGCAAGGATTGGTGCGAGCAGGAGCGGCATTTCTTCGGGCGTGTCGCTGTAATCGGCATCAATAAACACGAGAATATCTGGCGCGTGGCGGTATGCCTCCTGCAATGCCCGTAAACACGCCGCTCCATAGCCACGCTCTTCCTCGCGCACGACGATTGCGCCACACTCCGCAGCACGAGCGGCGGTGCGGTCTGTGGAGGCATTATCGCAAACAATGACGCGGGCATTCAGGTCGGGCGGGATGTGGCGGATAACTTCGCCAATGGATAATTCCTCGTTCCAAGCAGGAATAACCACGGCAATCGAAGGAGAAGGAGGCGGGAAATCTTGCAATGCTTGTAATGCTTGTCGTGGTGCGGTGTTCATGGCGTTCCTTTATTCCTGTCGCAAAATGCGCCGAATATCCAGCGCAAGCGTCGTGAGAGCAAGCGGAACGCTCACATTGCGCCGCACGTGATGAATTGTGCGCTCTATTGCCAGTGCGACGGCATCCAGATTGCCACTTGTGCCAAATTTCGCTACAAACCGCTTCAAATCTTCTACTTGGTCAATGTTGATAACGCTTCCTTCGTAATCCGACACCGAAAGCGTGTAAGCATCGCGTATCCAGACGAGAAGCAGAATCAGCATTCGCTCAAGTTTGGAGCGGTCTTTGTCGCCAGAAGCAGCGCGGGAATTGCCAGAAATATTGCTCAGTTCATGCGTGAATTTCAGCACAAAACGCGGCGTGAGAATGACGCGAAGTAAATTCACAATATCCACCCGAAGCTGGCGCAAATCCTCGCCCAGAAGTTCGCAGGCTTTGGAATAACTGCCGTCGGCGAGCCGTGCAATGAGGCGGGCTTCCTCCATCGGCAGGGTTTCGCGCTCGTTGAGGGCGCGAGCAATATCTTCATCGAAAAGCGCGTCGCAGCGAATTTGCTGGCAGCGTGAAAGAATCGTGGATAAAATCTGCTCTTTGCGCGACGAGGTGAGAATAATTGTTACCTCCGCATTCGGCTCTTCTAGCGTTTTCAGGAACGCATTGGCAGCTTCTTGGTTCATCGCATCGGCTTCGGAGATAATCACAAAACGCCGCCCACCTTGTGGCGAACTCATGGCGATTTGCTTTTTTACTTCCCGAATAGACGCAATGCGTATTTGCGCGGCATTCGGGATGGTGATGTTGTGATACGGATTTTCCGATTTGCGCCGCAACTGCTCTTGAATAAGCTGAATTTGGTCATCGGTCAGGCGCAGCAAGGGCGAGGTGCCTTTTTCCTCGCTGCTCGCGCTTTTTCCTGCTGGGAGCGAAAAAATAAATTGAATGTTCGGATGCTGTAAATGCGAGGCTTGCAGGCAGCTTTTGCACTCGCCACAGGCTTCGGTGCACCCTTCGCGCTCTTGGAGATTATCGCAATTCAGCGTCTTGGCAAATTCCAGCGCAAGCGCGTCCTTGCCAATGCCTTCCGCGCCCCACAGGCAGTAGGCATGGGCAATGCGCCGCTCTGCGATTGCTCGCTGAAGGATGTTTTTTACGCGCTCTTGACCGATGATTTCTTGCCATGCCATAGTTTTTATGTTTTTATGCGGGTGTAGTATTTTTTTACGAGATTGAACAAAAAAAACGCCCTCGACGCAAATGGCGAAGAGAGCGTGAACAGAGAGAGAATATATCAGGGCTTGTGTTTGGTACTGTTTGGTACGTGTGGCTCTTCAAGCTCGAACGCTCCTTAAATCACAAACAATGCGTCGCCATATGAATAGAAGCGGTGTTCCTGCTTGACGGCGCGTTTGTAGGCTTTGAGCAAATCATCTTTTCCAGCAAAAGCGGCGGAGAGCAGCATCAGTGTTGATTTTGGCGGATGGAAATTTGTGATAAGGCGGCTGACAATTTTGAACTCATATGGCGGGTAGATAAATTTATCTGTCCAGCCTCTGTTAATTTTCACGGCATTGCTCGTCAGAACGCTGGATTCCAATGCCCGCGCAACACTCGAACCTGCGGCAACAACTTGCTTTTTCGACTTCAGTGCTTTGTTAATGGTTTCAACGGCTTCGCGATTAATTTCAAAGTATTCGGAGTGCATTTTGTGCTTGGTGAGGTCTTCGACATCAACGGGGTCGAAAACGCTGTAGCCGATATGGAGCGTGATGCGAGCGATATTCACGCCTTTATCTTCGAGCTTTTTCAAAAGTGGTTTGGTAAAATGCAGACCTGCCGACGGCACAGCAACCGAGCCGATTTTATCAGCAAAAATGGTTTGATAGGTTTCTTTGTCAAGCTCAGTGGGGTCGCGTTTGATGTACTCTGGAAGGGGCATTTGCCCGATGCGGTCAATCGTTTTGTAAATATCGCCAACGTGATTGAAGCGCACAGTGCGCCCGCGAGAGGTGGTATTATCAATGATTTCGCAGTACAGCTTATTTTCATCGAAGTAAATTTTATTGCCGATGCGCACCTTGCGTGCTGGGTCCACAATTACATCCCAAATGCGGTCTTCTGCCTTCAATTCGCGCAAAAGGAGGACTTCAATTTTTGCATTCGTTTTTTCTTTTTTTCCAAAAAGCCGTGCGGGGAACACCTTTGTATCGTTCAAAACAAGGCAATCGCCCTTTTGGAAATAATCAGTAATATCGGAAAAGGTTTTATCGGTAATATCGCCAGTATGGCGGTCGAGTACCATCATTGCTGAGGAATCACGCGGGTCGGCGGGATACTTGGCAATCAATTTTTTTGCGAGAGTGTAGTTAAATTCCGATAATTTCATCTGCACGTCCTTTTGTTATTTCTGCGTGAGTACGGGATAAAGACAGGGTGTTGCGGCATAGTGCTTCCTCAAATGCCTGTTGTAATACACGGTAATCCACAAACAGAAAAGTTAAAAATTGTGCTGGACGGCGCATCAATACATAGCTTGGCGAGAAAAACGTACAGCTACTGCCAGCCAACACGCATGAACACACGTTATGAGGAACGCTGTCCCTGATTAATAATTTCACGCCGAATATACGATTTTCCGTAGGGGGTGCGCAATGTTTTTCTCACTTTTTCTTGTTTTTTGCAATAATTTTTTTTGTGGTGGAATGATAGTGCAATGATTAGTTCACTTCCACAGCTTCTTCCCCATAAATTTGCGCAAACCACGCACGGTCAATTTCTTGTGGGCTACCCTCAAACACCAACGTGCCGCCCTTGAGCGCAATGACGCGGCTTGCGTACTGACGCACAAGGCTAAGAAAATGAAGGTTGCAAATGACCGTCGTGCCGTGTTCTTTGTTGATGCGCTCCAGATACTTCATTACTGAATGCGAGGTAGCGGGGTCGAGACTGGCAACGGGTTCGTCGGCAAGGAGAATTTTCGGGCGTTGCATGAGCGTCCGCGCAATGGCAACGCGCTGTTGTTGTCCGCCGCTCAGAGCATCGGCGCGGGCAGTGGCTTTTTCTGCCAGTCCAACAATTTCTAGCTTTTCGAGTGCTTCATTCCGCAATTCCTGCGGAAATTTCCCCGTAAGAGACTGCCACACAGGAAGCCGCCCCAAGCGTCCTGCAATCACATTTTCCAGCACCGAACGGCGTTTGATAAGATTAAAATGCTGAAACACCATGCCGATTTCCTGCCGATACGCCCGCAAATGTTCGCCAGAAAGATGCGTAACGTCGCGCCCCTGAAAGAGAATCTGCCCGCTTGTCGGCTCGTGGAGGCGGTTAATGCACCGCAAAAACGTTGATTTTCCTGACCCGCTCAATCCAATAACAACAAGAAATTCTCCCGGCTCGACGCTGACGCTTATACCCTTGAGTGCATATGTGCCGTTGGCATAGACTTTTTCCAAGTCTGCAATTTCTAACAATGCAGACGACTGCGCCGTTGTCGGAGACAAAGCCATAGAATAGAGCGAAATGAGATGGATGGTTAGGCTAAAAGCGGATAAAAATTGCACATCAAAAAGCGAAGGCGTTGAGATGTAGTCCACCTTTGAGGTGGACTACATCTGAAGCAACTAACTTTTTTAGTATAACATTCGGCAACGACATCATGCTGTACGGTGATGAACTTGGCATTCACTGGCGTTTGAGGCAAAGTATGCCAAAAGGCTGTACAGTGCTGAACGTTGCCTAGCGCGAATATTTTATTCTGCAAGAAAGGTGGACCAAACTTTCGTTCCCTGATTCGAGGTAATAATGCGCTGAAGTTTTGGGAAATTCAAGCCAAACACTTCGGCAACCATCACGAGATTTTCAATTTCTTCGGAAGAAATGTTCGAGCCTTCGCCAGTATCGGAGAAATCGCCTGAAGCAGAAGCGACATTCCAGCCCATCACAAACACCATTGTTTTGAACTCCGTACTGGTATGGGGTGGCAGCTTGGAGTCAAGAATATTTGAGGCTTCGCGCAAGCCTTGATAGGCGCGTTGCGGGTCATTTTTTGCACGATGAAGAATATCAATAAACGAAGCATTCATATCCATAAACACAGCCCGGCAAAACTCATTTTTAAGATTTGGTGCGGTGTCCAGCATTGATTGAAAGGCTTCGGTTTCCTGTTCATCGAAAATACTATCCGAGCCAGCAACTTGATAAAAAACCCAAAAAGGAACGAGATACAAAACACCAAGTTCTTCAACGGTAAATTTCTGCAAAAGCGGATGCGTGGTCATAAAGAAGTCCCTCCCCAAAACACAATAAAAGTAGAGAAAATATAGAAGTAGAAAGTTAGTATTTACGCAGTTTTTAAGAACGAATTCCAGATTTTTCCGCCATCGCTGGAGGTAATGACGCGGCTAAGTTTTGCCGTGCTGAGGCTCAGTGCTTCTGCGATTTGCGTCAGGTTTTCAATTTCTTCCTGAGATATATTCGAGCCTTCGCCTGTATCGGTGAGGTCGCCAGAGGCAGCCGCTACCGACCAGCCCACGACAAAGACTAAAAGTTTAAAATCTTCGCACTCTGAGGGAGAAGATTTCCGCGAAACAAGCTCCATTGTTGTTTGAATGCCGTGAATTGGCTCTTCGCTTTTGGAGCGTAATACCGCTTCGTCGAACTCTTGTTGCAAGCCCGTAAATACGTCGCGGGCGAAGCTATCAACAAGGTTTTCAGCATCCTTGAGCATCCGCTTAAAGGTGGCGATTTCCCGTTGGTCAATGACGCTGTCTGCGCCCGCAACCGCATAGAAAACCCAGATTGGAATCAAGTGGAGTGTTGAAATTTCTTCTGGAGTGTAATGTTGAAGTCGAGACATAGTACCTCCCTCAAACTGAGGATGGAGTGTGAAAAACGATAAAAATATGATGCGTTGGTACGCTGAGAAAGCAAAATATACCAAGCACGAAGATAACTCTATTTGGCGCACATAAACAAGCATCTCACTGCCAGAAAAGGGGATTTTTTTTATCCTGCAGTATATTTAGATATTTAGAAACAAAAACGTGCGCCAAAACGCTATCAAGGTTGTGTTCATTAGACTTTATTCCGAATAGACTTTTTTACGAAACAAGGCAGCATGCTGCCTTGCTCCAAAACCCTAAAAACCTTATTCGAGATAAACTCTATTGT
>RDXM01000034.1 GCA_004292595.1 Candidatus Kapaibacterium sp. | reverse complement strand
CCTAGAACCCTTCGAAACCGACAAGAAATTTGGTTTAGCAGTCATGATCGCTGTAAAAGATTGATGAGCGATAACAACACCCTTCGGCTTCCCAGTAGAGCCAGAGGTGAAAACAACATAAGCCGGGTGGTCGCCGGTGATGCGCGGCCTGACGTAGCTGGCCTCAGGATATTCCACAGCCAAAGATATCGTCTTGCTTTGGTCGAGACCGCTGTAGACTTCGGCGGGAATTTCCGGGTGGCACAAGATCGAGGCACACTCGGCTGTCTCGAGAATGAACGATATACGCTCCAGCGGCAGTTCAGAGTCTACCGGCACATATGCTCCACCCGCCTTCAGCACGGCGAAAATGCCCACGATCATTTCAATCGATCGCATAGTGACGATTCCCACAAATTGTCCTGGCTTCACGCCATTGTGGACCAGGTGTGCTGCCAGGCGGTCGGCCTTGGCATTCCGGTCTCCGTGCTCGACCGCTACCACTTGCGGATCTTCCTGTGCCAGCTGCTCAAACGCAAAGTGAGCACATTCATATGGGATGGCCTGAACAGGGCCTCTGCCAAAGTCCAACAGCTGCTGCAAGTCACCCCGTGCTCTTCTTTGAACTTCAGATACCTTCATATCGGCAGTCGACATCAATGCGTGGCAGAGTTCAGTTAAAACAGAATCAAAGTAGCCAACCATTTTGTTCACGGTGGCCTTAGAAACAACGCAATGATCAAAATCTGCCGTTATAGAGAGGCTCGATTCCGACGGAGCCAAAACCAATTGGATGGCAAAATCGTTGAAGGCTCCAGCTGGTAAATCCTGGGGCAGAGCTTTAAACAACGCGTTTGCGGAACCCAGTTCTGTCATGACTGGCAGGTTTTCAAAAACTAAATTGGTTTGAAACAACTTCATGTCTCCTGTAATTCCAGCCCATCGCTGAATCTGCGCAAGACCGATATGAGAATATGGGATGGCTTCCACATACGCATCCTGAATACTTTGCACAAATTCCAATACCGATCTCCCCTCGGCATCACCGATCTTGCAAGGAATGGTGTTGATCATTGCTCCCATAATTCTAGAATCAATCAAAGTTTGACTACCTCTCTACTTCTGGGATTGGCATATCTCTCCCTGAGACTACCGTCCCAAACAAGGCCTCCTTTTGCTGCGTGTATAGTTGGAGTGTCAAAGCCCAAGCCGCCTTGGTCAACGTAGAAAGAGTAATTTGAGCTCTTGAAGATGCTTGGTTCAAATTGCTAATGGACAATTGCGCTTCAGCAACAACCGCACTCAAGTCTGCATCAGGAACCGATTCTCTTTGAGTCCAAGAGAATGGTTCGACTTGCCCTAAATACTTCGTCCAATAGTCTTGGCCTTCGGCGGGGTCTTGCGCAGCAATATGCTGAATGACAGATTTAAACGGCGGTGTGCTTTCAATTGTTTGCCCATTGCAAAGCAGCGAAAGATCGGTCAAAAGCGCTGGCAGGCACCAGCCATCATACAGCACGTGATGAATCGTCAAAACAGCATGGCTAAACCCATCATCGTTGTTTCCAATCAAGCCAAATCTGAACAAGTTCAGATCCTTGATATGGAATCCACGGGCCAAATCTTCTTGGCAGTATTGTTGCAAGTCACTGCTAATCGAAAGCGCCAGCGACACTTTTGGCTGAACGTACTGGTACATTCCATCTGATGTGTTGAAAAACGACGTTCTTAGGATTGGGTGGGCATCGCACAGCAATTCTAACGCACTTTCCATTTCCCTGTATGAAACTTGCCTAGACAATCCGAACGACATTTGGTTCACGTAGGCCGAGCTGTTGTCCCATGTGGCTTTGAGCATGACACTTTGCAAACTAGTACATGGAAATAATTGCTCCGCATTCAGCTCGGAACCAAGGTCCAGGCATTCAACTTCATCGATAATATAACCCCTAGCGTTACTAAAACCTCTTACGGAACGACTATTGGTTGAAGACTAGGTCGCGGACCTTCGACACGTTCTGGAGGTGCAGCCATTAAGATGAGAGTTGGCCTCTTGAAGATAGCCGAAGACGAAATTTGCAAGCCTAGAGCCCTCACTCGAACGGTCAGTTGGATTGCCGAGATCGAATCACCTCCCAGTTCAAAGAAAGACGTGTGTCGTCCTATCTTTTCCAGCGGCGCATTCAGCAGCTCCGACCAGATAAGCGCCAGTTGCCTCTCGAGCTCTGTGGCTGGCGCTTCCACTTCTTGGCTGATTTCCATGGCGTGTAACGCCTTCTTGTCAATCTATGAATAAGACACCGCTCGCATCTAACCTTTCCATTGGCGTTTGTTGGGAACGCAGCCAGCGCAACATACACTGCTGGTGACATATACGGCGGGAGAATATCAAGCACGCTTTCCCGAACTTGATCAATAGAAACATCTGACGGTGTTACAAAAGCGA
This sequence comes from Candidatus Kapaibacterium sp., assembly GCA_004292595.1. GTDB lineage: Bacteria > Bacteroidota > Ignavibacteria > Kapaibacteriales > UBA4661 > PH2015. The sequence goes on along the minus strand of RDXM01000034.1, from coordinate 380 downwards.
CGAGACGGTCGTCTTTGACAATGACGGTTGCTCCAGTCACCTGCGGATGGCGACTGACGGCTGCCGCTACTTCCTCTACGCGGTCGTTAGCTCGTTCAAATCATACCTAGCTCTATGCGGTAGCCCTTGACCTTGACCATGTCATCCACCCGGCCGAGAATTTGGATCTCGCCGTCTTCAGTCCACTTGCAAATATCGCCTGTTCGGTACATCTTGCTTCCGTCTCCTTCAAAGTGGTTCTCGATAAACTTCTCGGCAGTCAAGTCTGGCCGGTTCAGGTAACCCTTGGCAACCCCAACTCCCCCAATCAGCAATTCGCCAGGGACGCCAACAGGCACCAGATTAAGGTGGCGGTCCACAATGTACTGCAAGGTGTTTGG
>RDXM01000188.1 GCA_004292595.1 Candidatus Kapaibacterium sp. | reverse complement strand
TGCCTTACGGCTCTACTGGGACAATCCAAGACTCATTACTCGGCTCACAGCTTATTCATGGATACGAAAAGCACCAAAATACAATTAAAATGGTATAATGCCCCCCTTGACCCTTCATACCTTCTCACACAACAAACTTTATCTGGATTATCCCCCAAAACAGAGGCTTCAACAGCATTATTACTTGGTCTCAACCTTCAACACGGTATCACGTCTGATTTGGATATTGGTGTCGAAGCCTCTGTGTCAAATATGGGGAGCTTTTTCAGTTTCGACCCACTTTTTGCTAATGCCTCTGCGCAGGCTCTTGCTAAATATCGTTTTTCCGCACCCACAGACGATTGGTCTTTTGCTACGGTCGGAATGCTCGGCTACGTCTGGGGTGCAGACAATATGAACCTGCGAAATGTAGAACTGAGCCTCCCAATAAGTCGCTTTTTTGAAAATGATATGTTTGGCATTCATATTACGCCGCGTCTTGCATGGGTGCAAAGTCAAACCTCGTATTCATTTCGAGCCGCTATCTCCAGTATTCCCCTTGACAGCCTCACTCGTCTTGTCCGACCCTTTCCACGCGACTCTTCATACAACACCCGCTACGAGAATATCATCCGTACCTACACCCGCGATACAACTGGCAATGGAGTATTTGTGGATAACCGCATTATTCCTTCGCTCACGGTAGGTGCGCACATTGGGCGCGAGACACAATACCACATTGAGCTTGGTATTTCGCTGATAGATGGGCGGATTATTCCGACAGGTGGGCTTGCTGTTCGTTTTCATTTTTAAGAAAACTGCGCAAAAAACACTCCAAAATTCTTGCTCTCTCCTATGCTTTCTCACACGCCCCAAACCGAAGGAATCAAGTACGCAGGCTCGAAACTACGCCTTTTGCCGCATATCCTTCAAATGGTGCAGCCCTTGGAAGTACGTTCAATTTTAGATGGTTTTTCAGGAACGACGCGGGTTTCACAGGCATTTGCGCAGCAGGGGTATGAGGTTATTGCGAATGATATTTCGGTGTGGTCGAAAGTCTTTGGGCAATGTTATTTGAAAAATGGTCGTGAAGCCGCATATTATCAGGGTTTGTTGGAGTATTTGAATAATGTGCAAGGCACAGATGGCTGGTTTAGCGAGCATTACGGCGGTCTGCCAGACGACACAAGTGCGGCAACAAAAGCAAAAAAACCTTGGCAACTCCACAACACCCGCAAACTAGACGCAATCCGCGAAGAAATTGACCGCCTGAATGTGGGAGAAATCGAACGCTCCGTCCTCATCACAAGCCTGATTCTTGCTCTCGACCGCGTTGATAACACGCTTGGGCATTACGCATCGTACTTAGGCGAATGGTCGCCACGCTCCTACAAACCGCTCCGTCTCACGCTTCCGCGCCTGCTTGCTCCTCACAAAACTTCCCACATAGCGCATACAATCTACCACGACAACATTTTTGATACTATTGAACACGTCCGCACCGACCTCGCTTATTTCGACCCACCTTACGGCTCAAATAACGAAAAAATGCCGCCTTCACGTGTGCGCTATGCCGCATACTATCACCTCTGGACGACAATTTGCTTGAACGACCGCCCGCATATTTTTGGCAAAGCAGCACGGCGAGAGGATTCACGCGATACGGAAGCAGCTTCCATCTTTGAAGAATTTCGGCAAAATGACGCAGGAACATTTCTTGCGCTTGAAGCTCTTCAACGCCTCATAGACCGTACCAATGCTCGCTACATCGTGCTTTCGTACAGCTCTGGCGGACGCGCGACGGCGGAAGATTTGCACAGCATTCTATCAGAATCAGGCAAGATTCTCGACGTGCGGCGTGTAGATTACAAACGCAATGTGATGGCGCAAATGCGTTGGACAAACGCATGGATTCGAGAGGCAGAAGGCACAAACCATGAGTTTCTTTTTTTGATACAAAAGTGAACCAAGACAAGCTCTACGAATAAAAAATTACTTTACTACGCCGATGTAAATGTATGCAATGCCAAAGGTTACAGGCTTGTACCAAACGCGCTCAAAGCGTTCTGTTTTGTTCATCAGCGCAAGAAATTCTTCACGACAAGGAAAAGCAGCAGCCGTGCGGTTCAGATAGCTATACGCTTCACGATTGCCGGTAAGAATACCGCCCAAGAACGGCAAAATATGATTGCTGTACATACGATATACTGCACCAAAGACACCATCGGGTTGTCCAAATTCCAAGACAATCACCTTCCCGCCACGCTTGACAACACGCGCCATTTCGCCGATTGCCTGCGCGGGATTATCAACATTGCGAATACCAAAAGAGATGCTGGCAATATCAAATTTTTGTGCTTGATATGGCAGACTCATGGCATCGGCAACTTCAAATTGCACAGCAAGTCCGTTTTTACGTGCTTTTTGTGGCGCGTTCGCCATCATTTCTGCACAAAAATCTGTTCCCAAGACGCTTCCTTCCTTGCCCACAGCCCGTTTGAAAGCGATGGCGAGGTCTCCTGTTCCCGTTGCGCAATCCAAGACGCTCATTCCGCGCTGTGCCTCTGCAAGACGCACCACAACACGCCTCCACCAATGATGAATGCCAAACGACAGGGCGGTATTGGCTGCATCGTAGCGCGGAGCAATATCGGCAAACATTTGTCGAACACGGTCGCTCATGATATTTTTTACTTCAGATTATTGAAATGTAGTGAATGATGAGGCAGATTATTCTTCATCAGTAAAACTTACGGGCAAGTGCAATGCAAGCTCTAAACGATGCAAGTACTCGCCGCGTGGGATTTCAATGCCGCCGAGACTCTCAATATGCGGGTTCAAATACTGGGAATCCAGTAAAAGAAAATGCCGCGCTCGTAAATGCTCTACAAGCGCGACAAATGCGAGTTTCGAGGCATCAGTACGATGTGCAAACATTGATTCTCCAAAAAATGCGCCACCCATGGACACGCCGTATAAGCCACCAACCAATACCCCACCGTCCCATGCTTCTACCGAATGCGCTAAACCCATCTGGTGAAGCCGTGTGTAGGAATCAATAACCTCGTCGGAAATCCATGTTTCTTCGCGCTGAGAGCAAGCAATCATAACATCATGGAATGCAGTATCAATGCGCAGAGTAAAGGGATTTTTCCGCACTGCTTTTCGGAGTGAATGCGATATATTTACTCCATCCAACGGGATAATTGCTCGTGGGTCGGGGGAGTGCCAGTAGATTTCGCCATCAGCCTCAGCCATGGGAAAATAGCCTTGCTGATACGCCATGACAAGTAAATCCGGCGTAAGTACATTCATAATTTGCTTTTCGTGCCTTTCTGCGGATCAATCTCCGCCTCTCTAAAAATCCTTCGTCTCGCTTGTATTTACCGTAGTGTATAGTGTAATTCTTTTGCTTTGTCTGTATCTGTTTGTCTGTATCTGTTTACTCTTAGCGTAGCGCCATCATAAAATCAAGAAATTCTTGCGGAATGGTATCATAGCTAGCTTCATCGGCAGCAGCGTCAGCAAGCGGCATTGGAACGGGGGAATGTCCTGTATAGTAGGCGGTATAGAAGCCGCTATCGCAGTCGTGGAAGGCATCTTTCACCATGCGATAGCCAATCCAGCTTGCCCGCAAAATGTCTGTTACGGAGGTTTTACCACCGCGTTGGAAATAGCCCATGTCCACCGCACGAATTTCGCGTTTGATGTTACGGCGCTCAAAAATTTTCTCTAATTCTGCACGAATTTCTTCTAACGTCTTCGGATACGATTCGCTCACAATAATCCGCGAATCGCGGTCGCGCTCGGCAATAGTTGTCGCAAGGTCGTCAAAATTCACTTGTTCATTTGGCATAATCACAAATTCTGCTCCTGAAGCAATGCCCGAAAACAGCGACAAATACGCTGACTTGCGTCCCATTGAGCGCACCAAATACAACCGGCGATGCGAGCTTGCCGTGTCTCGAATCCACTCCAACATATCCAAACTCTTATCCAATGCGCTGTAAAAGCCAATCGAAGAGCCTTGCGTGTTGCACACATCGTTGTCAATCGAACCAGGCGATACCAGAATTTTCGTCCGCAAGCCTTCGCGCTTGATAATTTGGTCCAGCACATTCGAGGCTTTCAAGCTCCCATTGCCACCGCACACAAACAGGTAATTAAAACCCGCATCGTGCAGATTTCGCGCCATTGTTTCTTGCAAATCTGCATCGGTTGCCAGTTCTGGAACGCGCGTTGTTCCTAAAATTGTTCCGCCGCGACTCGCCAAGCCCGCCATGTCCATTTTGGTCATGCGAAGAAAGTTATTATCCAACAAGCCTTTCCAGCCATCTACCACACCCCAAACCGATGTTTGCGGGCGCAGATTCAGCGTGGTGCGGACAATGGCACGAATAAAGGCGTTCATGCCCGGGCAGTCGCCGCCGCCAGTGAGTATGCCAAATTTCATAGTGTATTCAAAAAAATGAAACAAAGATGTGAGAGTATGCCAATCTATTCCAAATCATAAGTATCGGTACAGCAGGAACAAAGATATTGTTTTCGCACTTCTTTTACCAATTTTTCTTTTCGTCTGTGAATGGCGAGAATTTTTTTTCCGTGCGAAAGCTTCTTCGCGGTAGTACGGGTTTTACGGTAAAAAAACAGTTCCGCGAAAACCGTGCGACGGCAGTGTTTATGCACTCTTCAGCCGTCGGATGGGGATGTTGAGTGCGCCCAATTCTACGAAAAATCCGTCCACAACCAATGTACCATTGCCCTGTGGATGCGCACCTTTTCCCACGCTTCTTCGCGCTTAACACCCAACAATGCAAGAACGTTCCAGAGCGCACCGCGCCAAAGGCTGCCAATAATGAGAAGGGCGCGAAGGCTCTGCAACGCCAGTGGTGATGCGGGATAGCTGCGTTCAAAAAACTTTTTCAAACTGCGCAATAAATGCACCGCCATCTCTTGGGAAACGGCGGCAGTGGACGCTCCGCCAAGGTGAATAATACTTGCTTCGCGGGTGTAAAAGACCGTTTTACCGCGCTTGCGGACGGCTTCGCACAGGTCAATTTCTTCGGAATACATAAAATACGCCTCGTTCATACCGCCAATTTCCCGCGCCTCTGCCGTGCGCATGAGCATACATGAGCCTTTGACAACATCAACTGCTTCCGAGCCTCGTGGGATGTACTCTCCCAGCACGGCAGGCTTCCAAAACGGTACAAGCCGCCACACGGGAATATGCAGATAAAACGCTCGGAGCAACGTCGGATGATGCAGCGCGGTAGCTTGTGTGCTTGCGCCGTCGGCATTGAAGGTGTGCGGACCTAGCATTCCCCACGCTTCGTGTGCATCCAAGAGTGCGCAGAGCTTGTCCAGAGCGTTGTCCAGAATAATAGTATCGGGATTGAGAAAAAGGGTCATGCGCCCGCGAGCTATCGCCAAACCTTGATTGTTCGCCCGCGCAAAACCTTGATTCTGAGCGTTTTTGATGAGAAGACACTGCGGAAATTCCCGCTCCACCATTGCACAGGAATCATCGGGCGAAGCGTTATCAACAATGATGATTTCATGCGGTATGGAGGTCTGCTCGTGAATGGAAAGCAAGCAATCACGCATGATAGCGGACACATTGTAGCTGACAATGATAATCGAAAGAAGTGGTGTGGGCAAAGAATCGGCGGGAGAGCGCATGAAATCTGGTGTTTGAGGATATTTTGTACTTAAACGTCGTGCCGCGAAACCCGTACTACCGCGAAGAAGCGGTAGCACGGGGAAGAGCAATATTAAATATTATTTTTCTTGATAGCTTGCTGCAAACACCTGACTGCACATCGTTTGCTGCGTTTTATGCAAGCCAAATGCCGTTCCAACCAGCGTGAATGCGGGGTTGAGAATGTTTTTACGATAGCCTCTGTCGGCACTGCCATCGTCAATGAGGAGGCGGACAATAATTTCTCGTCCGCTTGAGCGATTGTAGCAGATATTTTCATTTACAACACCCGAACCGTAGCGGGCTGCGCGGTCGTTAGGATTGCTTTTATCCGTGCCAACGTGTCCCAGCAAGCCGCGTGGACCCGTGTTATCAACGTGGTCGCGGGCGGCTTTGCTGAGGGCTTGCGAGGTGGTGAGTGCCTCCATCGGGCGCGACATCTTGAGCGCGAGAATGGCTTCATCTAAGGCTTTCACACCTTCTTTTGTGGTGAGCGATTTTTGCGAAGGTGCTGCAAATGTCTTGCCTTTGTAGTATTTGCGGTAGCCTTCGAGCATTGTGGCATACTCGCTGGGCTTTGTGCGAGCAAAATTTATTTCTTGCAGCACATCAAGTTCGATTGATGAAAGGTAGGTTTTGGGGTCAATAGCTTGTGTGCTTGCGGGCTTGGATGCGGCGGTATTGCTCGTGTTTACGCTTGTGTTCGCATTGGCAGTGCTTGGTGTTGTCGCAAGAGTCGGTAGCGAGGAAGTACCATTTTGTGCGGTGTTTGGGCTATTTGCCACAAGCAAAAGCACACGGTCTGCTGCCTCAATGGTGCGTCCTTGCTGGTCGAGAAGAAGAACGCGCCCGTTTGCGTCTTGCTGGGTGCGCCAAGCGTTTGGTGCTGGTGCGTTTTGTTGGAAGGAGCTTGTTTCGGCGAGAATCGGTTTGCCGTCGGGCAATGCAACGCCAAAACCTTCCCAAGCACCCGCCATTCCTTGCTTTCCGAAAAGGCGATATTCCCCAAATTCCTCAATGCTAAGAAATTGACCATTGGCAGCGCGGAAAAAAATGCGGTCGGTGTTGGCATTGCTCACCATTTCAAATGCTTCGTTTGTGCTGATAAGGTCTGCAACAGGAGCAATGGTGCTGCTTCCAAGACTTCCACCAGCAGGAGTGCGCACACTCAGATAGCGTCCGTTCAATGTTTTGAGCGCGACGCGATGCTCGCCCAAAAATGCTAATTCAAAAATTTCTGTCCGACCGACGTTGGTTTGATTTGCCCTGAATAGCGCACCACTTCTGGGGTCGTTCATTGCCGAAATGTAGCGATTATTGTTTGCCAGAAGCGCGATTTGTCGCGTGGCAATGGGCAAAAATACAGGTTGCTCATAGCCTTGCGCTCGTTGCATTGGTTGGTTTGTCCACGACGACCAATTTTGTGCCGTTGGTGCTTGACCGCCAGTATTCATGCGGTTATTCGCGTTAGCATTGCTCATGCCAGTATTCATGCCGCCGAGAGCTTGTCCTGCTACTTGCCCTGCGGTATTGGCAACTGCGCCCCAATCGGTCTGCTGTCCTTGATTTTGCTGTCCTTGATTTTGCTGTCCTTGATTTTGCTGTCCTTGATTTTGCTGGGTTTGCTGCGGCACGGAGCGTTGATTTTGCGGTGTATTCGCGCTACTTGGTGGAGATGTTTTCTTTGGTGTGCTTACTGGTGCGGACGGCTCTTTTGCTGCGGTCATAGATTCTATGCGGGCTGGAAGGGGTTGCTCTGACGCGGATGGTGATGGTGATGGTGTCTGCGGAGCATTGGAAGTTTTTTTACCCGATACAGCCACTGGCGGTGTTTCTTTTGTGGGAGCAAGCACTGGTGCGGGCGGCAGAGCATCGCCGAGAAGCGAAGCATCCTGCGGAGCATTGGCTTGCACACGCACATCAATCGCGTCAATGCTTGTTCCTGCTTGGAGATTACCCGCAATTTCCCCATTTTTTGCCCACGCCAGCCACTCGCCGCCTTTTTGGTGGACGCGGTACTCAATCCCGCTCATCGGCACATCGTACAAGCGCATTGCAATCGCTTGAACGTGCGTTCCTTCTTTGCCTTGCGCCGTTTCCGCATTGCGCGACCACGTTTGCCACGCGCCATCGCTGGTGTAGATAGTGTACCAAATGCCGCCTCTGCCCGTGTTGATGCGCATTTGAACGGCATCCAGCTTGCTTGTGCCGTCCTGCATTCCAGCAGTGAAGCCGCTTTGCGTCCAGCCCATGAAGCCCGCGCCAGCGACCGAGACTTGTATTTCTACTTCAGAAGGCTGTAATGGAGTGCTTTGTGGGGCTGTTGGAGCAGGAATACTTCCACCACCTTTTTTGCCGCTTGTGGCGGTTTGTGCGCGAAGATGTACTGGCAGTTGAATAATGCAGAACCCAAGCAAACACGCACGGACAATCCATTTTTTTGTAGTATTGTTCATAATTTCACCCTGAACGAGATGGAAATGTAAAAAATTTGGAATACACTAGACTTTATTCCGAATAGACTTTTTTACGAAACAAGGCAGCATGCTGCCTTGCTCCAAAACCCTAAAAACCTTATTCGAGCTAAACTCTACTGTATTTGAGAGAAAAGGCAAAAGTGCAAGTTTAAACATATTCCTGTTTCTCACCCTTATTCCGTCAAAAAGCGCACCATTGCTGGCTTGTCGGCAAAGTCTGGTACAACAATATCCGCGCCCGCATTGCGCAAGGTTTCGGCGGAATCATGTCCGGTTGCGACTGCCACAACCCTGATATTATGCGCCTTTGCGCAGCGAATGTCGTTCAAGGTGTCGCCAATAATCACCGTGTTTTCGCTCGTAAAAGCCGCTCGCCCACGCCGCGAATTGGCGCGGTGCAGCGCGATAGGCGGCAGTGCAGCGCGGTCAATATGGTCGTTGCCAAACGCGCCAAAGGGGAATACCGCATCTAGCCCGTGCGGGCGCAGCTTCAGGTACGCCGTCGCTTCGATGTTGCCCGTCAGCAAGCCCAGCGTTACGTCGTCGCGCTCGTGTAATTCAGAAACCAAGTCCTGAACACCGCGTAAAATCTGCATTTGCGCGGTATTGGAAAGTGGGCTGGTATGCTCGACCAGTTTCTCCTGAATTTTCGTGCGCCGCTCTTCCACGTGTTTGGTCGGAATATCCAGTCGTTCAGCGGTTTCCGTCATAATTTGGTAATCTGTTTTTCCGCCCAAGTGAAAGACGAAATCCTGCGGTAATTCAATGTCAAATACTTCCTCAACCACACGGCGCAACATCAGGCGCGATGCGGTCTTTTCAACAGAAATAAGTGTGCCGTCAATGTCAAATAAAAGGAGTTTTTTCATGGGAGAAAAAATCATGGAATGATGAAGAGTCAATAAAACTTAGCATCTTGTTAGCTTCGTACAAAGTAATTGTGTCATCAATAGCCCATTGAGCGCAACCATTCTTCGCTCATGCCATGTTGTGCTGGCGCAGAATCAGGATTTGAAGCGGTTTGTACGCCATAGTTCATCATGCGCTCGACGTATTTGCCAATAATATCAAATTCTAAATTGACCGCGCCGCCGACTGAAAGCTCGTGCAAGGTAGTGTGCGCCCACGTGTGCGGGATGATAGCAACGGTGAGGCGTGTGCCTTCCACGCGAGCCGCAGTCAGACTTACGCCGTCAATGCAAATCGAACCGACTGGAACAATATAGCGAGCAAATTTTTCTGGCACATCCACGCTGAGAAGCCAGCTTGTTTGCTGCTCTTCGATGCGCACGACCTTGCCGCGTGTGTCCACGTGTCCCTGCACGATATGCCCGCCAAGCCGCCCGCCAAGCTGCATTGCGCGTTCCAGATTAACACGCTTCCCCACCGAAAAGCTCCCAAGCGTGGTTTTCTGCACGGTTTCCTCGACTGCTTCCACGTCGAATGAGTGTGCATCCCAGCGCACGACGGTCTGACACGCGCCGTTGATGCTGATGGAATCGTCAATTTTCACATCATTCAAAATTGCTTTTGCGGCAACGCTGATGCGGTATCCGCCACCCTGACGCTGCATAGAGCGCACGGTGCCTATTTCTTCGATGAGTCCTGTGAACATGGTGTGAATGCAAAAAAGAGTGAGAAGTAGTACAACTCAAAAAAACGGAAAACCCAGTAATCTGCAAGAATCCCAACAAATCCCAGATTAAGTTCAAATTTCCGAAGTTCTCAGTTGGAAATCAGCCTCAATACTGATTGAAGTTGAGATAAAATTGCCCATTCTCGCCCTCATCTCCCGCCTTCTTCCACAGAGAAGAGGAGCTAAAACAAGAACATCAAATGCTTCTAAAGTCCTTTCTCTTTAGCAGAAGGTTGGGTGAGGGAAAACCCAGAAGCTAGGTTTTATGCGGTTTACACAGTTTTATTTCAACTTCAAATCAGCACAAGATACGAAAAAACAAGAATACTCAAAGGGAATTCTATGAAAGCACGAAACGACACCCCAAGAAAGAACCTGTGCAATTTTCACCACAGATTGTGAAGAATAGTTCTGACACTTTTTGGGGAAATGTCAAATTATTCTTACACTAATGCTTTGATATACAGCTATTTACGGTTTGGCATGGTTTTTCATAAAAAGATAGTAACGCCACAATTTGAAAACTTTTTTGAAAGATTGACCATGCGTACCAATCGCTTTTGCTGTACCATTGCTCAAGGTAATCCTCTCATGTTGCTTGTCTTTATTGTTTTTGTGTCTTTTGGTTCTACTGTACCCAGTCGCTCGCAGATGTTGCAACTGCCTCCCGCATACGACCAAGAAACCAAGGTCTATCGGCTCTTTACCGATGATGATAAGCCTTTTGCACCGATGGGGATGTGTGATAAGGTTAGCCAAGATGTAACCATGCCCAATCGTCTTATTGTGCAGCAACTCCAACTAAACGGCGTGATAGATTTGCTTGGGAACGTGATTGTGCCGTTTATGTATGATGAGATTTATTTCTGTCAGGATATAAAATGTTTTGTCGTGAGGCAACGCGAAAAATGGGGACTCATGGGCAAAAACGGTGAATTGAAAACGGATATACGCTATGATGCCATGCGTTTGAATAAATTTCAAACGGGTACAACCTATTATTTGAGGGGTTGGGCTAAATCTAATACAGGATTTATTTTTGTTCAGGAAGAAGGAAAGTGGGGCATGATTGATTCCACTGGTAAAGAAGTGATTCCACCCCAATATACAAACTACTATCCCACGACCACTCCCCAAAGAGGAGTGTGGATGAGTACCGTAACCAATGACGGCATACGCTGGGGAAAGCTGTCGCCCAATGGAAGTATTCTTCTCCCTTTTGTGTACGATACTGTTTCGGTGGTTCAGCATCAAAATGACGATGAGATTCAGGACGGCTTGGAATACGTTATCGCTAAACATAATGGCAAATGGGGAATCATTTCTCATCTTATCGGCAGTTCTGCGGCAAGTGTTGTTCTACCGTTCCAATACGGCAGCGTTTATGAATATGATTCCAGCCGCTTACTCTTCAGTGTTCAAAGTACCGAAGCGCACGACGCACGGTGGGGGTTAATAAAAATCTCAAATCTCCCCCCTCTCGGCAACAGCACAAGGAGTTATACCACCATTCTCCCATTTGCTTTCGATGCACCGTTTGAAAGTATACCTTCCGAACCAACAGCTATTGGTGCAAAAAAAGGAAAATTCTGGGGCTTGATTGATTCTACTGGCAAACAACTCCTGCCATTTCTTTTCGATAAAGTAGCCGTCTGCGTAGCACCAAACCGTTACTATGCACAACTTCATGGTAAAAACGTCATTGTTGATAATACAGGAGCAATGATAACTCCTCATGGATACGACGATTTGGATTGGATGGAATCAAAGATAATATCAATAGACGGCACGGTTCAAACCAAAGCTGTTATTAGAACAACAAAGAATGGATTCTACGGATTACTTTCCTCTACTGGCACGGTTCTCTTGGAAGCAATAGCAGAAAATAGTTTCTTTTTTAATTCTGGGCTTGCCTACATCCACACAGCAAAAAATTCGCCTGGCGCGTATATCAACACAGAGGGAACGGTACTGACTGATGCTATCTATGGAGATCAAAAATGGTATGAAATATTTCATCTGAAAACAGGGCTTCTGAGAAAAGTTTCCATCGGCTCACACTTCGGCGTTATCAATAGCGAGGGCAAAGAAATTGTGCCTGTTGAGTATGAACGAGTTTGGATTTTTAACGGCGGAAAAACATTGTTTGCAAAGCAGACACCGGAAAAAGGCGGCAAATGGTCGTATTTCTCTGATACAGGCAAGCCCTTTTTTACCAACAAGTACGATTCAGCTACGGCATACACCACATATCAAACGCTGGTGCTGCGCAATGGCAAATGGGGCGTTATGTGCGACACGACGGCACAGGAACTCGTGCCACCGACCTACGATAGCGTTGCAGCAGAGGATAAAAGTCCCGTCATGCAGGCATGGCGTGGAAGCAAAGTATGTCTTGTCAGAACAGATACCCATCGTGAAATAACTGCTCTGTACGATTTCGTAGAAGATAAATATAGAGGTGCAATTCGTGTTCGACGGGGCGGGAAATGGGGCATCGTCAGTGCAGACTCTCTTACCCTTGGGCAGGAAATAGTTCCACCCCGCTACGACTATATCTGTGAGGCAAAACATGGCTTTGCGCAAGTACGCATGGGGACGAAGTACGGCTATGTCGCGCTCAAGGGTGCAGATGCAGGCAAAGAAGTCGTACCGCCACTCTATGACATTGCAACTCCTGCCAATAAAAACGGAGAAGTGGTTGTTGTCAAAGGCGGCGTGGAAGTACGCTTGCAGTTGCCGATGGTGCATGGTGGGGGTGGAAAGAATCCGTAAGGAACGTGGTTACTTTGTTCAGCATTCAAGCACTGCTCAAAAAATGGACGGAGCCGATTCCCCATTGGGCTTGATTCTCAATCAATTTCTGATTATCTTCAGCCAACGGTGTCGGCTCTAAACGCCTTCCTCTGTGCTTTCCAGCCGTTTCCATAAATTGGATATGTTCTTCAGGAAAACTTATCAATCAATAATTTTTTTTCGTCCTTCAAAATTACATCGTGAGCTATGACAAAGTCCCTTGCCCTTATCCTCCAACGTCTTCTCATTGAGAAATCCTCTTCTATCATTGAACAGTCTGGAAATCTCCGTGCTGAACTAAACGACTTGACAAACAATCAAGCAAAGCGTGAAGTTGCGCTCCTCGTGAGTGCTGCCGAACTTGGTATCCCACAAAAATTTGCACAGCGCGGTGCCACGAATGCCGAGCCAATAGACGTAGCTTTACGCCTTGCAGCCGAGAGCTTACATGATGAGCGAGGTGTAGATGCTGAATCAGCAGAATGGACAGTGGGAACATGGGCAGTCGCATTGGGCTTGATTACTGAATCGGATGCAGCAAAAATAGACAGTAAACCATTTTCAACAACTGATGTGTTGGCAGCAAATCCGACACCTCAAGCACCACCACCATTACCAAATGTTACTGCCTCCCCAGTTTCCATGCCACCGCCAATCCCGACAACAAAGACTCAGGCATCTAGGAATCTGCCTTCTATGCCACCGCCAATCCCAACAACAAAGACTCAGGTATCTGGGAATCTGCCTTCTACGCCACCACCAATCCCAACAGCCAAATCTCAAGAGACTCGCACTCCTGTCCCTGTCATTCAGCCCCCAATTCCATCGACAAAAAGATTTTCTCTTGCTCATGGCGTGGGCATTACTGCTGTTCTTTTGTGTATTATTGGTTTTGTATGGTGGGCAAACCGCAATAGTGGAAATCAAGAAGCTGTTGCCAATAGTGAAAAACAATTACAACCCTCAGCTCGGAATGAAGGTGAGAAAGAAGCCGTTGTCAATAGTGAAAAACAAAATGAACGGATTAATAGGCTGAAAGCTCTTATTGGTGACTTAAGTATATCTACAAATAAAAATAGCATTATTGAAATCGCAGACGAGCTAAAAAACAAAGCAAGTGCTATCCAAAAAGAACAGCAAGATAAATATGATGCGGCTTCCAAGCAGGGGTATGAAATGGATAATACCAGGTATTTCCCATATTTGAGGGAAGCGGCAATATACTATGAGAGGGCAATCCAAATTGATACTGTTGTCGAAATTTCTACTCTGACACAATTACTCAATATATACGATGTTCTTGATGATAAAACCAACTATAATAGAACAGCAGAATATGTAATATCTTTGGAACCAAATGCTTTGAATAACGCTAATTATTACGATATGTTAGGCTCTATTTATGTTAAACGCCGTAACAGTTCAAAGGCAGAGGAATACTTTCAAAAAGCAAAAAAATTGCGTTGAACATTGAGATGTCGTCCACCTTTAAGATGGACTATATCTGAAGCAACAAATCTTTTTTAGTATACAACTCTATTCTGTCCTTGCAAGGCGGGTAGTGGTACACATCATAATACAACGTAAATCTATGAAAAATATATCATTGTTTATTGGAAATGGCATCAATCGAATCAATGATCCTTGCGAAGATTATGATTTCAAACGGCTTTGTTGCATAAATCAGTAAAAAAGTGAGCGATTTGTCGCCCACCCGTGATATGTTTGAGTTACCAACACCAATCATATTCACAGTAGCCCAA
>RDXM01000187.1 GCA_004292595.1 Candidatus Kapaibacterium sp. | reverse complement strand
GTTTTGATTGTATTTTGAATACTTTGATTTGAGCAAGGCAGCATGCTGCCTTGTTTCGGAGAATTGAAACTATTCATTTTACAATCGAAACGGTATAACATGATAACCGAACTCCTTGCCAAAGCGCAAGAAAATATCAAGTCCGCAGAGCTTTCGTTTGAAGGTGAATGCTACAATGCTTCGGCGAATCGGGCATACTACGCTGCGATTCATGCTGCCGCAGCCGCTATATTTTATGCGGGAGTGAATGTGGACATTGACCACAGAAAAATCAAGTCCGTGTTTTCGACAACCCTTGTGAATGCACGAAAGCTCTACCCCTCGCAGATGAAAGACCAGCTGAACCGACTTCAGCGTTTACGCAACGTTGCAGATTACGACATTGAGTCTGTGAGCAAGAGCAAAGCGACAGAGCAGCTTTCAACGGCAAAAAAGTTTGTTTCCACTATTTTATCGAAAGTCCAATCATGATTACGGAAGAACGTTTACGCCTTGCGCAGGAATTGTTCGCAAAAATTCAAGCGCGTTACCCCGAAATTTCTCTCGGAAGAATCCGCCAAAGCCCTGAACATCCCGATGATACATGGCTATACGTGATTGCACCAATGGACGAAGACCGCGAAATGGAAATGTTTGGATATGCCGCAGAATTGGAGTCGGACTTGTTGATAGAATACGATTACCATTTTTGCACAATGCCGCAAAACCCCACGCTTGTAGCGGCATAAAATTCCCCAAAACCCGCATAAAATCTACCACTCAAACTTCACCCTTTCACAGAGGAAATCGTCATGACAATGACAGAACTCGCCATCAAACGCCCCACGCTTGTCGTGGTCTTGTTTTCGATATTTGGTGTTTTGGGCATCATGGGCTACATCCAGCTTAAATACGACCTTTTGCCGAAAATCAGCCCGCCGGTGGTCGTGATTACTACCATTTATCCCGGCGCAAGCCCCACCGAAGTGGAAACCAATGTTTCCAAAGTCGTGGAAGATGCTGTTTCGGGTATGGATAAAGTTTCCGCGATTCGCTCGACCTCCAGCGAAGGACGCTCGACGGTTATTATTGAACTCTCGCAGTCGGCAAACCTTGATTTTTCCTTGCAGGAAGCGCAGCGCAAAGTCAATCAGGTATCGAATTTTCTTCCGAAAGATGCCCGTACGCCAATCGTGGCGCGTGTGGCATTGGATGAAATTCCCGTTATCCGCATGGGCGCGACCTCGAATTTGCCGAACCGCGAGTTTTACCAATTTATGAAAGACCAAGTGCAGCCGCGCTTCTCGAAGATTGCAGGTGTGGCGCAAGTCGCGCTTGTCGGCGGCGAAGAGCGGCAAATCCGTATCAATCTGAATGCTGACAAAATCAGGTCGTTTGGGCTGTCGATTCCGCAGGTTGCTGGCATGATTAAGGCTTCTAATTTGGACTTCCCCACGGGCAAAGTCAAAGGCTCGGAAACGCAATATGTGGTGCGCCTTGCAGGGAAATTCACCTCGCTCGAAGAAATCAAAAATATGGTGCTTTCCCGCACCCGCACCGGCGGCGAGATTCGCCTCATGGATATTGCCGAAGTGCAGGACGGCGCACGCGAAATCTCCAGCATCAACCGCGTAAGCGGCATCACGTCTATCGGTGTGTTGGTTACGAAGCAGTCCGACGCGAATTCGGTGGAAGTGAGCAAACTTGTTCGCAAAGAATTGACCGTTATCGAAAAAGATTTTGCCGCGAAAAGCCTGAAGTTTACTATCTCGCAAGATGGTTCGCTCTTCACGATTGACGCTGCCGACGCGGTAAAGCACGACCTTGTTATCGCGGTGTTCCTCGTTGCTGTCGTGATGATGCTCTTCTTGCACTCGCTTCGTTCCTCGCTTATCGTCATGGTTGCTATTCCGACCTCGCTCATCAGCACTGTTGCTGGGATGTGGGCGTTTGGATTTTCCCTGAACTTGATGACGCTGCTTGCCATGTCGCTCGTCATTGGTATTCTCGTGGATGATTCGATTGTGGTCTTGGAGAATATCTACCGCCACTTGGAAATGGGCAAAGACAAGCGCAAAGCCGCATTGGAAGGGCGAAACGAGATTGGTTTTGCCGCGCTTTCGATTACGATGGTGGACGTGGTCGTATTTGTGCCGCTCGCGCTTTTGCCGGGCATTGTGGGCAATATTTTGCGTGAATTTGCGGTGGTGGTGGCAGTTTCTACGCTCTTCAGTTTGATTGTGTCCTTCACCGTAACGCCCGTGCTGGCTTCGCGCTTTGCCAAGCACGAAAAAATGACGGGCGACACGCTCATGGGACGCTTCGCGCTGTGGTTTGAGCGTGTTTTCGACTACATTACGTTGCAGTACAAAAACCTGCTCGTCTGGGCATTGGCACACCGCAAAACAACGGTGCTGATAGTCGTGATGATGCTTGTGGCTTCGATTGCGCTTATTCCGCTTGGTTTCATTGGTGCGGAGTTTATTGCGCAGGCGGACAGAGGCGAGTTTGCGATTCAAATTGAATTGCCGCCAGGCGCAACCTTTGAACAAACAAATCTTACAACGCTTTCGGTAGAAAAAATTGTTGCAAAAATTCCTGAAGTACAACGCACGTTTGTGAATGTTGGTGCTGCATCGTCAGGTTTTATCGGGGTTTTTGCCAATAATACCGCCGAAATCAACGTAACACTTTTTCCAACAGACCGCCGCGCCCGCTCGACTGATGACGTGATGTTCGACATCAAAAAACAAACCGCTGGAATCCCTGGCGTGAAGGTGCGGGCAAGCCCCATCGGTATTTTCGGTGGTGCGAATGAAGCTCCGATTCAAATGGTGATAAATGGTACAAACTACGAGGATGTTGCCAAAGCATCGAAGCAAATACGCGATATTGTGGCAGACGTTCCCGGAACAGCCGATGTACGCTTGTCTGCAGAGGACGGCAAGCCCGAAACCCGCATAGAAATTGACCGCGCAAAATTGGCGACGTTTGGTCTCACGATTAACGACATCGGCGGTGCGCTTCGTATCGCGCTCGCGGGCGACGACGACACGAAATTCCGCGACGGCAACACCGAATACACCATGCTGATTTCGCTGGACCAATTCGACCGCTCACGCCCAGAAAATCTGGGTTCGCTGACGTTTATCAATCCACGCGGGCAGATTATTGAACTGCAACAATTCGCAAAAATCACGCAAGCCGTCGGTCCGACGCAGCTTCAGCGCGAGAACCGCAATAGTGCGATTACGCTTTTCTCGCAGGTAGCGGGTCGCCCGTCGGGTTCGGTGGTGCAGGACGTGGACAAGGCGTTGGCGGGCAAAATTCCAGCAACCGTTACCTATTCCTACACGGGCAATCAGAAAAACCAGCAAGATTCCTTCGCCAGCATGGGCATAGCCATTGCGATTGCGATTCTCTTCGTCTATTTCGTGATGGTCGCGCTGTACGATTCTTACGTGTATCCGTTTGTGGTGATGTTCTCCGTTCCCGTAGCGATTGTAGGCGCACTGCTCGCACTCGCGCTTGCAAACAAGGCTTTGGGGATTTTCACGATGCTGGGAATGATTATGCTTATTGGCTTGGTAACGAAAAACGCTATTTTGATTGTGGATAGAACAAATCAGGTAAAAGAAGAGCAGGGACTTTCCAGCTACGACGCGCTCTTGGAGGCAGGGCAGTTACGCCTTCGTCCGATTGTGATGACGACCGTTGCGATGATTGTCGGTATGCTCCCGATTGCCGTTGGTGGCGGCGCAGGCGGCGAGTGGAAGTCTGGCTTGGGATGGGCATTGATTGGCGGTCTGACGAGTTCAATGTTCCTCACGTTGATTCTTGTTCCCGTGATGTACATTAAATTCGATTACTGGCGCACAAGCGTTCCCGCGTTCTTGCGCCGCGTCTTCCGCATCAAACCTGAAGAAGAAGAGTATCACGCTCATCTACCAGCCAAAGATACATTGCCAGAAGGCTTTTCAGGAGGCATGGAAGGCGCACCAGCACTGCGTTCTGCATTGCAGGACAAAGACGCACAGTAGGCAGAAAACCACAATTTTCTCGTTCTACCGCTTCTGAACGGTGAACGGTCTTCAAGGAAAATCAACATCCGCTACGCAGCACAAATGCTTGTGTAGCGGATTTTTTTTGTCTCAATCTTTTGCGCGATGTTCTAGGGATTATGAAGCAGTTTTTGTAAATTGAATGTAGGAACTAAAAATGTACCAACACGCAAGGAACAACAATGATTTTTGAAGGACTTCTTGAAAAACTCACCCAGCAGCAGCAAGTAACCTCCTCATCAGAGCGAGGTTTTTTGGTTTGTATCGGTGGAAACGAAGACAAACGCGATGCAAAAAAAATCTTACGCACTGTCGCCACACTCCGCACAACGACGTGCGTTTCGGTGATTCCCACTGCAAGTATGTACGGACGCGAACTTGGCGAAGAATATGTTGATTTATTTCTCAAAATGAATGTGGGCATTACAAAAGGCTACGTGATTGATGCTCGCACCAAAGAAGATGTCATGGCAAAGCCTGAATATATCGCGCATCTCGCCGAATCCGACCTCATTTTTTTCACTGGCGGCGACCAAGTACGCCTCGTGGAAGCATTCAAAAATACTACCGCAATGAGCATGATTTATGACCGTTTTCTGCACGGTGCGACGATTGCTGGAACGAGTGCGGGTGCGGCAGCAGCAAGTCATGCCATGATTTATGATGGCGACGACGAAGCCTTTTTGCGCGGAGCAGTACAGCACACAGAAGGATTTGGTTTTTTGCAAACAATCACGATAGATACACATTTTCTTCAACGCAATCGCATTCCGCGTCTGGTGCAGTTTCTCGCCCAGCATGGTTCGGAATATGCTATTGGTTTAGATGAAGATACAGGAATTATCGTCTCTCCGCATGATAGCACGTGTACGGTCTTTGGAAGCGCGATGGTGACATTTATGCAAAGTAAAGGGATGAAATATACGGACTACGACACGGTACGCAATGGCACGTTGTACAGTGTTGATGGGCTTGGAATGAGCTTTTGTGCAGCAGGAACAAAATTTGACCTTGCATCGTGGCAAATTGTTGCTCAATAATTACGGAGAGGTTTTTTCTCCAATTTTCCTTCGATTTTTCTCCAATTTTCCCATTCATTTCCTTTATTGTATGGAATTTTCCGATATGGAAGCCGCTTCGCAGGTGGACTTTAGCGTAAGCAAGTTTTATGCCTACACAGGTCCGAATTATTATCTTGACACTGCTGCGCTTGTCTGCAATGTCCATTGCCAACCGAGCGGAAACACGCTTGAATACTACACTCCCGATGTTGTTGCGGTCTTTCCACATCTGGCTTCGCAAGCATTTGAGGGCGTGATAGACCTCTTTGCGGCAGTGGTGATGGAAACGCTGCGCATGGACATTCATCTGCCGCTCACGCACTTTTCGATAAGTTCCGACGGCGATGACTATGTGCTTGCGGTCCAGTATTGGGACGAATACATTGCCGAAGACGCTGTACGCTTGGTTTCGGCGTGGTTTCAGGCAATGGATGAGGCAAACACACGGGGAGCAGATGCGTTTCATTTTCCTGAAAAATTTGTTGCCCTGCAAAAACGATTCGACCGCACCACCTACGGCGGTCCGACGATTTCTTCCCTCTTGGAAGCCGCACAAAAGCTCAATATTCCCTTCCATTGGCTGCGCATTGAAGGCGATTTCCAATTTGGCTATGGCAAAAAACAAGTGCGCGGACGCTCGACCGTTTTTCACACCGACGGCATCAAAGACACGGAATTCACGACGCAAAAAGACCAAGTAAAGAACTTTCTGCTGGACTGCGGCTTCCCAACTCCGCAGGGGCGAAATTGCTTTACCAAAGAGGATATTACCGCCGAAGTAGAAGAACTTGGCTTCCCGCTTGTTGTCAAGCCGCTTGCAGGGCATAAAGGCGAAGGCGTAACGACGGACATCAAAACGCTGGATGGTGCGCTTGCGGCATATCAGGCAATCGTGAAATCCGCCGAAGAGCAAGGCGCAACCTTCGACGGTGCGCTTGTCGAGCAGCAAGTCTATGGTCTCGACCACCGCTTGCTTGCCGTCAATGGTCGCTTTGCGGCTGCGTTGCTGCGGGTTCCGGCATACATTGTGGGCGATGGAAGAAGCACTATCGAAGAGCTTATCGCCAAAGAAAACACACGCCCTGAACGCAAGGACAATGCTCGCTCGCCGCTTGCAAAAATCGAAGCCGATGACGGCTTGCTCGGCTACATCGCGCTGCAAGGCTGGACGCTGAACTCTGTGCCGAAAGAGAACGAACACGTGAATCTGCGCCGCGTTGCGAATATCTCCGCCGGCGGCGTTTCGGTGAATGTGAGCGACAAAATTCATCCAGCAAATATCAAACTTGTGGAAGATATTGCGAAGTTCTTCAGGGTGAATTGTATGGGAATTGATGTGCTGGCGCAAGATATTGCCAAACCGTGGTCGGAGGGAAATTTTGCGATTATTGAAATCAACGCTGGACCAGGGATTTTCATGCACATCGCGCCCGCAGAAGGCGGCTCGATAGATGTTCCGACGATGATTCTGCGCTCGCATTTTCCCACGCCAGGCACAGAGCGCATTCCCATTATTGCTGGCAACGACGTGATTACGCCAGAATTTTGCGCTGAACTCTACAAGCGTTTGCAAGCTCTCAAGCCCGATATTGAGTTTGGTTCGGTGACGGAAGAAGGGCTGTTGTTCAATGGAGAATTTTTCTGCAACAACAAAAGCCACGAGAAAAATATCCAACTCTTGCTGCGCAATCCAAAGCTCGACTTTGCTTGCATTCGCCACACGAAGGACACCATTTTTGATTATGGCACGTTCCACGAAGGCGCGGATATTGTTGTCTTGGAAAATCCCCACTATGCCGAAGTTATTTTGAAGCGTGATACCTTGCCCACTGGCGTAACGATTGAATTGCATGATGATTATATCGCACTTCTGAGCACCCGCACCGAGCCTCGCCTTGTTATGCTTCCGCCCGATGCACAGGCTTCCGCACCGCGCAGTGCCACAAAGCGAGAACAAGCTCTGCTGCAAGTAATAGAGCCGCTTTTGGCAGATTTTCTTGCTAAAAATGCTTGATAGGCAATGCTTGACAGATAACAGATAATGGTGTGTGATAGTGAAACAGTGAACGTAAGATAGTTTTTTCTCATGAAGATTGTGAACAAAAAATATAATGCTTCGACAAGCTCAACACGAGGTTTGATGAGCTTTTTCGCTTGAGTTGGTCGAAGCATTCTCGTTTATACCTTCAAACGGCACATCAAGGAGCAGTATGACATTTAGTGATTTTACGTCACTTGGGCAAATACAAGAGCAGTTTCAGATAAATATCTCGTCGGCAAACCATATGTTTCCTCATGTTCAGCCGATTCCTGTGCCAGAGCATTACGCCGCCACACGAGAAGAGGATATTGCTCTTGCGCTGGCGATGAATACCGAGAAGGCGCGGTCGGAATTTATCATTGCGCCGTTGCTTATCGAGGCATGGCGGAGTCAAAAGGCTCATGTGAGCTTGTTTTCAGGCTGGGAACTCAAAGTAGAACCCGAACACGGCTTGAGCGGACGTTGTGATTTTCTTTTTACCGCATCGGCACAACGCTTGCTCATCGAAGCACCGATTTTGAATATTGTGGAAGCGAAAAATGACAATGTTCAAAGTGGTTTTGCGCAATGTATTGCGGCGATGATTGCCGCGAAAAAATTCAACGAAGCAAAGAAACGCAGTATTCCTGCGGTGTTTGGATGCTCTACAACAGGCACGGAGTGGCGTTTTTTGAAGCTCGAAGGCGACACAGCATTCATTGATTTTGACGATTATCTTATCGTTGAACCCGCGAAAATACTGGGCATTCTCGTTCATATTCTCCAAACAGTGCATTAGGCTTCAACTATGACATTCAGTGATTTTACTTCTGTTGCACAAATTGAGAAACAATTTGCTCTTTCTGTGCGCTCGTTATCGGGTTTATTTGCCGAAACTGGCGATGCGGAATTGCCGCCGTATTTTTTAGAAAACCTTGATAAAAGCAGACGTTTGGCTGTTGCGATTAACACCGAAAAAGCTCGCTCGGAATTTATTATTGCACCAGTGCTTTTTCAAGCATGGACAACGCAGCAAACGCATACGAGCTTATTTTCAGGAATAGAGTTCAAGGTTTCGCCCGAAGAAGGTCTCAGCGGACGGTGTGATTTTATTCTTTCCGCCTCGCAGGATATGATGTTCCTCACCGCACCAATACTCACGATTGTGGAAGCGAAGAACGATAATATCCACGACGGTTTTGCGCAGTGTATTGCAGAAATGATTGCGGCATCACGCTTTAACGAAGCAAAGAAAAATATCATTCCAACAATCTACGGCTGCGTTACAACTGGCACAGAATGGCGTTTTTTACGACTTCGACATGAACAAAATCTCGTCGAAATTGATGTGGATGAATACCAAATAACGAATGTTGAGAGAATCATCGGCATTCTCGTTCATATTCTCCAAACAGCCCAGCAGCAAGGAATTATATGAAACTTCCCCTTACACTTGAGGCAATGATATGTGAAGCTAAGGTATTTTGTGAACAAGAAAGCAAAAAAGATAACGCAACGCTATTCGGCGTTACCGATGGGAAGGCAGTCGGAACGTATATCGAACACGCTTTTCAAGACTTTTTAAGCGAGAAATATGAGTATCTACGCGGCTCTTCGGCAAGTGGAATTGATTTGCCTGATGCGGTTATAAACACGGATATTAAAGTTACATCTGCTGTTCAGCCTCAATCATCTTGCCCTTTTAAGAATGCTCGTCAAAAAATCTATGGTTTGGGATATAATCTACTTCTGTTTGTTTATGAAAAGAACGATAATCCTGAAAAGAAAACAACGCTCCTACGCTGTGTTCACTGCTCGTTTATTGAGGCAAAACGTGCCGCGGACTATCAAATGACGCTCTCTTTGCGCCAATTATATGCAAATGCGGCAAATACAGAGGAAATTGCAGCATATTTACATGACAGGAATCTACCATTAGACGATACGAGTATGAATGTGTTGGCAGAAGAAATTGCATACAATCCACCAGAGCAAGGCTACATCACGATTTCCAATGCCTTGCAATGGCGATTGCAATACAGCCGCGTTGTTAGTTTGCAAGAAACGGTGCAAGGCATTATTCCTATTGTCGGCGAGGCAGCGCGATGAATAATCATCTCACTCATCATCTCACTCATCATCTCACTCATCGCCGCAGTATCGCTTCACGACAGGAATTTGGTGATTTTCAAACTCCATCAGAACTCGCAGAGCGAATTTGCCACCGTCTGGTAGAACGAGATATTTTGCCCGAAGTATTGATTGAGCCAACGTGTGGATTGGGAGCGTTTATTCATGCGGGGTTGAAGCACTTTTCTCCACTGCAGCACTGTATCGGTGTTGAAATTTACCCGCCGTATTGTGCAGCAATACAATCAAGTGTTGATGCGCACTATGAGGCAAAGGTGCATATTCATTGCGCTGATATTTTCACAACAAATTTTGCATCATTCCTTCCTATAAACCAAGCACCAACGCTGATTCTTGGGAATCCTCCTTGGGCAACAAATTCTGCATTGCAAGGGCAAAATTTGCCCGAGAAGTCTAACATCAAGCAATTAAGCGGCATGGACGCACTGACGGGCAAAAGTAATTTTGATATTGCTGAATTTATTACTATCAAATTGCTGAAAGAATGCGCAGGAAAGAATGTTGTTTTGGCGTTGATTCTGAAAAATTCTGTTATCCGCAATCTTTTAGAAGCCGCACCATTACTGGGCTTGTCAATTTCTAATGCAGAAGCATTTACGATTGACACCAAACGATATTTTGGCGTTGATGTCGCCGCATCACTGTTTCTTTGCCGATGTTTTCCATCCGAAAGCTCCGTGCAATGCGCTTTTCAGGATTTTGACAATCAAAACATTCAGACCAAACACATTGGTTGGTATGGTAATGGCAAAAGCCGCTTTGTTGCTGACGTGAAGGCATATTCTGACGTTGCACACCTCGACGGAACAAGTCCTTTTGTTTGGCGGCAAGGAATCAAGCACGATGCGGCGGCAGTGATGGAACTAACGCGCACGGAAACAGGTTGGGTAAACAACGCTGGAACGGTGGTCAAAACTGAAGCAGATATGATTTTCCCTCTCGTAAAAAGTACGCAGGCGGCACGAAGTAACGGTGTTATCACGGAGACACCTCGTGCTGTGATTGTTCCACAGCGTACTATTGGCGCAGACACAGACGCTCTGGCACTCACCCAGCCATGCCTGTATGCGTATTTGCAAGCAAACGAAGTGGTTTTTGCGGCACGAAAATCTTCCATCTACCGCAATAAGCCGAAATTCTCTATATTTGGAGTTGGTGATTATTCGTTCAAGCTCTATAAAGTTGCGGTGTCTGGTTTGCACAAAAAGCCCGTATTCACGCTCATTTTTCCTATCGACGGAAAGCCCGTTATGCTTGACGATACATGCTACTTTCTAGGGTTTGATACTCTCGAAGAAGCGCAGCGCATTCACCAAGCATTTCAAAGACCTGAAGTCGCATCATTTCTCGCGGCAACGGCTTTTTTAGATGCAAAACGTCCGTTCACGAAGGAATTGCTGATGCGCTTAGATATTGGGCAACTTGTGGCAACGATGAACACTCCGTAGATATTCTCGTTCACATCCTCCAAACAGCGCACACCATCTCGCATTGAACAAAAACAACGAAATATTTCCCCTCACTTATTTCAACATTCACACTATGGCACAAGAAACAGATGTTCTCGAAATGGAAATCTCCAGCGCGGAACTTTCTACGGCGGTAGATGCAGGTAATTACTCCGAAGATAGTATCAAAGTCCTTGAAGGCTTGGAGGCAGTGCGCAAGCGTCCAGCGATGTACATTGGCGACATTGGCGAGCGCGGGCTGCATCACCTCATCAACGAAGTCGTGGACAACTCCATCGACGAAGCATTGGCGGGCTATGCGCGGAATATCTTGATTACGCTCCACAGCGACGGTGCTTGCTCGGTGCAGGACGACGGACGCGGCATCCCTGTTGGTCCGCACCCCGTGAAAAAAATCTCCACGCTCGAAGTGGTGATGTGTACGCTGCACGCGGGCGGCAAGTTCGAGAAAAATGCGTACAAGGTTTCAGGCGGTCTGCACGGCGTGGGCGTGTCCTGCGTGAACGCGCTTTCGGCGGATTTGTACGCGGAAATTCGCCGCGATGGCAGAGTCTTTCGCCAAGATTACAAAAAAGGTACGCCGCAGGGCGATGTGCGCGAAATCGGCGAAGCAAAATCCACAGGAACAATGGTGCGCTTTTATCCCGATGGTGAAATTTTCAAAACGCTGGAATTCAAGAGCGACCGTGTTGCTGACCGTTTGCGTGAGTTGGCGTTTTTGAATCCGCAAATCGTGATTCGCCTCAAAGACGAGCGCGACGGACGCGACGACGTGTACCACTACCCAGGCGGCTTGGTAGATTTCGTCAGCTACGTGGACGAAGGCAAAATGTCGCTTATCAAGCCAATTATGATTTCATCGGTCTTCAAAGGCGACGACGGCTCGGAAACCCCCGTCGATGTGTGCTTCCAATACAACGGCAGCTACAACGAAACCGTGCTTTCCTACGTGAACAACATCAACACCATCGAAGGTGGAACGCACGTATCGGGCTTCCGTTCTGCTCTCACGCGGACGCTGAACGCCTACGCAACAAAAAATAATTTGGTCAAGGGCGATAAAATCCAGCTTACGGGCGAGGATTTCCGTGAAGGCTTGACGGCTGCTATTTCGGTGAAACTTGGCGAGCCGCAATTTGAAGGACAAACCAAAACCAAACTCGGCAACGGCGAGACCGAAAGCGCGGTGCGGACGATTATGAACGACCATTTGACCGCGTATCTGGACGGTAATCCGAATGTGGCAAAGCGCATTATTGACAAAGCAATCTTGGCAGCCGAAGCCCGCATTGCGGCGAAGAAATCCCGCGAAATGGTGCGCCGCAAAAACGCGCTTGAATCCAGTTCGCTGCCCGGAAAATTGGCGGATTGTTCGCTGAGTACGCCGGAGGATTGCGAAATCTACATTGTGGAAGGTGATTCGGCGGGCGGCTCGGCAAAACAAGGGCGCGACCGCAGATTCCAAGCCATTTTGCCGCTTCGTGGTAAAGTTTTGAACGTCCAAAAAGCGCGACTCACAAAAGTGCTGGAAAACGAGGAAATACGCTGTATTTTCACCGCGTTGGGTGTTGGATTTAGCGCAGATTTCGACATTGCAAAACTCCGCTACGGCAAAGTGATTCTGATGGCGGATGCTGACGTGGACGGTTCGCACATCCGTACGCTGCTTCTGACCTTCTTTTTCAACTATATGCACCCTCTCATTGAGGCTGGTAAAATCTACATCGCGCAGCCGCCCTTGTACAAGGTGAAAAAAGGCAAAAAAGAATACTACGCCTACAACGATGCCGAGCGCGACGAGGTTTTATCCCGCATTCGCAAAGAATCAGGCGGAAATCTTGAAATGGTAACGGGCGAAGATGTTATCAGTCCGACAGGCGTGGTCATTTCTCGTTTCAAAGGTTTGGGCGAAATGAATCCCGAACAACTCTGGGAAACAACCATGAACCCCGAAACCCGCACCCTTCTTCAGGTTTCGATTGAAAGTGCGGCATCGGCGAGCAAACTCTTTGAAACCCTCATGGGCGACCACGTAGAGCCGCGCCGCGAGTTCATTGAGCGAAATGCGCAGTATGTGAAGAATTTGGATATTTAAGGCAAAGGCAAGGTATCATGCCGACTCTAGGCTTTTTATCTTCAGTGAAATAATAGACTTTATCCAAGTGAGTAAATTTGCAAGCAAGATTGCATTGAAGGCGCATAAAATCTGCCTTTAGTGGCACAGACATTCCTGTCTGTGATTCTTCAAACCTTCATAAAGACTCACAGACAAGAATGTCTGTGCCACTGAGGACTACTTAGATAATGTTTATGTTAATGAACACTTTAACCAATAACGACATTGCTCAAGGACGCGACGGCATTATTCAACAAATGCTGCAAACATCGCGCATTCGGCAGGTAACCTTTGGTGCGGAAATGTTTATGGTGCGCCTCCTCGACGGACGTATAATCGAAACGCCCTACTATTGGTTTCCGCGCCTCGCCGAAGCAACGACAGAAGAGCGCGAATCCTACATTTTGCACGGCAAAAGCACCATTATTCTGTGGGAAGCCTTGAATGAAGCCATTTCTATCGAAATGCTCTTGCTCGGCATTCCTGACCAAACCACGTCGGCGCGGGCATGGAGAGCGCGTCATGGTGTTGCTTTTATGGATGAACAAATTGTTGCGCAAGCAGCATAAGCAAAACACGCATGAATACTGGAGTTTGACGATTTTTTTTACCAGAAATGAAACGCTAATTTTCTTCTTATTTTTTACCCAATTTTCAGCACAAGGAAATGTTATGGAACTGTATTTAGATTCTGCCAACCTTGAGGAAATCCGCCATGTTGCGTCGCTTGGAATCATTAGCGGCGTTACGACGAATCCTTCATTGTTAGCCAAAGAAGACCCGAAAGTGGATGTTCGCAAGCGTATTTTGGAGATTCATCAGCTTGTTGGCGGGCATTTGTCGGTTGAAGTTATTTCGCTGGATGCCGATGGAATGCTGCGCGAAGCAGATGAAATTCTCACGTGGTTTCCCGAAGCTACGATTAAAATTCCAATGATTCCCGAAGGCTTAAAAGCCGTTGCAAAGCTCGCTGACCAAGACGTAGAGACCAACGTAACGCTTATTTTCAGCGCAACACAAGCACTCGCGGCAAACAACGCAGGAGCTACCTACGTGAGCGTGTTCGTCGGGCGTTTGGATGATATTGGCTACGATGGCATGGAAGTCATCCGCGATGTGCGCGATATTTGGGACACGCAGGGCTTGTCATCGTTGATTTTGGCGGCATCCATTCGGCACCCGATGCACATTTTGGAATCGGCAAAAGCAGGCGCGGATATTGCCACCTGCCCGTACAAGCCGCTCTTGCAATCGCTCCAGCACCCGCTTACCGACAAGGGTGTAGCTGCATTTGTGGCTGACCACAAAAAAATGCAAGACGAGATTGCAAAGCTGAAAGCCAGCACGAACTAAAAGACGGTCGTCATTGAAAGTTCTGAATGCAGTATTGGAGAGGTTTATATTTGGTTCTTATTGGATTTAGTTGGAAAGAATCCCCAACCCATTAGTGGCACAGACATTCTTGTCTGTGAGTATTAGTGCGGGGTTTAGGTAAAAAACACA
>RDXM01000090.1 GCA_004292595.1 Candidatus Kapaibacterium sp. | reverse complement strand
TTTTGACTGTATTTTGAATACTTTGATTTGAGCAAGGCAGCATGCTGCCTTGTTTCGGAGAATTGAAACTATTCATTTTACAATCGAAACGGTATAACTAGTCAGGTCATTCGTCAAGGAACACGGATTTAGAGGACTTTTGAGGACGGATAAGGACTCTGGCACATTCGTACCAAATATTCTGAAATCCTCAACGTCCTCTTGAGTCCTCTAAATCCGCATTCCCCTAGACCTGAACAGCTACGATGATGAAATGAATATGCAGACATCTTTGATATTTTTCTGCTCTTTCATCATCTTCATCCATTCAATCATCTTCATCTGCGTCCCTCCTTATTACCGAGACCTGACCAGTTTCATTGCTTCTTTATTTTCTTCTCATCATGCTCACAGTTTCTTCTCTTTCGATTCAATTCGGCGGCACCTTCCTTTTCGACGATGTTTCCTTTATGATTCAGCCCCGCGACCGTGTTGGTTTGGTCGGCAAAAATGGCGCGGGAAAATCAACGCTGATGAAAATTCTTGCGGGATTACAAGAGCCAGAAGAAGGCAAAGTCCACCGCTCCAACGGCTTAACGATTGGCTATTTGCCGCAAGACGGCATCACGCAAGCAGGGCGCACCGTCTATGACGAGGCAATTACCGCCTTTGCCGAAGCACTCGCGCTGGAAGAGCGCATCCACGCACTTGCCGACGAATTAACGCGCCGAACTGATTCGGATTCCGAAGCATACACCAAGCTCATCCACGAGCTTTCCGATGCAAACGACCATTTTGCGCGGCTGGACGGCTTTCAAACACGGGGGCAAGTGGAGCGTATTTTGATTGGCTTGGGCTTTACGCAGCAAGATTTGGAGCGGCTCACCGACGAATTTAGCGGCGGCTGGCAAATGCGCATTGAGCTTGCAAAAATTCTCCTTCGCAAGCCTGATTACATCTTGCTTGACGAGCCAACGAACCACCTCGATATTGAGTCTCTGACGTGGCTAGAAGACTTCTTGCAAAACTACGACGGCGCAGTGGTGATGATTTCCCACGACCGCGCATTTTTGGATGCAATCACCCGCAGAACGCTTGAAATCTCGCTTGCGGAGATTCACGATTATCCCGCGTCGTATTCGCGCTACGTGGAAATGCGTCAGGAACGCCGTGAACAGCAGATGGCAGCGTATAAAAATCAGCAAAAGCAAATTGCCGACACGGAAAAATTTATCGAACGCTTTCGCTACAAAGCCACGAAAGCCGTGCAGGTGCAGTCGCGCATCAAGCAACTGGACAAGGTTGAGCGCATTGAAATTGACGAAGAAGATACCGCGTCGGTGCATTTTCGTTTTCCCGAAGCACCGCGCTCAGGGCGCGTGGTGTTTGAAGCGGAAAATGTCGTGAAAAAGTACGGTGAAAATGAAGAAGAAAAGACCATTTTGCGCGGTGTGAACTTTGCTATTGAACGCGGCGAAAAGGTGGCATTTGTTGGAAAGAATGGTGAGGGAAAATCAACCTTTTCCAAAATTCTGATGGGCAAGGAAAGTGCTGAGGGGCAAGTAATCATCGGGCATAACGTGAGCATCGGCTACTACGCGCAGCATCAAGCAGAAATGCTCGACCCGAATGCAACCGTGCTGGACATCATTGACCGCGCTGCAACGGGCGAAATGCGCACGAAAATACGCGATTTGCTGGGCGCGTTTTTGTTTAGCGGCGAGGCAGTTGAGAAAAAAGTAAAAGTCCTCTCTGGCGGCGAAAAATCACGCCTCGCGCTTGCAAAACTCTTGCTCGAACCCGTAAACGCGCTCATTCTGGACGAGCCAACAAACCACTTGGATATGCGCTCGAAAGACGTTTTGAAAAAAGCACTTTTGGACTACAACGGCTCGGTAATTGTGGTCTCGCACGACCGCGATTTCTTGCAGGGTTTGACGAATAAAGTGGTGGAATTTCGCGGCGGATATTTGAAAGAATACGACGGCGATATTTACGAATTTCTGCGCTTGAAGAACCTTGATTCGCTGAAAGAATTGGAGGCAAAGGATGAAGGAAAAGGGACTGAGCGCAACGCTCAGAAGGATAAAGGAAAGGCGGAAGAAAGAATTGTTGAAAATCCAGTAAATACAACGCTTCCAAGCGAACAACTCAATACTCAACACTCAACACTTAACACTTCTTCCGCTCCTCTCGACCGCGAGGAGAAAAAACGCCTCCAACGCGAGCAGAGGCGCGTCGAGCGGCAGATTGAGGAGTGTGAAAAACAGATTGCCACGCTCGAAGGCGAGGTTGCAACAATGGACAAAGCAATGAACGCACCAGACTTCTACACCGCACCAAACCTCAAAGAAACGCTCGCCAAGCACGAAGCGAAACGTAAAGAATTGGAGGTAAAAATGGAGGAATGGAGCGCATTGCAGGAAGAATTGGCGGGACTTGGCGTGTAATTGAATACGCTACTTTTTGCCGAAGCAGATGGGGATGTTGGTATGATTGAGGGAAATATATTTTTACCAGAATGGCTTCAGGAGAACAGGCAATGGGAGTTGCCCTACCGAAGCCATTCTCAGACCTCACTATGACTTTTTGGTAGAGAAAACAATGACGTTTTGGGATGTAACGTACATCTGTTTACGCTGTTCTTGTTAGGGAGGAGGAGATGATGTGCGCACTTCACACTTCCATAATATTATTATTTTTCACTCTGTTCTTTTCTCATTTTTTCTCAAGGTGTTGCCATGAAAACGATACAATTCGCACATTATTTAGGGATGCGCTCGTTGAGAAGTGCTGTTCTCGCGCTCTTGCTTGGAATTGTCCACACGCCGCATAATTCCTTGCTCGTGAACGCCCAGCCCGCACAAGATACGCTCTACATCAATCTGAACACCCACGCCGAAGAGAGCGACCGCGACCCGCAGGGCATGACGCTCAATTATTCCGCAAACCAGATTCAATATACGCACTACCGCGCTTTGGTCAAGCAAATCGCTGATATGGTGCGCTCCAAAGGCGCGAAGTGGAATTATCAATCGGACTGGAATTTCCTCGAC
Source organism: Candidatus Kapaibacterium sp. (assembly GCA_004292595.1). Lineage (GTDB taxonomy): Bacteria > Bacteroidota > Ignavibacteria > Kapaibacteriales > UBA4661 > PH2015. The sequence continues at coordinate 54,824 of RDXM01000090.1, read as the reverse complement.
GGCGGCATAAAATACGATAGAGGCGATGCTTCGACGAATAACAAAAATCTCTTTCGCTGGATGGCAGAGGACAACAACGGACGCATCCAACTCGACCCCCACGCCCACGAAACCCGTTACAACTACGCCGATGTCGCTAAAATGCTAGATTCTGTCTCGCCCGTTGTAAAAGCATCGAAAAATGTGGGCGGCTTCACGTGGAATGGTCCAATGGCGGCTTCTAGCCTGATGGGAATGAGCGTAAGAGGCTACACGTGGGATTCGCTAGGGAAAGGCTTGCAAGGGCGTGTTTTCCGAAATTACACGTGGAAAGCAGAAGTGTTGCTGGGCGGCGCGAGCTACAATCCACGCACGATGATGACTTCGCACGGACAAGACCTCAATCACGCTGGCGCGTGGAGACCGCGTGATACCTCGACTTCAGGCTACAAAAATCACACCTGCACTGCTGCGCTTGCCAATCTCGGCGTGGGCGGCGACGCGCTCATCAACGATTCTGGCGATGTTGCAAGCAATGTTGCGGCGGTCATGGCAAATATTCGGGCAACTATTGCGGCAATGAAAGCAAATAAAGGCAAATTTTTCGTGATGCAAATTCAAACCAATCAACGCGCCTTCACCCGTGCGGGCTACATGGATAAAATCAGCCGCGTGATTGATTCAGTCAATGTTCTCATGCGTACAGAGCGCGTACAATGGGCAACGCACAGCGAAAAAGCGGCAACATGGAAAGCTCTCTACAACGAGCAGCCCAATTTTTATCCCTACACCGACGGCACAGACAGATGCTCCACGCCGCCAAATCGCACAATGACCCTTGTCCATTCTTCAACGTCATATCCTCTGAACATCGCACCAAATCACGCTTCCGACGCAATTTCTATCCGCTTTACCTTGCCGCGCAGCGAGCATATTCGCCTTTCGGCAACAAATATTTTTGGTCAGGAAGTCGCACTAATCCTTGATGAACAGCGTTCCGAAGGTGAGCATTTGATACGTTTCGACACCCAAAATCTTCCATCAGGAATGGTATTCATTCGCCTTCAATCCCGCACTAATTCTACCATTCAAGCTGTACAGGTGATACGATGAAAACGATGTTTTCTTTCCTCGCAATCACAACAATTTGCGTGATTGTACTATTCGCAAATGCCTCCGCGCAAGTATTTACCAGCCCTAGAGCCGTTGAGAACAACAAATATGTGTATATGAATGTGGTGATGAATTGCCATGATTTTTCGCAAGTCCGCACCTCGTATCAAACACTTTCACGGCTCTTTGGTATGTATCGCAAGTACAACATTGTAGCGGATTTTTATTTTACCGATATGCTTGCGCAACGCTTAGAATGGTCGTTTCCAGGCTTTTTGGATTCCCTTCGCCGCGCCGGAATGGGCATCAATATTCATCATCGTTCGCCGCACGCAATTACGTTTCGCCCAACGCGCCGCGAAGCAGAAAACCCGCAACTTGGCGTGATGACGCTCTTTCGGCAAGGACGCACTGACGAAGCGATTGAAGAGTGCGAAAAATGGGAACGTAGGCGCGTGAACGTCGCCACAGGCGGCTTAGATTCTGCTGCGGGCGGTTACGATTTCCTTGAGCAAAAAGCAGGAACAAAGCCAACCTGCGTCGGATTCGGCATTAGCGGCAATTTCGACGGCGATTCGATTGCGATTGGTGCAATGATTTCGCTCAAAAAATCGGGCTTGCGAGCAACGGTCGACGACCACGAAGGCGGCGCAGATGCTCAGTTTCCGTTTATGTCCTTGCGCGGTGTGCTTTCGCGTCCTGCCGACAGCAGCATTACGCGCTGGACAGCAGGAACAATGCGGCGCGACACGTTTTGGTGGAAAATGGTGCTTACGCCCGATGCTGATGCCTACAGCCCGCGCCGTTATGCAGAACGCCTCATGTCGCAGGTGAGCAAAACCCAGCTAACCCTGATGAATGCTATCATGCACGAAACCGATTTTAGCTACGACCGTCCGCCATTTTATTCGGTGTACTACGTTTCTGGCACGGCAGGCGCGACAAATCCCGTTCCCTACGACACGAATGCTTTTCCCACAGACCGCATCATTCCTTGGTCGCAGGCACAGAAAGATGCGATTTGGACAAAGTATGATTCGCTTATGCAATACATCGGCTCACACCCGAATATTCGCACAATGACGATGCAATCGCTCGTGCAGACGCTCTCCGACGATAGGGAACGTGGCATCACACGCGAACAATGCCGAAACCTTGCAAGCCAGATTTCAAGCGGTGTTATGACAACATTACTTGGCATGACTATTTACCGAATGCCTACAAAAAATTTCTTTACCATTCCCCAAACAACAGAGTATTTCTCGCTTGCCGATGCCTACTACGCGCTCCAACGCTCGCTTGCGGACTATGCTCGAACAGGACGATTGCCCGAAAGCCTGAATTTGCGCGACCTCGTGCCGCCATTGGGCAATGGGGCGGGCTTGGGGGCAAGTTCCACGCTTACGTTTGCGGATGTGCTTCAGGCGGCGCGTCAGCAAGATAGCTTGCTAACATTGCAAATTTCTCGCAATCAATATGGTGGGCGAATGCCGTCAAACGTGAGTATTGGCGGGCGTTTGCTGAATCCAGTGGAATATTTCGCGCTGCTTGCGCGGGCATACCAATCGGCTGACGGTAGCTCTGCGACTGCTTCGGCGAGCATTTCCGCGCAGCAAATCCCCGTTCCAGCAGCACTCACGCCACCTGTGGGCGACGCGCCCAGCCAGAACGGTCCATCAAATTGGGCGGTGAAGCCTATTCGTCGCCTTGCTGCGATGGCAACAGCCGTGCGCAATAACGAAAGTATTTCTCCGAATACTACTGCGCTCACTATTTCCCCAAATCCCGCACAAAACCTTGCGACGGTGAGTTTTTCGGTAGAGCAATCCCAGCGTGTTTCCTTGAAAGTATTCAATGTTTTGGGGCAAGAAATAGCTACAATCCTTGATGAAAACTTGTCCGCAGGAGAACACGCTCTGTCTTTGACACCGCAACTTCCGCACGGTACATATCTGATACGCTTGCAAATGGGGAACGTCGTGCAGCAGCGCAGCGTTGTTTTTCAGCGATAAAAATTTCTGTGATAAACACGACGCACCCCCATAAATACAAACTCGCCAGACGGTAAGGAAACCGTCTGGCGAGAGCGTGTGATTGTGCAACCAGAAGAGAGGCGTTTATTGCTCGTTATTCCTACTCAAAAATCAATTTGCAGACCACCAAAGACGCGAATTGGCTGCTGGGGCGCACCTGCAAAAAACTCAAAACCGCTTGCGCCCCGCAAAGCATCTTCGGGAGCGGCACTGCCATTGATAGTGCGATAGCGGGCATCGGTAGCATTCCAAACATTCACAAAAACTGCGATATTGCTGGTGATTTGATACCGTGCCGAAACATTGACCAGCGCATAGCCAGGCATGATTTGGCGGGTGTTGAGTGTTCGCCGTGCATTGGGGTCGGTTGCTGTTGGAGCGGCTTCGCTTTGCCGTGCGGCAACACGTTGTGTTCCCACAAATATCAAACGCGGAGAAATACTAAAGCCGCCAATGGTCAGGTCAATGCCCGCCCGTGCGCTCAGAGGCGCAATATTGCCAATCTGAAGAATATCTGCCGCATTTCCTCTGCCCAAAGCATCAACATTGCCCTCGACGTAGCTCACCGATGCAAAGGCGACAAGGCGGTCTGTGCCGTTGTTTCCTAAATTTTGGAAGTAATCCATTTGGAATGTACCACCGTAATTTTGTTGGCTGCCTTGATTAATCGTTGTTTGAATAAATCCGACGGGAATGCCTTTGTACAAATTGCGTCCGTTGGGAACGATTGCGCCTTGCGCATCGCGCTCAACGTAGAGATTCACCGTTCCTCTGTCTGGCACATCCGATACCAAGCCGCTTAACGCCGAAAAATATCCCGTGAGCGAGACACTGAAATTTTCAACGATAAAGCTACGAAGGCTAAGTTCGGCAGTTTGTGTGCGCACCGGACCAAGTGCTGGATTGGGTAATTGCCAAAAAAACGAGCCGTATTGATTGCGAGCAGCATCGTAAAAAAACGAGCCGAAGTGCTGGAATGAAAAGTACGGTGCTGGTGCGAAAAATGCCGAGCCGTAGAGTGCTTTAATCGTGGTGGAATTGCTGGGTCGCCAAACAATGCCCAAGCGCGGATTGAATGCGCCGCCGAAGCGCGAATTGTAGTCATACCGCGCACCGAGCGTGAAGGAAAGCTGCTCAATCGGGTTGTATTGTCCTTGCAAAAAGCCACCGATATTGGAGAATTTTACCGTGAAAAAGTCAGCCGCAATGCCGTTGGGATTTCGTGCATTTCGTGTGCCTAAGAGCGTGGCTTGAATCGCGCCTGTTTCATCCACTGGTTTTTCCAAATCTGCACCTTTGGGAATTGAATAAAAACTTTCAAACGTCGCGCCGCCCGTAAGACTGAGTTCGCGGATTGGACGATAGCCGAAAATTTGCTCTGCTTTCAGCATACTGCCAAAAGCGTATTTGTAGCCCGGCTCCATTCCCGTAAAGACGTTGCGGTAGTTGGAAAGCGGATCCATATCATAGCGCGAGAGCGTGAATTGTGTTGTGGAAGAAAATGTGCTGTCAAATTCTTTGGTGTATGAGCCAGACATGGTTGTAATTGTATGCCCCATAAATACATCGTCGTTGTACACGGCGTTGTTTGGCGTGTATGCTGTGGCTTGGCTGACACGGGCGTAGTTACGGAAAAATGCCAGACGGAAGTTGTCAATTTGCGCACCAACGTAGATGTTATTCGCCGTGCGTGGCGCAGAGTACTCGGGCTTGACGGGATTGGTCACTTTTGCTGGACCAAAGACCGTATTAAAACTTCCTGTTTTGAGAGCGTCAATACCGGTGAAATCTTTTTTATAGGCTTCAATCTGGCTCAAATTCGGCTGTTGGTCGAACATATATTGCGCACCAACGCTAATCGACACGTCTTTGCTGAGGCGCGTAGATAAAAATGCCGAACCATTCAAATACGTGTGCGTACCGCCCATGAGCGTTGCCTGCAGAACTTTTCCATTCATATCTTCAGGCGTTTTGGTGATAATGTTGATTACGCCCGTTACAGCATCCGCGCCATAGAGTGCCGATGCCGGACCATACACGATTTCGATTTGTTTTGCCAAATGAACGGGATAATTTTCCATAATGGGGAGCAGTTCGTTGGTTGGCGAAGAAATTTTAATCCCGTCCAAGAGCAGGATAAAATTGTTCATGCCCTGTACGCCGCGCAAGGTAAACTGATGCAGGTATTCGGGAGTAGAGTTTGTTTGCACCAAAAAATCTGGCAAATCCATAATTACATCAAAAAGCGATTGATAGCCGCGTACTTTGATAACATCGTCCGTTATAGTAATTACCGTCGCTGGAGCGTTTGAGGTCTTTTGTTTTGAGGAGCGCGACGCTGTAACAATTTCGACGTTCAACAAATCCTCCAAACTCAGCATTTCCAGCTGATTCGCCGGCTTTTCAGCACCAGACGGCGTTTGTGCGCTGGCACGGTAAGAAAAACAAGTGGCACAACAGACACCCAGCACAACAACACGCACGTACTGGACAAAAGAAAACAACATCGTTGATGTTTGCATGATAACCTCCAAAGAATGAAAATGGTAGATAGTGCCTGGAATTTAGAAAAAATTCATTTTGTAGCAAAAAAAAAGCGCAGTCCTGTATGAGAAAGGCGTGCTACAAAGACGACAGCAAGCAATTTTGTCTTAATTGTGCTTGTTTTATTGTATTTTCGTGGTCTTTAAATTCACGTAATACTCACGTAATACTCACGTAATACACGCTCACATTACCATACCATTTTGCCAATATTCGCACACTATTGTGTTTCACTCCTCTACGATATTTTCCCCTGTCGCCATGATGTCTTCTGGTTCTGCGATGTATCAACGTTCTATTGCACTCAGTACGATGCTGCTATTGTGGTTTCAAATGTATGCTGTTGCTCAAGTTCCGTCGGCGCAGCGTGCTGTCTGGCACATAAATAATAAAGGATTACCCGACACAAATACTATTGTCCGTGCGATAACACTCAACAACAAGACGTTATTTTGTGCGGTGTTTGGCGCAGGAGTGTATCGCTCGGCGGATAATGGTGCGTCGTGGAAGCCATCGAACAAGGGCTTGAAAAATTTTGACATTTGGTCGCTGTATGCCATAAAAGACTACCTGTATGCCGCGACAACAAAAGGACTCTTTCTTTCTCAAAACAACGCCCAAACGTGGATAAAAACGAGCGTAAACGCTGATGTTCATTCCGTTCTCTTGCTTGATAAGGCGACGATTATCGGCTCGCTCGATAGCATTATGATTTCCACCGACAATCAAAAAACATGGCAGACCACATACCGCGACAACAAAAATTGGTTTATTAAGTCGCTTGTTGCAAACGGAAATACCATTTTTGCAGGAACATCGGGTGGTATTTTGCGCTCGAACAATGGCGGAGCAAGCTGGCAAGCCACAAACAACGGATTTCGCTACCCAACCGATATTTGGGCAATGGTCGTGAGCAATGGCGTGGTATTTGCCGCAACCGCCGATGGCGTTTATCAATCCACCAATAACGGCGACCTCTGGCAAGCAACCGCAAACCGTGAAAACACCCGCTCGCTTGTTGTGGCGAATGGTATTCTCTACGCTGGAGCAATCGGTGTCGTGCTTCGCTCGCAGGATAATGGCGCGACGTGGGGCGTTACGCAAGAAGGACTTCCCAATATGAATATTTGGGGATTAGCAACCGTTGGGAATATGTTGTTTGCGGGAACATCGCGGGGAATTTATACAGGCGACGAAACGGCTCTTTTTGGTGCGCCACCCAAAGCGCATAGCTCAAGCGAGCGCGTTATTGCTGAACCCTTGCTTCGCGCGACGGCAGTACATACCCTGAATGGCGACCTTGTTCAGGAAGAACCACTGACAAAAGTGCGCGTAGAAGAATTTGTGAGCGAGAAGATTCATTCGCTCTTGAACTATATTTTTTTTGATGAAAATGCAACGTATTTGCCACTTCGCTATCGCCAATTTTCAACACCGCAGTCTGTAAAAGACTTTCAACCAGAACGCCTCACAAACCGCGAAACACTTGATGTCTATTACGATATGTTGAATATCATTGGCTACCGAATGCAACAATATACCCGTGCAACACTCACGATTACTGGCTACAATGCACAAAATGGCTTTGAAACGCAAGCTCCAGACTTGTCGTTACGCCGCGCAGAGAGCGTTCAGCGATATTTGACCAGTGTTTGGAATATTTCTACTTCGCGTTTGTATGTGGCATTTGGTGATTTACCCGAAAAGCCTTCCAAACAAAATGATACCTTTGGCGACCAAGAGAATCGGCGTGTGGAGCTGCATAGTTCGTGGGATATTCTGCGCCCTGTGCAGTGCATGGATACGCTCCGCGAGGCAAGCCCAGCGATTATACGCTTTCGGGCGCGAATCCTTGATACCGTGAACGTTTTGCGCTGGCGGATACATGTAGAGCAAGGCGGACGCTCGCTGCGCAAGTGGACTGGTGGCGGAAATTCTCTGCCCAGCAGTATTGATTGGCAAGTAAGCAAGCGCCAGAGCTTTGTCCCGACCGATACGCTGCCACTACAATGCCAGCTAGAAGTACAGTATAAATATCAGCCGAAGCCCTCACTATCTCGTTTGTTGAGCATTCCCGTTGAATCTATTGGCATTACCAACAAGCGGAAGAATAAAGTCGCTGACATTGGAAAAAATAAGTACAATCTTATCTTGTTTGATATTGGTTCTGAGAAAGTTTCTGGTGTGAACGACCGCATTGTTGCAGCAATTCGCACGGCAAATGTCTTCTCTAGTGCCGCAACGGTAAGAGTGTTAGGCTATTCGGATATGGTCGGCGCAGACGACGCAAACCAAGTTCTTTCCCAGCGCCGCGCAGAATCTGTCGCGCAAACGCTTGGTCTTACCGTGCAAAATGTCCGCTCGCTCGTGGTGAAAGGACGCGGCGAGGAATCACCGCTCCTCTACGACAACGACTATCCCGAAGGACGTTTCTACTGCCGTGCGGTGGTTATTGAACTCGATACACCTCTGAAAGAGTGAGAAGCACCCAGTCATCGTCAATGTGGTATCAAACAGGACAGGCATTCTTTCTCGCAAGTATTGATGCGCTGTTTCAGCCACCAAAGCGGGAAAGAATGCCTGTTCAATTAAAAACCTCGGTATATTATGCAAGTTCTTGGTGCAAACGCTCTGCAATGATAGCTTCTAAGCGGTCGCGAAGCGGTTCGAGAGAAATTTTCTCCAAAATTTCGCCCGCAAAAGCGGTCAGCAATAACGCCCGCGCTTGTTCCTTGTCCAAGCCCCGCGCACGCAAGTAGAAGAGCGATTCCTCGTCGAGTTGTCCTGTCGTGCAGCCATGACTACATTTCACATCATCAGCAAAAATTTCCAACTGCGGTTTCGTGTTAATGGTAGCATTATTGGACAGCAAAATGTTCCGATTCGACTGATACGCTAAGGTTTTCTGCGCATCCTCACGCACCATAATTTTCCCATTGAACACGCCCGTTGAGCGGTCATCCATGATGCCTTTGTAGAGTTCGTTGCTGGTGCAATGTGCTACGGCGTGATCTACGAGCGTGTGATTATCGACAAGTGTTTTGCCATTCACGCAATAAAGCCCGTAATAATGCGCATCGGCAGCTTTTCCAGCCAAGACCGACGAAAGGTTGTTTCGCACAATTCCGCCCGAAAGAGTGATAACGACGGAGTTGTACACGCTTGTTGATTCTTGGTGAACACTCGTCGCGCCTACGTAATACGAGGCTTCCACGTCGTTTTGCAGTTTGTAATGGTGCAAATGCGCGTTCTCGCCAAGCACAATTTCGGTAACGCTGCTCGTGAAGCCGTAATGCGGCTGGTCATTTTTGCTCGCAGTGAGTGTGTGTGAGTTGTCTAGCACGGTTGCTTCCGCATTTTCACCGAGAACAAATAAATTCCGCACGGGCGTAAATACGCTGCTCATGCGGGTATCATTCACAAACACAAGGTGGAATGGGCGTTCTGCAACGACACCACGCTCAAGCTCAATAAACACGCCATTCAGTGCGTATGCGGTGTTGAGCGCGACGAGCGCGTCTTTCTCAAACGAGGCAACTTTCGCAAAATGTTTCTCCACAAGCGGATGTTTGTCGTGGAACGCCTCCGCCAGAGAGCGCACCGTTACGCCCTTCTGAATGTGAATCATCGAAAGTTCGGGTGCGAACACGCCGTTTACGAAGACGAGTGTTTGTGCGTCCAGCTCTGGTATGAGAAATGGTGCAATTTCCGCAGCCGTCAGCGTTGAAGCGGCTTGCGAGGGTAATTTGTAGTCGTGCTTGATAGCTGCAACGAGGCTGGTATATTTCCATTCTTCGTGGCGTACGGTCGGAAAGCCAAGCTCTGCAAAGCGCGTCATTGCTTGGCGGCGGATGTCGTGAATGGGCGGTACTTTCTGCCCGTTCAGCATGGTTTCAAAGGCGGTGAAGCCTTTGATAAGAGATGTTTGAAAATCTAATGCTTCCATTATGCAGCAACCTCCTCTGCCGCGCCTTCTTTTATCCAATCATAGCCTTTTGCTTCCAATTCCAGTGCAAGCTCTTTGCCGCCAGACTTGACAATACGCCCTTTGTAGAGAACGTGAACGTAATCTGGCACGATGTAATCCAAAAGGCGCTGGTAGTGCGTAATCAGCACGACCGCGTTGTCTTTGGAGCGGAGCTTGTTTACGCCATTTGCAACGATTTTAAGCGCGTCAATGTCCAATCCAGAATCAGTTTCATCCAAAATCGCCAGAGACGGCTCCAACATTGCCATTTGGAAGATTTCATTGCGTTTTTTCTCGCCGCCAGAAAAGCCTTCATTCACCGAGCGGCTGACCATTGCTTGTTCCATTTCGACGAGTGCCATTTTCTCGCGCATCATTTTCAAGAATGCTTTTGGCTCCATTGGCTCCAAACCACGATGCTTGCGGGTTTCGTTCACCGCAGCTTTGAGGAAGTTTGTGTTGCTCACGCCTGGAATTTCTACTGGATACTGAAACGCAAGGAACACGCCTTCACGCGCACGCTCTTCGGGAGCCATTTCCAGAAGGTCGCCGCCATTAAAACTTACCTCGCCGCCCGTGATTTCATAATCCTCGCGTCCTGCAAGAATAGATGCAAGCGTACTTTTTCCTGAGCCGTTCGGACCCATAATCGCATGAATTTCGCCTTTGTTGACCGTCAGGTTGATACCTTTCAAGATTTCCTTGCCCTCAACGGAGGCTTGCAAATTGGTGATAGTGAGCATCGGTGCTGTTTCTTTCGTAAATGTGGTGAAATGAAAATTGTTGTTGTTGCTTTTTTATTCTGGCAAACGCTTGTGAGAAGGCGGCATGACGGGGACTTCTGCTTGCGAAATTAGCACGGGAATGTTGAGGGCGGTTGCGTAGCGTTCCACATTCATCCGAAACTTGCGGAAGTTGAACCATTTTGAGTGTTCGGGAGTGAAACCACGCGTTTTACCGTCATTAAAATGGAGCGTTACGCCTTGCGAATTGGAAATAATTTTCGCAATATTCGTCCACAAAAATTCCTCTGGCGAACCGAGCGGATTCGGCTTGTATTCGATGCCGGAGTCGTGAATAAGCACAAAACGCTGCGAGCGCAAGAGCATGAGAAAAAGAATTGTAACATAGATAGCGACAGCAATATACCACACCAAACCGATGCCAAGCGTCGTTGCGTGGTACATCAGCAGCGCACCACAGACAATCGCGGCAATCTGCTCGCCACGATTCATTTTTCGACTTCCAAGTGTAATTTCTTGCATACCTTTTCCCGTGAATACGTTATACAATCTTGCTCTCAAGAGCTGATGAGTTCTACTTGCTTTTTACATTCTTCCATGACAAATGCCAATGCACCGAAGAGTTTATCAAGGTCGGCAATACCAAAAGGCAATACATTCTGTGTCAGCACTGAACCTTCGAGTTTACTAAATTCCCATGTCTCACCATTACTTACAATGCCGTACACAGCAGCTTCCGAAGCATTATATTTTTGTGCGGCAAACATTTCGGCAACACATTGTCCCCAACCAGCTACAAAATCATCTTGTTTGGCTTCAATCGCAACAACAATCGGCATTCCCATCATCATTGGACCAAATTCCGATTTTTTTGCCACAAGATAATCAGGAACACCACCAAGGAGATCATCTACTTGCAAAGGCGCGTGATTCCAAAGTTTCAGTACATCCGCGTAATGCCGCCAAACCTCTTGCAAGATAGGAAATATCAGGGTTTCACAACGTGCCGCCTCCGAACTGCGATGCAAGTCTGTTTCGAGAACAAGACGAATGTTCTCAACAACGAGGAGTGCGGGTGAAAATTTTTGCATTGTGATAAAATCACGCTTCTCAAGGCGAAAAGGAAAAAGTTTTGCAACATCGCCAAGCGATTTGAATTGCGAAAATCCCATAATTTCATCCAAATATCTTTTGCTCAATGATGACAAAAGAGCGATTACATTTTGACAACATATTTTGTCGCCACAACCGAACCTTCACGCGAAATGACTAGGTAATACGAACCCTGTACAAGCTCTGCAAGCGAGATATGAAGCGGTGTAGAGACATTCTCTTGCTGAAAAACGATATTACCCAACACGTCCACGAGGCGCACCGATACGTTCTTTTCGGAACAATTCACACGCAACACGTCGGCGGTGGGATTTGGTGAAATCTCTATGGAAGCCGCATCTATACTTGCTTGGCTGCGTACCGATGTTGCCAGAATGCACTGCACGGGATTACGGGGGTTTACGGGTAATTCCCTTGCAAGGCGCATGATGGCATTGCGCAAACTTGTTATTCTTACGTCCGTATTTGCCAAAATACTCACACCAATACTATCGCCAACACTAAACTGCAAATCCGAACCAGCGTCCTCCAGTGAGCCGCCATGTCCCCATGTTATTGTGCCGTCCAAATCATCCGAAAACAGGTGCAATCCCATCTCTGAGCCTGCAAAGCGAACGCGCGTCATGGTAGAAATTGTCTCCGAGCGTAGCATTCGTGCGCCCGCAAAGGGTACGCCGCCATTGATAAATGCCCATAAAAACTTGCTCAAGTCCAGTACCGTTGAGCGCAACTGTCCATCGGGATAATCGGGGAAACCCGTGTGTGGACGCGGCGTGAGCGTCATTCCTGATTTGCGATACGGACGCGCAACGTTGGACGAATCCAATTCCGATAAAAACCAGCGCGAAGCATTCATACAGAGCGGTGTAAAGATGCGCTCATTGCACTGAACATTAAACGGTCTTCCTGCAACACGCTCCACGATATAGCCTAAAAGCGCGGTATTCATATTGGTGTACCTGAACTCCGTGCCAGGTGCTCTTGTGGCAAACGTTGCTGCTTGGTCGTAGAGATTTCCAGTGGGTTGGAGGGAACGGCTAATCAAATCCGCAAGCGAAATCGGTGAATCGCCAGGTACAACCAAATTAAAGAGCGTCGGACCGTCATTGATGCTTGATGTGTGCGCAAGCACCATTTCAACGGTAATTGGACGGTCAGCAAACATCGGATTCCGCACCGGAAAGGGAAGAAACTTATTGATGTCGTCCGCAAGCGCGATGCGTCCTTCCTCGACAAGCTGCATCACTGCTACTGCTGTGACAGCTTTTGATGTTGAAGCAATTTGAAAGCGTGTTGCGGGTGTCATCGCGATATTGCGTTCACGGTCAGCCAAGCCATAGCCTTTGCTGAAGGCAATCGTACCATTTTTCACAATCGCCAATGCCAAGCCCGGAATATTCTGTGCCGTCATTTCACGCTGAACAGCAGCATCTATCTGCTCTTGGATGGTTTGAGCCTTTACAGTAATGCTTGCAAATAAAATCACGCTTGCCGACAATACAAGTGTTTGTGCGGCTTTCCACAAAGTACGGTTATGTATCATGGTATTTTTCCCAAAAAGGTGTAAAAATTGCCCGTGTAAATTGCCAGTATACATTCGCAGAAGTGTGTTACGATGAGGCTTACAGCTTATTTCTTTTCCTTTTGATTTTTGCCTTTACCCGACACTGCCTTCGAGCGAGACTGCAAGCAGCTTCTGGGCTTCCACCGCAAATTCCATCGGGAGCTGGTTCATTACTTCTTTCGCATAGCCGTTCACAATCATTGCTACTGCCTGCTCGGTGTCGATTCCACGCTGATTGAAGTAAAAAAGCATATCTTCGCCAATTTTCGAGGTGGTTGCTTCATGCTCCACCGTTCCAGACGGGTTGCCGACTTCGATGTACGGGAACGTATGCGCTCCGCAACGGTCGCCAATGAGCAAGGAATCGCACTGCGAGAAATTACGCGCATTGTCGGCGGTTTTGTTCACTTTCACTTGTCCGCGATAGCTATTTTGGCTTGTTCCAGCAGAAATGCCTTTGGAAACAATGCGGCTGCGCGTGTTCTTTCCGATGTGGAGCATTTTCGTGCCTGTGTCGGCTTGTTGCTTGTTGTTGGTAACGGCGACGGAGTAAAATTCACCAACGGAATTATCGCCTTTCAGCACTACGCTTGGATATTTCCATGTGATTGCCGAGCCCGTCTCTACTTGCGTCCAAGAGATTTTCGCATTTTTATATGCTGTTCCGCGCTTTGTTACGAAGTTGTAAATGCCGCCTTTGCCGTCTTTGTCGCCTGGATACCAGTTCTGCACGGTTGAATACTTGATTTCCGCGTTGTCCAGCGCAATCAGTTCCACCACTGCTGCGTGAAGCTGGTTCTCGTCGCGCATAGGAGCGGTGCAGCCTTCCAAGTAGCTCACGTAGCTGCCTTCGTCTGCTACGAGCAAGGTGCGCTCGAATTGCCCCGTGTTTTCGGCATTGATGCGGAAGTAGGTGGAAAGCTCCATTGGAGAGCGCACGCCTTTGGGAATGTAGCAAAATGAACCGTCGGAGAAGACCGCAGAATTGAGCGCGGCGTAGTAGTTGTCATTTGCTGGAACAACAGTGCCGATGTACTTTTTCACGAGTTCGGGATGTTCCTGAATTGCATCGCTGATTGCACAGAAAATGATGCCGAGTTCGCCCAATTTTTCTTTGAAAGATGTTGCAACCGAAACACTGTCCATGACGAAGTCCACCGCCATTTGTGTACCTTCTACGCCAGATATACGCTCCTGCTCGGACAAGGAAATACCGAGTTTCTCAAAGGTTTTGCGCAGTTCGGGGTCAATTTCATCCAAACTTTTTGGCTTGACTTTTTGCTTGGGAGCCGCATAGTAGCTTGCTTCTTGATAATCAATCGGCGGAAAATGGACATTGTGCCATGTCGGTTCTTTCATGGTGAGCCAGTGCCGATACGCCTTCAAACGCCATTCCAACATCCATTCCGGCTCGTTTTTCTTTGCCGAAATCATGCGCACAACGTCTTCGTTCAAGCCTTTCGGGGCAATTTCCTGCTCAATGTCTGTTACGAAGCCGTATTTGTACTCACTGGAAACGACTTCATCTAAGATGTCAATTTGTTCTTTGGGCATAACCTGTCGTGGAAATGGTGGTGGTGATAGTGATAATTGTAGAGTGTATGCGGTTTAGAAGGGCAACGAGTATTCTTCTTCAAAGACTTCGTGCCATGAAAGTGAGGTAATTGTTGTACGACAATTCATTTCGTCTTCGGCATCTACCAGTGCGACGGAAAAGGCTTTGTCCCAGAAGGCAAGGATGGTAGAATCGGTAATACTTGGCGTTGCCTCTCGAATTTCAGAAATCTCATGCCGTGCGTTGCGTATGGTGCGTGTCCATGAGCGAGAGCGAGCGTTTTCTTGCGTTTTCCATTTGATAATGTGCATCATCAAAATTATCAAATGGCTCTTGACGGCACGGCGGTCAATACTTGCCATAGCATTCATAAGTTCAGTTGTTCCTAGCAGAGCCGCTTCCACATTGCCGTCCTGCAACTCTCGGTGAATAGCTGCGGTGGTGAGGTAATGCGACGAAAAAATAAGCTCTTGCCAATGCTGTTGATTTTTGGTTGCTGTTTCCATAGTACGCTTTATAGGGTGTATTTTTCTTCAAACACTTCCTGCCATGAAAGCGAGGTAATATCAGTGCTTTGCCGCATTTCATCTATCGCCTTTTTTCGTGCTTTGCGAAATGATTGTTCCCAATACGAAACGAGAACGGCTTGATTGATGCTTGGTTCGGCGGCACAAATGTCCGCAATCGCTTGACGGCTGTTGGCAATAGAAAACATCCAGCTATGAGAACGTTTATTCGGCTGCGTTTTCCATTTGATGATGTGCAGCATTGCAATCACTAAATAGCTCTGCACTGAGCGGTGGTCGCGGCGACTCATGCTGCCGTCGCATCAAGTATTTGTGCCGTTTTGCGCTGTACGAAATATTGGTGCTTCGGCAAATTCTACATCTTGCGGATAGTCTTGCTCAAACACCTCATGCCATGAAAGCTGCGTGATTGCTGGTTTGTTGCCTGTTTCGATAATAACCTCATTGTAGGCAAACTGGAAAGCACGCTGCAAGAGTGATTCCAAATACGTGCGATATTCTGCTGCCAAACGTGGCTCATCTTCCAACAAAAATTCGATTTCATCACGTGCCGAAGCAATGCTCACAACACAAGCAGTGGTGCGGTACTCACGCCCAAGATGCCATTTTAAAATATGCTTCATGGCGCGAATAAGCTGCCCGCGCAATGTCCGCTTATCGCTGCGATAGAGCGCGTCAATAAGCTCGGTAACGCCCATGATTGCTTCCGGCATATTGCCTGCGTACAGCTCCTGCCGCACTTCTACTGCGGTTTGATAATGCGACGTGGCGGCGAGTTCTTGCCAGTTATGCTGCCCTGTCATGCTTACACCTCTGCGTCAATAATCGGTCGTTCAAAAATCAATTCATAATAATGCTCTGTACTTTCGCCTAGTTCTGGCGCGAAAATCTGCACCAAACGCCAGCCTTCGCCAGCGTGTTCCTGAATGACGTGGCGGTAATCTTCTTGTGCGATTTTCCCGCCTTCCATCCATGTTTCGCCGAAGCGAACAAAGGTGTATTCGTATCTGGGTTGGTGCATGATTGTTTTTAATTTTGTCCACGAATCGCACAAATCTCTACGAAGCTAATGAAATCTTATCTCGTAGTGCTTTTAATTCGTGTGCGTTCGTGAGATTCGTGGATAAAAATTGAGAAAAGTACGTGCTTACACACCAAACGACGAACCGCAACCGCACGTTTTCGTAGCATTCGGATTATTAAACGTAAAACCGCGTCCGTTCAGACCATCGGTGAAATCAAGCTCTACGCCCATGAGGTAGAAGAGGCTTTTTTTATCAACGAAAATGTTTACCTCGCCCATTGGCAAGATTTTATCGTTGTCGCGGGACTCTGCATCGAAGCCAAGCGTGTAGGAAAGCCCTGAGCAGCCGCCACCTTTTACGCCGACGCGCAGACCGTAGTCCGACGGAATGCTATTTTGGTCTTTAATTTTTTTGATTTCGCTAATTGCTCGTTGTGTTACGGTAATGTTATCGGCAGCATCTGTGCCGACAACGCCTGTCGAAATTGTTTCTACCATGATGGTTCTCCTTGAAACGTGATAGAATGAAATGAAAAATGATTGGAGGAATTGGTATCGTTCTTCTTCGATAGTGGCACAGACATTCCTGTCTGTGATTGTTAGCGCAAGATTCAAGCGGAGAACACAGACAAGAATGTCTGTGCCACTGAAGCCTGACTTATGAGTTTAGCCAAAATTTTTAATTGGAAAAACTTGTCTCAAACGAGCCTGTAAACTGCGAGATAACAACGTACTGCTCAATATTTTCATCGGGAAATGCCATTTGCGCAACGGTCATGGACTGCAACACAGCATCCAAGCGGCGTTGGATAATAGCGAGCGGTGTGCGAATGGAGCAGCGTCCGTGCATGGAACACGCACCCGCGCCGCCTTCGCCACAGCATTCCACCAAGCGTTGCTTGCCTTCGACTGCCTCCAAAATCTCCGCAACGGAAAGCGTTTTCGGGTCGCGCAGCATGATATAACCGCCCGTCGCGCCTTGCTGCGAGGCGATAAACTTGCGCCGCATGAGGGCTTGAAGAGCCTTGGAAACAAACTCAAAGGAAATGGCGTACTTCTCGGCAATTTCCTTCGCCGAGACCACGCGCCCATCGCACGAGGCGATGTACTGCACTGCCATGAGTGCATATTCAGATTTTTTTGATAATCGTAGCATGGTATCTCAGACGGAATTTGTCCGATATTATTTTAGCGACACACAAATATACGACTTTTCTAGTCCTGAATCCAGCAAAGTTTGTCCACATCAGGTGTTGGATTCTTCATCACAAAAATTTATCGTAAATTTATCACAAAAAAGGACGAAGCATTGACGCAAATCGCGCCGTACTTCGTCCTTCGTTTTTCCTTCTGCCTTTATCCCTTATCCTTTTGCCCTTTACTTGCTTCCTTTGGTTTCTTTCTGGCGTGACTCGAACTCACGAGCATCGCGCATTTCATTCGGGAAGGGCTGTTGTTGCTGCTTGAAAACTTGGAAGCGCGTCGGCGGCACCTGAAGCGGCAATGCGTTGTTTGCTGGGTCAATGTCCGTTGTTTCTTGGTACGGGTCAATGAGGAACGACTGTACGGGCTTGCTGACCATGAATACTTTCGTCACTTTTTGCGTGTTTTGTCGCCAGATTTCCGCTGGAATGCGGCGTACTTCCTTTGTTCCGTCCTCATAGCTGAATTGGATGATGACGGGCATCATGAGTCCGCCTTTGTTCGCCAAATCCAATTCGTAGAAGATTTTGCCAGAGTTCACGATTTTACGCTCTTCTTCGTTCAGGCTTGCCACGTATTGCTCGTAGTCCTCTTTTTCCCAAGGTTTTACGGCAAATTGGCTTGTTTTGTTGTAGTAATCAAGCGCGGCGGTGTCCTGCTCAATGTAGGTTTTCGCAACATCTTTGCGATTGCGCTCCACCGTGATATTTTGCGGCTCTTTGCCCGCCAATGCTTGTTCTTTCGGCTTTTCTACGTCGGGATTTTGCGTGTCAATTGAATAGCGGCGAACGCCCTCAAGCGCAATATCGCAATAATCCGTCGTGTAGAACCAACCACGCCAGAACCAGTCCAAATCTGTTCCCGAAGCATCTTCCATCGTGCGGAAAAAGTCTGCTGGAGTCGGGTGTTTGAATGCCCAACGGCGGGAGTATTCTTTGAACGCATAGTCAAATAATTCGCGTCCCAAAATGGTCTCGCGCAAGATATTCAGGGCAGTTGCGGGCTTTCCGTAGGAATTATTCCCAAGCTCCGTAACCTGTTCAGGATTTGTCATAATTGGCTGAGTGCGCTGCTTGTCGGCTTTCATGTAATCCACCATATTCCGCGCTGGACCGCGACGCGACGGGTAGTTTCTGTCCCATTCCTGCTCGGAAAGAAATTGCACAAATGAGTTTAACCCCTCATCCATCCACGCCCACTGACGCTCGTCGGAGTTGATAATCATGGGGAAATAATTGTGTCCGACTTCGTGAATAATCACCGAAATAAGCGCGAATTTCGTGGCTTCAGGATACGTGCCGTCGGGAAGCGGGCGACCGCCATTAAAGCAAATCATCGGGTATTCCATGCCAAAGACGGGACCATGCACGGAAATTGCGACTGGGTACGGATACGCTACCGTGAACTTCGAGTAGGTGCGCAGCGTGTGAGCCACTGAGCGCGTCGAATACTGCTCCCAGAGCGGATTTCCCTCTTTCGGATAGTACGACATTGCCAAAACCCGCTTGCCTTCGACGTTCACGCCCATTGCATCCCAAATAAACTTGCGCGATGCAGCAAAGGCGAAATCACGCACGTTGTCGGCTTGAAAGACCCATGTTTTCTTGCTTGTAGCGCGAGAAGATTCATTTTTCAATGCTTCGTCGTTGGTGATAATTTTCACGGGAACATCCGCACTTTTCGCTTGCGCAAACCGCGCTTGCTGCTCGGCACTCAGCACACTCGAAGCATTTTGCAATTCGCCCGTCGCACCAACAACCATATCGGAAGGCGCAGTAATGCTCACTTTGTAGTCGCCAAAAGGCAAGGTAAATTCGCCGCCGCCAAGGAATTGCTTGTGATTCCAACCACAGTTGTCGCCATACACCGCCATGCGTGGGAACCATTGCGCGACTTCGTACAAGTAGTTTTTATCTTTTGGAAAATACTCGTAGCAAGAACGGGCGCGGGTTTCAGAGGGAACGATGTTAAAATTCCACTCAATAGAAAACGCGAATTTTTGTCCGTTCCGCAAGGTTGCGGGCAGGTCAATGCGCATCATCGTCTTGACAACCGTGAATTTAAGCGGGTTTCCCGTCGCTGCGTCTTTGATGCTTTTGATTTTGAAGCCGCCATCAAAGGTTTCTTGGAACACATAGTTTTTTGCTGCATCCATCGTCGAACCTTGGGGATTTGCGCGACCTGTGCCGCCTTGCAGCTTGCCTGTTTGCGTCAAATAGGTTTCGGAGGTTTTTGCAAAATGATTTTGGTCAAGCTGCAACCACAAGTAAGTAAGCGCGTCGGGGGAGTTATTCGTGTAGGTAATCGTCTCCGAGCCGCTTATAGACTGGTTGTCGTCGTTCAATTCAGCATTGATGACGTAATCCGCTTTTTGTTGCCAATACTGGTGTCCAGGCGCACCAGAGGCTGTGCGGTAGGTGTTCGGCGTGGGAAGGAGCTGCCCAAGCTGCTCAAACTTTCCCGTGAGGTTGTCGGCGGTATTGCTAATGCCTTGCGCAGCGAGGTGTGATGCGCCTGAGATGGCAATGCCGCAAAGAAGCGAAGCAAAGCGTTTCATTGGGGGAGTGAAAATGTGTGAGTAAAATGTATTGTTCGTATTGTATCAATTCGGAAAAATATTCAGGCGCGGCGGCTCTTCCAGACGCTTTTCGACCATGCGCAATGTGTTGTGAAAGGCGCGAAGTTCTTCGTACATATCGTCTATTTTCCAGTGCATATCGTCGATGCGGCGGTGCATGGCTTTTACGTCGGCATGGAGTTCGCGTTGATTGGCGAGAATTTCATGCAAGAGGCTGATGATGTGTTCTGTTTTGTCCATGATATTTCTCAAGAAAGGATGAAATATGAAGTTTGAGGGCTGAAGTTGTACAAGGATGAGAACTAAAATGTGGGGGCTATCTCCTCCGTCTGGCATCAAACCTTCATCCCTCATACTTCAGCCCTCATACTTTCTTCTAATTCGTTCCTTTGTCCTTGCCTTCTTTCACCGCTTTTTCTTGGCGTTCAAGCTGCATCGGATTCGGCGTACTCGACTGACGACCTTTGAAAAGCTGGAAGCGAGATTCTACCTGACGACGCGGGAAACTGTTGTTTGCAAGGTCGGTATCGGCGGTTTCCAAGTACGGGTCAATCGTGATAGAAATGACGGGCTTGGTGGTAGTGAGTTGCTTGGTCACTTTTTGGTTGTTGTATCGCCAAATTTCCGCTGGAATGCGGCGTATTTCCTTCGTGCTGTCGGCGTAGGTGAGTTCCACAATGACGGGCATAACCAAGCCGCCAATGTTCTCCAATTCCAATTCGTAGAAATTCATACCACCGTTCACAATCGCACGTTCTTTGTCGTTCAAACCGTTCACAAACCTCTCAAAATCTTTCTTCTGCCATGAACGCGGCGCAAATGGGTCGTTTTTGTCGTAGTAATCGCGGGCGTTGGAATCAAGTTCGGTGACGGTTTGGGCAATGTCGGTTTGATTGCGCATGGTGGTCAAATCTGGTGGAAGCAAGGTTTTATCTTGCTTTTTGGCAACAAGTTCCACGTCGGGATTGCGCGTGTCAATCACGTAGCGTTGTACTTTGTTCAGCGCAATATCGCAATGGTCGGTGGTGTAGAACCAACCGCGCCAGAACCAGTCCAAATCTACGCCCGAAGCATCTTCCATTGTGCGGAAAAAGTCTGCTGGTTCTGGATGCTTGAACATCCACCGTTGTGCATATTTTTTGAACGCATAATCAAAGAGTTCGCGCCCCAAAACGGTTTCGCGCAAGATATTAAGAGCAGTTGCGGGTTTGTCGTATGAATTGTCGCCGTATTCGCGTCCTGGAATGTTGTCCGAAGTGGTCATAATCGGCGTAAGCACGTTCTTTTCCGCTTTCATGTAATCGGTAATCGTGCGCGGAAAACCTGCCGACGAGTTAAAATTTCTATCCCATTCTTGTTCTGCTAAAAATTGCATAAACGTATTCAAACCCTCATCCATCCACGCCCACTGACGCTCGTCGGAATTCACAATCATTGGGAAATAGTTGTGTCCAACTTCGTGGAAAATAACCAAAAGCAAAAAGTCCTTCACGCGCGGATGATACGTGCCGTCCGCATCAGGACGCGGCGCATTGAAAGCAATCATCGGGTATTCCATACCGCCGCCAATGTCCACGTTTGCGGAGATTGCGACAGGATATGGATACGGGAAGGTGTATTTTGAATACGTTTTCAAAGTGTGAGCAATGGCGCGGGTGGAGTATTGTCCCCAAAGCGGGTCGCCTTCTTTTGGGAAAAACGACATCGCCAGAACCCGCTTGCCTTCTACGTTTACGCCAAGTGCATCCCAAATAAATTTGCGCGAAGAACAGAATGCAAAATCGCGTACACGCTCTGCGGTGTAAACCCATGTTTTTTTCTGCTTCGCAGCAGCAGTGGTGCGCGAAGCCTCGTTTTTCTTCGCTTCGTCGCTCGTAACAATGAGTACAGGCGCAGTTGCGGTTTCGGCTTGCTTCAAGCGGCTACGCTGGTCGGGACTCAGAACTTTATCCGCATTTTGCAATGCTCCTGTCGCGCCCACAACGTGGTCGGCAGGAACGGTGATGCTCACTTTGTAATCGCCGAAAGGCAAGGTAAATTCGCCTGTTCCAAGGAATGACTTGTGCTGCCAGCCTTTGTGGTCGATATACACTGCCATACGCGGGAAAAACTGCGCCACACCGAAAATGTCATTGCTGTCGGCGGGGAAAAATTCGTAGTTGGAACGCTCGCCGAAGTCCTTCGGAACGATGTTGAACGACCATTCTACGCCAAAGCTAAACTTTTGTCCTGTACGTAAAGCTGTTGGCAAATCCACGCGCATCATTGTTCCAACAACCGCGTATTTAAGCGGCTTTCCCGATGCATCTTTCACAGTTTTAATTTTGTAGCCGCCATCAAACGTTATTTTATCAAGTGAGCGTTTGACGGTGTTGAGCGACACTTGGTTCGCAAACGGCGTACTTGTTTGCGTCATGTATTTTTCGGAGTTTTTTTCAAAGGCATTTTGGTCGAGTTGCAACCACAAATACTCGAGCGCGTCGGGGGAATTATTGGTGTAGGTGATGGTCTCTGAGCCAGTAATGGAGCGGGTTTGCTCGTTTAATTCCACCGAAATAACATAATCTGCTTTTTGTTGCCAGTAATCCTTGCCAGGCGCACCAGAGGCGGTGCGGTAGCTGTTTGGCGAAGGAAGAAGCATATCAATCGGCTCAAATTTACGGTTTGGATTGCCATCGACGGTGTACTGCGCAAGGAGCGGTGCGCTGCTGAGGCAAAGAACGCTCAACGCAAGCGTTGATGCGGCTTGTATCGCTTTGCGAAACAAAGGAAAAGAGTGTTTCATATGAAAGAGAGGAAGAATGCGGTAAAATTGAAAGAGAAGAGTGTTTATGCGGTAGTGGCGGGAGCATTTTTCGGGTATTTGCTCGTTTCCAGCGAGCAGAAAACAAATTACAAAACGAAATGAAAACAGACAATGGAACAATCGTTTGTGCAGGGCGGTTTTGAAAATAATCTTTCTGCTTTGAAGAGCGAAATGCCTAGCATTCCATCACCAAACCATCATACGCCAACGCGATCCCCTGCGGCAAGCGCTGGCTGAGGTCGGCGTGCAAGATATTATGCGCTATGTGGGTGAAATACGTCTGTTTCGCGCCAATACGCTCGGCACAGGCAATAGCTTCGTTCACGGTGAAATGCGTTGGATGCGCGTCGTAGCGCAGTGCGTCCAAGATAAGTACGTCCAGACCGCGTAAAAGCTCGAAAGATTCTTCAAAAATAAAGTTAGTATCGGTGCAATACGCGAAATTCCCAATGCGATAACCGTTCACGCGCATTTTTCCATGCATCATGGGGATTGGTAGAAACTCAATATCGCCCACCGTAAAGGGCGCAGTAGTGATGATATTTTGCTCCACAACTGGCACGCCGCCGCCTTTTTGTCCCGTATCCACGAAGGCGTACAAAAAGGTGCGGCGCAAATTTTCCATCGTTTCTTCCATGAGATAAATCGGCAATGCCTTGCGGAGCAGGAAATTGAAGGCGCGGAGGTCGTCGAAGCCGCCAATGTGGTCGAAATGGTGATGCGTGAAAACAACGCCGTCAATTTTCTGCACACCCAAACGCAGCATTTGATAGCGAAAATCGGCGGAGGTGTCAATTACAATCGTTGTTGTGGCGGATTCCACAAGCAGCGACGGACGCAAGCGTTTATCCCGCGTATCGGTAGAACGGCACGTCTCGCACCCACAGCCCGCAAGCGGAACGCCCGTTGATGTGCCGCTTCCTAAGATGGTAAATTTCATACATTTTCGATAGTTTTTCACAAATGCTTGTTGCTCACAAGCAAGCATTTATGATGTGTACAGAACAATACTTCTCTACATCTTTCCGCCCTCAGACTTCATCCTTTTTTCTCAGGTTTTTTGCTTCTTTTTCTTTGCTGCTGGAAACAAAACATTATTCAAAATTAAACGATAGCCAGCCGAATTGCGGTGCAAAGATAAATCCGTTGCGGGGTCGCCAACGGCGTGGCGGTAGTCTTCGGGGTCGTGTCCGCCGTACCACGTGAACGTGCCGCGTCCGAAGTTTCCATGCAGATATTTTACCTCATCCGAACCTTCTTTTTCACCCAAAAGCAAGATAGATTTCTTGATAAATTCTTTGTGGAATGCGGTTGTTTGCCCAAGAAATCCGCGCACAACGTTCACGTGGCATTGCGTGAGCATCGTGGGAACGGGGTCGTATTTTGCGGAAAAATCGAAGAGCGTGAAGTAGTCGCTGGCGGGATCGAGCGAGCGGTAGTTTGCGTCGCAGTCGATGTTGGAATACTCGTACTCATATGGATTCATTACGAGCGAGAAGTTTTCAAAGGCGAAGGTGCGCGAGAAATCAAGTTTGCCGTTGGCATTGGGGTCGGGCGCGTCGCCGTCGAACATTACGTCGCAAATATCGGTATTTTGGGCGGCTTGCGCAATGTCGAAGGTATCGGTCGCGCCGCACATTGCGAACATAAATCCGCCCTCGCCAATCCAGCGCCGAATCTTCTCCACGACCGCTTTTTTCAATTCCGAAACCTTGCGGAAACCCAGCTTTTTCGAGGTACTTTCGAGCAATGCCACTTGCTGAATATACCACGGCGCGGTTGCAAAACTAGCGAAAAATTTCCCGTACTGCCCCGTAAAATCTTCGTGGTGGACGTGCAGCCAATCGAAGCGAGCAAGCGAATCATTGATAACTTCTTCATCCCAAATTTTTGTGTAGGGAATTTCGGCGTATTCCATGACCAGCGTAACCGCATCGTCCCAAGGCTTGAAGCCAGGCGGCACGTACACGCCCACGCGAGGCTGCTTCTCAAGACGCACAACATCCATGTTATTGCCTTCGTTTTGCACTTCGGCGTAGATTCGCGCCGCGCTTGCCGCATCAATTTGTTCAAACGAAACCCCACGAATACGGCACTCTGCGGCAAGTGTCTCGCTATATTCGGTCATAAACGCGCCGCCGCGATAATTCAAAAGCCAATCCACATTTTGATTCCGCGAGAGCGTCCAATACGCCACGCCGTAGCTCTTCAGGTGGTCGCTTTGGCTTACGTCCATTGGAATCAGCAATTTTGCTTGTGCATGAGCATTGGTGCGTCCTGCAAGCATTCCAAGCAGAAGCAAGCCGCACATTAAACTAATCGAAAGCGCACGTGTGCCTAAACTATGCGCACGCGAAGCACGAGCAACACGCACAAATGCAGGTGAATAAGCGAAGTTCATGGCAAACTCAGAAATGGTGAGAGAAATCATAAGAGAAGATAAGCCTAAAAAATTTGGCGTGGGTACATTCCACGAAAATCCGTAGCTTTGTAATTTGTCAATTTTATGGATGATGTCCAACAGAGATAATCGCAAGCAAGTATTTCTCAAATCAAGAACCAACCATCATCATCCACTCTCGAAAGCATTGCGCGTCAAGGCGCGGTGTTTTCTACCTTCCCCCCGTGAGAGCCACGCAGCAGGTTTTCACGTTTAACGTCCTTGTTCACATTTTTTTTTCGGAATGATTTCACTTCGTTTTTTCTTATTGCAATACAAACAGTGGTGCGAATTTCTTGCGAGCAAAAGAATGCTCCAAGCAGCATTATTCCTGACGTTCAGCATTGTTCTTTGTACAACGCCATTATTTGTGCAAGCGCAAACTATCGCACACTTCACCTCTTCGTCCGATACTCCCTCTGGCGTGCCTTCCCAGCAAGTTCTGCATGAACCGAAGGTGCAATGGGCTTCGCGCGTGGTGCGGGTTACGTCGCAGAAGTCGAATATCGGACCGTATTCTTCGCATCAGCTTTTGGGCAAGCCGAATATCTTTGCTCGCGCGGGCGTGAGTAATCCTTGCTCGTGGGCTTCGGGAAAAGATAATAATCAAATCCCCGTTTCCATTACGGATAACATTCGCGTTGGTTTCGATGTTCCCGTTCCAGCGCGGCAGATAGCCATTGCAGAGAATTTTAATCCGGGCGCAATTACCGCCGTGATTGTTCGCGGAACAACGCCCCGCGAAATGGACACCGTGTACCGCGCTGCACCCCGCGCCGTTCCTGAAGCCTGGCGAATGCTGAACATTGTTTTTGAAGCGCGTCCGTATAAAGTTGCGGAGGTAGAATTGGTGCTGAATGTAGGATTGGTGCAGGGTATCAACGAAATTGATGCGATTGCGCTTTCTACCTCGACCGATACGGTAAAGCCTGAAATCAATACCTTAAAAGGGCTTACGAATACGACCAAGCCAGAAAATCTTGGAAAAGCGGTTAATTCTGAGTACGAAGAAGTATTTCCCATTATCACCACCGACGGCAAAACCCTGTATTTCTGCCGCAAGCAGCATCCCGACAACTTTGGTGTGCGCCGCGAAGAAGATATTTGGTATGCGGAAATCACCGAAGACAGCCTTACACACGTGGTGGGCTGGGGCGTGGCGAAAAACATTGGTGCGCCGCTCAACAACCAATATCCAAACTTTGTCTGCGGCATTTTGCCTGACGGAAATACGATGCTCGTTGGGAATGTGTATTTGCCCAACGGCTCAGTAACGGCGGGCGTTTCGCTCTCGCAAAAGACCACAAGCGGCTGGGGGCAACCCACGCGGCAATACATTCAGGACTATCAAGTAAACAAGCAGCTTGTGAACTACTCGCTCGCTTCGGACGGAAAAACCTTGCTCATGGCTTTGGACCGCAATACCTCGCTTGGCGGGATGGATTTATTCGTAAGTTTTATGCAAAGCAACGGCAAATGGTCGCCGCCGCTCAATTTGGGACGCGAGGTGAATACGGCGGGCGATGAATCCACCGTGTTTCTGGCAAGCGACGGCATGACGCTCTATTTCTCGTCCGATGGGCATAACGGCTACGGCAGTAACGATATTTTCATGTCGCGCCGCTTGGATTCAACATGGACGCGCTGGACAGAGCCGCAAAACCTTGGACCCAGCATCAATTCTTCGGATTGGGATGCGTATTTTTCGCTGCCAGCTTCGGGTGAGTTTGCGTATTTTGTTTCGGAGAAAAACTCGCTTGGTGGCAGTGATATTTTTCGTATCGTCGTGCCAGAGGGCTTGCGCCCGCGCCCTGTGGTGCTGATTTCGGGTCGTGTGTTGGATGCTCGTACGAAAAAGCCTATCGGCGGCGCTGCTATTCGCTATGAATCGCTCACAACAGGCAGAGAGCTTGGAATAGCGCATAGCGACTCGCTTACAGGGCGTTTTCAAATTTCGCTGCCTGTTGGAGAATTATACGGTTTTCGTGCTGAAGCAGATCGCTATGTATCGGTGAATGAAAATATTGACTTACGCTCATTGCAAAAATATCAAGAAGTGAAGCGAGATTTGCGCCTTGTGCAGCTTGAAAAAGGACAATCGGTCGTGCTGAACAATATCTTTTTTGAAACAGGAAAATGGGAATTAAAACCCGAATCCGACCCCGAACTCCGCCGCGTGGTGGACATGATGACACGCAATCCCTCGCTCAACATCACCATTGCTGGCTTCAGCGATAATGTTGGCTCAAAGAAAAATAATATCGAACTTTCGCGCAAACGTGCCGAAGCGGTGTACAAGTATTTAGAGACGCTCGGCATCGACCGCAAGCGTGTTCTGTCCAAAGGTTTCGGCGAAGATAAGCCCGTCGGCACGAATGATTCCGAAGAAGGACGGCAGCAAAATCGCCGCGTAGAATTTATTATTGATGCTGTTGCAATGACGGAAAAGTAAGCTATTGAACCTAAAATTCTCTCCATCAGATATGACTATACACCTCTCATCATTCCAGCGTTTCGCACTTTTTTTATTCGCTCTTTCGGGCATTGTCTGGCTTGGTGGCACGATTGTCCGTGCGGCGATTGGCTTTGATTTGTTCGTGCCGGGAACGCTCACCTTTAAAGCAGATATGCCGCCCGATGCGCAAGCACAGACGCTTCGTCTCTTCGCACGAGCGTCGTTTTATACGCTTATCAGCTACGGTCTTGTTGTGGTGCTGGGTGCGTGGTTGTGGTTACAGCACAAGACATTGTGGCGCGAGCGGGGTGGTTTGTTTATTGGTGGAATGTTAGTCTGTTTGTATATTCCGATTGAGATTTGGCAAGGCTATTACGACATTTTGCTTGTCAAAGCCACACAGTATGCGACGTACAAGGATTTTCCGCTCGAAACCGCAAAGCAGCTTCTGACCAAGCGTATCACGATTTTAAGCGGTGCCGGACCATTTCTTGCGATGCTTGGCTATGCAACGGCGGTCTTTTTTCTGATTGTTCAGCCCATGCGCAAGGTTTCAAGTGCTGAGTAATGACTTTTTGCGTTGCAGCGCATTGATGCACACAATCCAAAAAATTCGTATTTTTGTTGTGATTCCTCGTTGAATGTTCCCCAATAATTCCCTTCCCGCCATGAACGCAACACTTGAAGAACTCCAAAACCTTGTGGCGCAAAGCATCTTGAGTACCGAAGCCTTCAAGGCGCAAATGGCAGCATCGCAAGAAGCCGCCGACCGCCGTGCTATCGAAGCAGACCGCCTTTTTACAGAAGCAAAGGAACTTGGTGACCGCCGCGCTGCCGAAGCCGCCGAAGAAACACGCCAGCTCAAACGCCGCATTGACGAACTCGGTAAGCAAATTGGCGGCTTGGGCAATAAATTTGGCTACTTCACCGAAGGCTTGCTTTTGCCGTCCGTTGAAGCAATGCTGCGCAAACGTTTTGGCATTACCGATTTCTACACACGTCTTAAAACCAAGCGCGGTGAGGAATGGCAGGAATTAGACGGCTTTGGTTTTGTGAATGGTGCGAAAAATATCGGCTTTATTGTGGAAGTAAAAAGTTTGCTGGATAAGCGCAGTATTGCCCAGATACAAGAGCAGATGCGCCGTTTCGGAGATTTTTACCCGCACTACAAAGGCATGACGCTTTACGGTGTCCTCGCGGCTGTTGATGCGGTCTCGCCTGTGCAGCGCGACGAGGTGTTTGCTGCAGGCTTGTACTTGGTCACCGTGCAGGACGACCTTGCAGAATTTGCTGCCGTGCCACCAGATTTTACGCCATTTGCAAAGATTGTGTAAGATTTTGTAGCTGTCGAACATTTTTTAGAATACTCGTTTTCACTCTTCATTTTTTTCAATCTATGGCTCAATCTTCATCTCTGCCCGCCGCTAAATACGAAGCGGTTATCGGCTTGGAAGTTCACGCGCAATTGCTTACCAAAAGCAAGATTTTCTGCGGCGATTCCACCGAATTTGGCATGCCGCCGAACACCAACATTTCTCCCGTTTCGCTGGGTCATCCAGGCGTATTGCCTGTGCTGAACAAGCAAGCGGTGGAATTTGCTATCAAAATGGGCGTGGCGACGCATTGCCAGATTCGCCCTGTCTCGCTCTTTGCGCGGAAGCATTATTTTTACCCCGATTTGCCGAAAGGCTACCAAATTTCGCAGTTCGACGAGCCGCTTTGCTACGAAGGTTGGATTGATATTGAAGAAGACCCAAAAGTGGAAAACACCGCGACAAAGCGCATCGGGATTACGCGCATCCATATGGAAGAGGACGCGGGAAAATCTATCCACGACCTTGATATTGATACGCTTGTTGATTTGAACCGCGCTGGTGTTGCACTTATCGAAATTGTGAGCGAGCCAGATTTGCGCTCGGCGCAAGATTCCGTCGCGTACCTCACGCAAATCCGCCAAATCCTGCTGTACTTGGGCATTTGTGACGGCAACATGGAAGAAGGTTCTATGCGCTGCGACGCAAATATTTCCATTCGCCCCATTGGACAAGAAGAATTCGGCACAAAGACCGAAGTGAAAAATATGAATAGCTTCCGCAATGTGGAGAAAGCCATTGAATACGAGATTGCGCGCCAGATTGAGCTTGTTGAAGCAGGCGGAACAGTTGTGCAGGAAACACGCGGTTGGGACGCTGCCTCGCAAACAACAAAATCCCAACGCAGCAAGGAACAAGCGCATGACTATCGCTATTTCCCCGAACCAGATTTGCCACCGCTTCGCGTGAGCAAAGACTGGCTCGCCAGTATTCAATCTGCAATGCCCGAACTCGCACTCGACCGCAAACACCGCTTTGTACGAGAATTTGGTTTGCCAGGCTACGATGCGCACGTTCTCACGCAAGAGCGCGCCGTTGCTCAGTTCTTCGAGGATGCGTGTAGCCATTTATCCGAAAAAACGAAAGATCGCACCAAGCTCGTCAGCAACTGGATTATGACCGAAGTTATGCGGACGCTGGGCGAGAAGAAAATCACGATTCAAGAGCTGAACCTCTCACCACAACACGTCGCGGAGCTGGTCGAGCTTTTTGCCAGCGATGCAATTTCCTCGAAAATTGCCAAAGAAATTTTCCCTGATGTGCTGCAAGGAAAATCACCGAAAAAAGTGGTTGAGGAGAAAGGTTTGGCGCAGGTTTCCGACACGTCGTTGATTGTGGAAATTGTTGACCGCATTCTCGCTGGAAACCCTGATGAAGTCTCGCGTTATCGCGGTGGCAAGACGAATGTGATGGGCTTTTTTGTTGGGCAGGCATTGAAGGAAACCAAAGGCAAAGCGAATCCGAAAGTTGTTACGCAGATTTTGCAAGAACGCTTGGATGGGTAGTCATTTGCGAAAGGTCTTGAACTTCGTTAATCATTTTCAGCAAGAGTAACTGGTTCGGCAACATGAGCATTTGTGCTCTGTTGGCGATAAAATTCCGTATTATCTTCCCGCAAGGTACGTTCACCTGTTTTCTCATCAATGTGCCAGACGCGGGCGGGCGGAAGTTTACCAGCGAGAACGTCTTTAGTATTTAAAAGACTTTCCTTGAGGTCTTGGAAATGTTGGCTAGGCATTGCTTAATTCCTTGATAATTGCACAAAGTTCTTGCATTTCTTTTTTCGTAAGGTCTTCTTTTTTACCTTTTGTGCAGAGGTCTAAAAGCAACGTCATGGTATCACTGACTATCCAAAAATAAATCACTCTCACACCGCCGCGTTTGCCTTTTGTACCGTCAGAAGCTCGTAATTTCCGCAATCCGCACAGATTGGGCTTGATGAGAACGCCAATATTTGGATTGCTCATTATCGCATTCTGAATCTGTGCAAGTTGGTCGTCAGAAAGAATTGTTGATACTTTTTTCGTAAACTTATCGGATTCAATAAATATCATATCGTGAAGGGTTGTATCTCCAAAAATACTTCTTTTTACAACATAATCAACGACCTATAAACATTTTCTCTTTCTTTTGAGGCTGGTTGTGCTGGAAGAATCCTCTCAAACGCTTGAAGCTCAAACGTTGCAATCCCAAACGCTAGAAGATATTGTCAATGCTGACGATGTTGGCGCGATGCAGATTCCGAGCATCACGCTTGCTGAAAAACTGCATAATCTTCCCACACAGCCAGGCGTGTACTTGCACAAGGACGCGGAGGGCAAGATTTTGTACGTCGGGAAAGCGAAAAATCTGCGGAGTCGAGTGCGCTCGTATTTTCAGCAAGGTCGCCCAAGAGACGCAAAGACGCGGGTTTTGGTGAGCAAAATCCGTGATTTGGAAATTATTGTTACCGATTCCGAAATAGAAGCACTTATCCTTGAAAATACGCTTATCAAGGAGCATCAGCCGCGCTACAACATCCTCTTGAAAGACGACAAATCCTACCCCTACATCTGCGTTACGAGCGAGCAATTTCCCCGCATTTTCCCCACGCGCCGCATCGTGCGTGACGGCAGCAAATACTTTGGTCCCTACACCGAGACGAAGTATATGTACATCATGCTCAATTTGCTGCGCTCGCTCTTCCCGATTCGCTCGTGCCAGCTTGATTTAACGCCCGAAAGCATTGCCAAAGGGAAGTTCAAAGTGTGCTTGGATTTTCACATTAAAAAATGCGAAGGTCCGTGCGAAGGCTTTGTTACGAAAGAACACTACAGCGGCATGATTACTCACGCGGTGCAGATTTTGAAAGGGAAATCACGCAGCGTTGAAAAGAGCTTGGAGCAAGAAATGGAGCGGCTTTCGGAGGAAATGGAATTTGAAAAAGCGGTCGTTGTGCGCAATCGTCTTATCGCGCTGAGGGAATATTCCGAAAAGCAGAAAGTTGTCTCTACAGACCCCGTCGATAGGGACGTTCTCGCACTTTCGCGCAACGAAAAAGATGCCTGCGCGGTGATTTTGAAAGTCCGCGATGGCAAACTTATTGGCAAGCAGCACTACTACATTCAGCACAGCGAGGAAAAAAGCGATGCCGAGCTTTTACGAGCCACTTGCGAGCGTTTTTACTTGGAAAGCGACGACGTTCCCGATGAAATTTTTCTGCAAACCGAAATTGACGACACGGAAATACTCGCGGCATGGCTTCAAAGCAAGCGTTCTGGCAAGATTCTCCTCACCGTTCCGCAACTTGGCGATAAGCGGAAATTGGTGAACATGGCAAGCATGAATGCGGATTTTCTTTTGAAAGAATTGGAATTGCAACGTCTGAAACGCGAGGAAAATAAAGATTCGCTTATTCCACGCGCTGTCCTTTCCTTGCAACGTGATTTGCGCCTCAGCAAGGCTCCGCGCCGTATTGAATGCTTCGACAACTCGCATTTTCAAGGTTCGGAGACGGTTTCATCGCTTGTGGTGTTTGTTGATGGCAAGGCGAAAAAATCTGATTATCGCAAGTTCAAAATCCGCACCGTTGAAGGGATTGACGACTTTAAGTCCATGCAAGAAGTGGTGCGCCGCCGCTATACGCGCATGATTGCCGAAGATACGCCGCGCCCAGACCTCATCATCATCGACGGCGGTAAAGGGCAGCTTTCCCATGCCGTTGAAATCATGCGAGAACTAGGCTTGCAGGATATTCCGATGATTGGACTAGCGAAGCGTTTGGAAGAAGTATTTTTCCCGAATTCGTCGGAAGCAATTCTTTTGCCAAAAACTTCCAGCAGCCTCAAACTCTTGCAGCAAGCCCGCGACGAGGCACACCGCTTTGCCATTGAGTTCCATCGCTCGCTCCGCGACAAGCGCACGTTGCAAACCGAACTCACGAACATCAAAGGAATTGGCGAGCAGACGGCGCAGAAACTGCTCAAAGAACTCGGCTCGGTACAAGGTGTGCGTACTGCTTCCAACGAAGATTTGGAGCGGGTTGCAGGCAAGAAAACGGCGGCGTTGTTGCAGGCGTATTTTGCGGAGCAGGTAATTGAATTGAGTGAAGAAAATGATGAAAATTGAGGCTTCGATAGCACAGACACTCCTGTCTGTGCCATTTGCAAATGTCCCCAAAAATATAATGCAGCAATGGTAAACGAATTTTTCCTCAAAGCCGAAGAGAATCTCCAAGGAGCGCAGTTACTGTGCGATGCACGATTGTACAATGCAGCAACGAACCGTGCGTATTATGCAGCATTTCAAGCAGCTTTAGCGATGATTCAGATGAAAGGATTGCAGGCAAATACCGACCATGCAAAAGTACAGGCAACCTTTAATGGCGAGGTAATACGCCGTTCAAAGCACATTTCCGTTTCCTTCAAACGCTACCTTTTGACAATGCAAGACGCACGAAATCTTGCCGATTATTATCCAACAATGCTCAGTCGCCAAAAAGCAGAAAAACAACTATTGATGGCGAAAGAATTTATCAACGTTATTCGCATGGAGCTAGAACAGCAATGAACACTATCAATCACCGCCAGCAAGCACTCATGGATGAGCTTTTCGAGCGTGTCCATGCACAGTTTCCCAGCCTTCAGAGGACGGATGAAATACAATTCAGTCCCGACGACCCAAATCATATTTGGATATTCGCCACAGGCTATGTGACAGCGCAGGAAGAGAGCGATGTGCAAGATTTGACAGGCGAAATTGAGGCGGAAATACTCGAAGAATATGGCTATCGTATTTCACTCATGTTGCTGACGGAAGTGATGGAAGAACCCGTTTTAGCATAAAGTCTGAAGCCAGTATTTATCAGCTTTGTAGGATTACCACACAAATACCACCATGAAAACAAAAACGATTTACGCCTGTCAAAGCTGCGGATTTTCCGCGCCGCGCTGGGCGGGAAAATGCCCGTCCTGCGGCGAATGGAACACGATGACCGAAGAAACGCAGGTAAAACAAAGCGCAGCAACATCGCGTCGCGTGGAAGCGAGAGGGGGCTTGGGCGGTGCGTCGCTTGTGAAGCAAAAACCGATATTGCTCCAAGACATTGAACAAGTCGCTGAAGACCGCATAAAAACTGGCATTACCGAGCTTGACCGCGTGTTGGGTGGCGGAATTATGCTGGGTTCAATTACGCTGGTGGGCGGCGACCCAGGTATTGGAAAATCAACGCTGATGCTGCAAATGTGCGCTCGCTTGGGCGATGTGAAGCCCTTGTACGTGACGGGCGAGGAATCATTACAACAAATAAAATCCCGTGCAAACCGCTTGAATCTTGACTTTTCGACGCTCAGTGTTCTCGCCGAAACCAACGCCGATGAAATCGTCGAAGCAATGCGCACCACCGATGCGGGCTTGGTAATAGCTGATTCGATTCAGACCATGTTCCGCACGGATATTGAGTCCGCGCCCGGTAGCGTGGCGCAGGTGCGCGAGTGCGCTGCCTTGCTCATGCACGCCGCAAAGACGCTTGGCAAGCCAGTTTTTCTCGTCGGACACGTTACGAAAGAAGGTTCGCTCGCGGGACCGAAAGTGCTGGAACATATCGTGGATACGGTCTTGCAATTCGAGGGCGAGCATATTTACTCGTATCGCATTTTACGAGCGGCAAAAAATCGGTATGGTTCGACGAATGAAATTGGCGTGTTTGAAATGAGCGAAGACGGTTTGCAGGAGGTGACAAATCCTTCCGAAGTGTTTTTATCGCAACGCAATGCGGGTGAGTCTGGCACGGCAGTAACGGCGGCAATGGAGGGTTCGCGCCCAATTTTGGTGGAAGTGCAAGCCTTAGTTACGCCGACAAGCTACAATCAGCCTCAGCGCAGCGCGACAGGCTTGGATTACCGCCGCCTGCAAATGATTCTGGCAGTGCTTGAAAAGCGGCTTGGTCTCGCGCTCGGCAAGCATGATGTGTTCGTGAACATCGCAGGCGGCTTGCGTTTGGACGATCCTGCGGTGGATTTAGGCGTGGCGGCAGCGATTGTGAGTTCCTTCCGCGATATTGCAATTCAAGCAGACACCGCGCTGATTGGTGAAATTGGTTTGACGGGCGAAGTTCGCGCAGTTGTTTCGATTGAACAGCGTGTGAACGAGGCACGAAAACTCGGTTTCCAGAACATTGTGCTACCCGAAGCAAACATGAAACGCTTTATGAAATCTGCCGCAAAAGAACAATCCACCAAAGGTACACCAAATGCGACACCGCTCTCCATGCAAGGTTTGAAGCCAGCAGACCGCATTTTGAAAGCCTTGTTGGATGTTGTTGGTGGATAGTGATAGAACATTTTGCTTCTGAACATTACCCTTTCATCTCATTTATTCTTTGAGGTACGGCATGAGCTATACAACATACTCAGCGCATATCCGCCAACACCGCATTGTTCTTGATGCGGGAGCAATATTGCCAGAATCAGCCGAAGCAATTATTGTTATTCTCAAAAAGCCAGAAGAATCTGAAAAACAGGACTCTAGCGGCGCGTTCCGTGAAGAACAGCAGGATTGGTATGCCTTGGCAGCACACAATCTTCAGTATGCTTATGATGAACATGAGCCTGATTATTCCGATGTGCCACTGCAAGAAACAAATCCGCTTTTTCGACCATCATTTTTAAATTGAATTCAACATCTGTCATTACTGAAGAAACCAACCATAATGAATACAAAACTTTTCACCATAGCGTCATTCCTTGTTCTGACATCGCTCTCTGGCTCATGCCTCGCGCAAACACGAGATTCTCTCGACCTCAAAATCGCACAAATGCTGCTTATCGGTTTTCGCGGTATGTCGCTGCAAGAAACAGACCCGTTTCTGAAGGACGTAAAAGCTGGGCGCGTGGGCAGTGTGATTTTGTTCGATTATGATGTTCCGACGAAAGAATTCAAACGCAATATCGAATCACCCCAGCAAGTACGCGGTCTGACGGCACAACTCGCCAAAGCAGCGCGGGAAAGCAATGTTGGGCTGCCGCTTTTTATCAGCATTGACCAAGAAGGTGGGCGCGTAAACCGCTTGAAACCTCGCTATGGCTTTCCGCCATCGGTGTCGCAGCAATATTTGGGCAAATTGAACAACATGGATTCCACGCGCTTCTATGCCGCAAAGACCGCACAAACACTTGCTGAGAACGGTTTTAATTTGAACTTCGCGCCGTCGGTGGATGTGAATGTGAATCCCGAAAATCCCGTTATTGGCAAAATCGAACGGAGTTTCTCCGCCGAACCGAGTATTGTTGCCTCTCAAGCGGCGGTGATTGTGGAAGAGCATCGCAAAAAGAAGGTCATCACAACGCTGAAGCATTTTCCTGGACACGGCTCCTCGAAAGCGGATTCGCACAAGGGCTTTGTGGATGTGAGCGACACGTGGAAGCCCGATGAAATCAAGCCCTACGCGGAACTTATTCGCCAAAACAAGGTTGATATGATTATGACAGCGCATATTTTCAATAACCGCTTAGATGCTGATGTTCCAGCAACGCTCTCAAAGCGCGTGATTACGGGCATTCTACGCGATAGCTTGAAATATCAAGGCGTGGTTATTTCCGACGATATGCAAATGGGCGCAATCGCTGACCACTACGGGCTGGACGTGGCATTGGAAAAGTGCATCAATGCAGGTGTGGATATTGTCTGCTTTGGGAATAATTTGCAATATGACCCCGACATTATCACCAAAGCAAGCAGCATTTTGAAGCGTTTGGTGCTGGAAGGTAAGATTTCACGCGCTCGCGTGGATGAATCGTATCGCAGAATTGTCGCGCTCAAGCAAAAATTGTAATTGCGTGAATGCGCATCGCAAAATTTTTGTTCAGAAATTTTCTCAAAACTTTCACAAAGGAAAACATGATTTCCATTATTATTGTCGCTCTTGTTGGTGGGACGCTGGTTGCGCGGTCGTTTCTGCTGTTTAAGCGCATTGGGCGAGAAGAATACAAAGGGCAGGAAAAATATCTACTGACGCAAGCGATTGGTGGTATTTTGGTTGCATTTATTTTGGTGCTGGTTATTTCGGCTGTTCTCAAATTTACAGGGATGGAAGATTGATGAATGCTTGTTTCTTGAAAAGTATATCTTTCTCAAAGTGGCGCAAAAGTGCATTGTTACTTGCCTTGCTCGTAAATGTGCCGCTTACAGGCATTGCACAGCATCACACAGGCGTAACAGTCTCCGACAAGCCCTCCACGCACGGAATGTTGCTCTTTGGCGGAACTGCCGACGCGAACATCTACGCCTCGCATTTGCCAATGTTTCACTCGCCACACGACTATCAAGTGTTGTTGCGCCTTGCCTTGCCAGAGAGCGTTCATGCGCTGTACAAGGCTTCACGCCAGCAATTTCCGAATGAGCGTGTCTATACGATTGAGCCAGAAGTATTCGTATTGCCAGAAATGATGCGGCATCCGCGCCCGTTCAAGGTGCAGTTGTATCGCGGGCATTTTGAGCGCGGTGGAACAAAAATTGCGGAAAATGTTGTGGTTGAAATCCGCACCATTCTTCATGTTCGGAAGTTTGACCCGCAGCAAAAACGCGCTGCAACATCGGAGTATTTCGTTTTCGGGACAGCAAAAGAAGCCTTTGTGGCTCATACTATTTCGGCAAAGCCTGACTTCGACCAAATCTGCTCAGTGCAAAATTCCTCTGCACTTGCGCAGCTTCTCGCAAAAAATCTATTCGCCGCTCTCATGCTTCCCAAGCGAGCAAATACGCCGCTTGCGGACAATGATTCCGTTTTGGCGCAAGCAAAAAAGGGAACGCTGCCTGTGCGCATTGCACAAAGTTTGTATTGCGAATTTGATGATTTGAAAGAATAGAACCGAAAGACTCTTTGCCAATGATGCCTGTATTGACACAAAAAAGTCGCGCCGAGATACTTTGATTGCAAGTATTCTGAGCGCGACTTTTTTTGTTGATATTGTCGTTCACGTAGTTTGTTTAATCCATAATACGACGAAGGAAAGCGGGTTTGTTGATGGATTCGGTATTTTGTTCGTCATACTGCGTGGGGTCGTTTTCCGCGAAGCGATTGATTTTTACGCCATTGCTAAAGCCGTTACTTGCGGCATTATTCCGTCGTGCGTAGGCTGGTTCGTCATATTTTTGCAATTCAGCGATGCCACTTGGACTGCGCGAGGGGATATGGCGCGGTTCTGGTGGCGGCACTATGATTGGACGCTGCTGTGGCGGTGGCGCAACTTCAGGGATGGGAGCAGGAGCGGGTGCTTTTTGTGCGGCTCTTTCTACCATACCTTGTTCTGCCATGCTTGCTGGCACTGAGTGAAACTCATGGAGATGAATAGCTTTGGACGTTTCATTAAAACCCGTCGCTACGACTGTTACCATGAGGGTTTCGCCCATTGTTTCGTCAAAAACTACGCCGTGAATCAAATTGACATCATTGCCGGTTGATTGTTCGATGGTCGAAACAGCATCGCCGACTTCAAACATAGTTACATCGGGGCTGGCGGTAATATTCACGAGAACGCCTTGCGCACCCTTGATGGACAATCCCTCCAAAAGTGGCGAAGAGATGGCATTTTGCGCGGCTTCGATAGCACGATGCTCGCCTTTGGCAAAGCCCGTTCCCATGAGCGCGTCGCCAGTATTGCGCATGATAGTGCGGACATCAGCGAAGTCCACATTGATATAGCCCACGCCAGAAATAATATCGGAAATGCCTCGTGTGGCGTTGTACAGCACATCATCCACGCGCAAAAAAGCATCGCGGAAGGAAGTGTGTTTGTCAATGATCGCCATAAGGCGCTGATTTGGAATCACAATCAGTGCATCCACGTTTTTGCGCAATTCCTCTACGCCACGCTCGGCTACTTGGGAGCGTTTGCCAGCTTCCCACTTAAACGGCTTGGTAACAATACCAACAACAAGCGCACCTAAATCCCGCGCAATTTTTGCGACTACTGGAGCTGCACCTGTACCCGTGCCACCGCCCATTCCTGCTGTAACAAAAACCATATCTGCGCCTGCAAGTGCTTGTCGAATTTCTTCCGAGCTTTCCTCAACAGCTTTATGACCTGTTGTCGGGTCTGCACCTGCTCCCAAACCGCGTGTAGAGGCTTTACCGAGCTGAATTTTTAATGGGGCAAGATTATTTTGAAGAGACTGAATATCCGTATTCGCGGCAATAAATTCCACGCCAGATAATCCCTTGGCAATCATGCTATTGACGGCATTTCCACCACCCCCGCCAACGCCGACCACGCAAATACGTGCGCCTTGTATGATGTTTGATTCCATTTCAATCACTACGGTATCCTCGAAGTGTGATAAAGTTATGTTACGATTTTTGCTTGTCAGTGTGGTGAAGAGCAGATAATTTAACGGCTTATTGATTGCCTAACTACGAGCATATCCGCATTGCCTTCCTGTTGAGCCGATGCATAGTCTTATAGTCTCATCGTATTTGATGCGTACTACATTGTTTCGTTGATTTTTATAGTTTCATCTTGTTATGACGTTGTTGTAAGTGTCGCAGTTGTAGTCCACCTCTGAGGTGGACTACAACTCTAGCTATAAAATTCTCTTAAACAATGTAGTACGTACGGTGTTGCTCTGATAGGCATACAGTTTGCTCAACTTGCTCAACACTATAATTCCTGAAAGAATGACTTCATCTTTTCTAGTACATTGATCCTGGGTTCGGAAGCCTCGCTGGGCGCATCGGGCGCATACAAGGCTCCATTTTGCGCAGATTCCAAGCTAACAAAATTATCTTGCTGCGCGAACGGTTGTTCTTGTGTTACCGCCATATCATTGTCCTCAATATCTGGCGAAACAAGATCATTCAGTGTTAAGTATTGACCGTGCCGCACTCCATAACGAATAAGTCCAATACCTGTGGCATATTGCGGGTTTTCAATTTCTGGAGCCAATCCTTCACTTCCGCAACCAACAGGAATACCAATTTTAATTGGTAAACCAAAAATTTCCGATGCCAATTCTTCCGTACCGCGCAAAAGCGAACCGCCGCCTGTCAGCACCACGCCTGCTGACAAACGCTCAATATAGCCAGAGCGACGAATTTCCGCAAAAGCAAATTCTAACAATTCTTCCATACGGGGCTGGACAATTTGGCACAACATACTTTTTGTGAACTCAAGAGGCTTGCGTCCGCCAACACCTGGAATCATAAACACTTCGTCTTGCATGAGCGAGCGCATGAAAGTATGCCCGTATTCGCGTTTTACGCGCTCGGCTTCTTTTGCCAAAATACCCAAACCTTTGCGAATATCATCGGTTACTTGCCTACCCGCAATGCCGAAAACAGCCGTATGCCGGATGATTCCTTCTTCAAAAATGGCAATATCTGTTGTGCCGCCACCAATATCAATCAAGGCAACACCAATTTCTTTTTCTTCATCATCAAGCACCGAATAACTGCTGGCTATTGGCTCTAAAACGATATCGCGGACACTCAAGCCAACACGCTCTACGCAACGGTAAATGTTCTGTGCTGCTGTCACTAAACCCGTAACGACGTGTACACGAGCCTCCATGCGTATTCCACTCATACCAACGGGTTCCTTGATACCATCTTGCCCGTCGATAATGTAATCTTGGGGAATAATATGCAAGATACGGCGGTCAGCTGGAAGCGCAATTTTACGTGTTTCATCAAGCAGACGATTGACATCGTGCTGTGTAATTTCGCGGTTTGAATTAGAAATCGAAACAATTCCTGTGGTTTGAAATGACTGAATATGGTCGCCCGCAATGCCCACGATAGCTTCTTCGATTGCCACGCCCGATTGCTGTTGCGCTTGGTCAATTGCTTCCCGAATAGCATTGATGGTTTTTTCGATATTTACCACAACACCACGATTTAAGCCCTCGCTTGGTGCCTTGCCAATTCCAACAACGGTCATTGAACCGTCCTCGTCGTGGGCTTCAGCTACCACCGCACAAATTTTTGTTGTCCCAATGTCTAGCCCAACAACAAAATTACGACCTTTGGAAGCCAGTGCTGGTGCGGCTACTATAGTATTTATGCCGTTCATATATTTGATAAAAAGGTGTCCTTAAAAAAGGCTGGGCTAGTCCTTGGCGGATGTAGTTGGGAAGGCACAGACAGTGCATCTATGCTACCAAAACTCGGCTATTCGGGGCAATGCACACATTCATATTCGCACCATTATGCGTGATGCACTATGCACCAAATTCTTTGTTATACTACCATCGCTATACTACTCGTGCGCATTATGTGCCATTGCCCGCAATGCAGGAAACAATACAATTTGGTGTTCCCAACGCACATCTACATATTTACAATCGTGAACTTCTACCTTGTTTTCGGCACAATGGCTCAAAAATGCTGCTAATCGAGCAATTTTGGCTTCTTTGTGTTCTACTCTGCCGAAGCGAATTGGGGTAGAGTATTTCGTTAAACGCAAGGTATAATCACCGTTTGGCAATACATCTATCTCTGAGAGCATTTGCGATAAAGGCTGTGCCTGGCGGTGTTTTTCGGCTTCGGGCTGCTCTTTATCAAAGACTTCGACCGCTTGCAAAATACCGAGAACTTCTGCAAGGCGTGTAGAATCAAGTTTTGCCCTGCCAAGCGCAGCAATAACAGGCAAATCCAATACACTTTCCGTCAAACGGTATGGTAGAATACGAGCATCGTGGTCGAGATAAAACTGCTTCCCTTTCATCATCACAAATGCAATCGGAACACGCTCCTCTACTTCCACTGTAATTGCATCGCTTGCGCCAATAAACACAGTCGCGCTTTTTACAAAAGGATGCTTTTCCACACGCCGTGCAATCTCGTCGGTATTGATGTAGGCTTTTTGAAACTTCCCTGATAAGGTAGTGGAGAGCGTTTGCGAAGGTGTGCCAGAGGATGACGCAGACGTGTTATTTTTCGGGGCTTGCAAGACAATATCAATAATTTCCGATGTACGAATAAGGCTTGTACCCACAACGTTTACCCGCCCAATGCTCCGCGCCGCTTGCCACCGTGTTGCTGCAAGTATAACTACGCCCAGTGCCACCAGTGCTATAAA
This sequence comes from Candidatus Kapaibacterium sp., assembly GCA_004292595.1. Lineage (GTDB taxonomy): Bacteria > Bacteroidota > Ignavibacteria > Kapaibacteriales > UBA4661 > PH2015. Next base: position 12,755 of record RDXM01000090.1, on the reverse strand, counting down.
CAACACGCGGAGAGAACGCCGACGAAATAATATTTGTACGCTATCCATAGCAGCAGATAAAAAAGTGATAATAACCTACAATGACAAGTGATAACGACCAAACAACAGCGTACTGACCTCACCACAACGTGAACCTCAATGATAGAGATTTTTGCTATTAGAGCATTGCAGAACACCAACCAAGCAACCTAGAGAGTGCTAAGTACGTCACTCAATATAGTTTGTATTATACCCTTCGACAAGCTCAGGGTCAAGACCGCTTCCGACCTCATGCTGAGCCCTGTCGAAGCATCCTCAACTACATTTAGTCACGTACTTATCATTGAAAAAACGTGCGTCCGTATTTCCTTGCTTAAAGGAGAATATTATGGGATAATATCGAACTAAGTACGTCTCCATCAATGAATAAAGATAGTGTTTTGCTAATGGTAGCACCTCCCACGTGAAGCAATTTCACGATGAAAAACCTATCAAAAGACCTATCAATAGGCGTGTTTTCATGTGTTTCAAGCATGGAGAAAATGTTATGTATAGCTGATGTAATTGGGTTGATAGCTGTTTTTGAAGAAAAACTGAGCCTCTGTTGCTGCCACAAGCATTAGAGCGTACAGTGTAAATTGCCTTGCAAAGTACGAGACTTCGCCTTTTTTTCAAAAGTTTTTTTTATGCTCTTATTTTTTTGGCGTGTGAATTGCAGTTCAAGTTGTCTATGAAGTGGCTAGGCGCATCATGTTGAAAAACCTAGCTATTTTCTTTAACCTATTTTACTACACAATGTTACCAATGAGGATTTTATGCCAAGAGAGCAACTTTCATCTACACCACCGCCTTCCTTCACTTTTGCTGATATTTTGAAATCTTTTTTGCAATATTGCGAAATCGAACGAGCGTATTCTATTCTAACAGTGGAAACCTACTCTTTTGCGCTGGAGCGCTTTGCTGATTATCTTTTTGAACTGTATGGTGAATATCCCTGCCTTGCAAATATTACCGCGACGGATGTCCGTTCTTTCGCGGGCTGGTTGCACGACAAAGGACATCAAAATGCCACGATTGCGAAATACCTTGCAGCAGTCAAATCATTATGTAAATTTGCCGTCAAAAAGCACATTATTCCCAAAAGCCCCGCTTCTGGCATACCGACACCAAAAAAAGAAAAGAAGCTGCCGAGTGTTTTGCAGGTGAGCGAGGTTGGCGAAACCCTCAAAACCTTCGACCTCAGCACCACCGACGGCATTCGCAATAAAGCTATTACTGAACTGCTCTACAGTTCTGGCTTGCGCGTGAGCGAGCTAACGGGCTTAAATCTCCGTGATTTCAGCATTTATGAACGAACGGTGCGTGTGCTGGGAAAAGGTAAAAAAGAACGGATTGTGCCTGTGGGCAAATGTGCGCTCGAAGCAATGCAAGCATGGTTAGCGGTGCGTAACACATACTATCACAAAAACTCGAATGCAAGTAATTATCAGCTATCCAGCGAGATACATCAGACAAATGATGCATATGCTTTCTTTCTGAGCGCAAAAGGTAAGCGCATGACATCGCAAGGAATTTATCGCATTGTTAATACGGCAATGCGCTCGACGACAGAGTCGCCACAAAAAAGCCCGCACGTGCTTCGCCACAGCTTTGCGACGCACTTACTGGACAATGGCGCGGATATTTATGCCGTGAGCCAAATGCTTGGTCATGCGTCGCTTTCTACCACGCAAATCTACACGCACGTTTCCATTGAACGCTTAAAAGAATCCTATAAACAAGCCCATCCGCGCTCCTAGAGACGACAGAGGAACAATAATCTTTTACGGCAGCGCAAAGACTTTTGTTTGTACAAATTTTCCCAATGAAATATAGCGCAGACGAACAAACGAAAGTGTGTACGCTGTCAAAATCGAAGTCAAAAACTACTTCTGCTTGCTTCAAAGCGTTTTGTCAAAGAGTATGCCATATAAAAGCACATCCGTGCTGAAGAATCAGAATATATCTCTGGAAGCCCGATGCTATGAGCTTTTGAGCTTATTCAAATATTTCATTCCAACGCGCTTCGGTGTGTTCTTGGTTTTTGTTTTCTTGTCTCAAAATTAAACGATGTTTCATTTTTATCGCCTCATTTTGGCGCAGAATATCTTTCCTTCATGTTTTCGCTTTTTCGTAAAGCAAGCATCGTGCATCGTATTCGTATTCGTATCCGCAGCAGTGCTTGTTCTCGTGCCGCTTCGGAGCAGTGCATCCAGCAAACACAGTCATCCCGACGAAGGAATGTGGACCTTTGACAGCCCGCCGCTCAAGCATTTATTTGAGAAATATCGGTTTACGCCAAGCAAAGAATGGCTCGATACCTTGCGTTTGGCGAGTGTTCGCTTCACGAGCGGTGGCGGTTCGGGTGCGTTTGTGAGTCCGCAGGGCTTGGTCATTACCAATCATCACGTTGTCATGGACCACCTGCAAGCCTTGTCCACAGCGACCCGCGATATTGTCAAACAGGGCTTCACAGCGAGCGAACGAGCGCAGGAATTGAAATGCCTTGGTATGGAATTAGACGTGCTTATGAGCATGGAAAACATCACAACGCAGATGCTGCGCATTTCTCAGCCCGGAATGAGTGCTGATGCGCTCTACAAGTCACGAGCAGCATACATCCGCTCTCTCGAAAATGATGCCGCAAGCCGCACCAATACTCGCGCTGAGGTGGTTTCGCTCTATGCTGGCGGCGAATACTGGCTCTACACCTACAAACGCTTCACCGATGTGCGCCTTGTTGCTGCGCCAGAGCTGCAAGCCGCAAATTTTGGCGGCGATTTTGATAACTTTGCCTATCCCCGCTTCGCACTTGATTTCGCGCTTGTTCGTGTGTATGAACATGGTAAACCCTATCATAGCACACACTTTTTGAAATGGAACACCCAAGGCGCAACAGCGAAAGAGCTTCTTGCTGTTTCGGGGCATCCAGGCGCAACGAACCGCTTTAATACGCTTGCGCAGTTCCAGTTCAACCGCGATGTGCTGTATCCGTTCTCGCTCCGCCGCCTAGAGATGTGGCTTCAGGCAAGTCGTCGCTATGCAGCACGAGGGAAAAACGAGGAACGACGAGCTTTAGACGATATTTTGAACTATGAAAATGCAAAAAAATCGCTCGTAGGAGAATATCAGGGCTTGCAAGAAAAAGCGTTGGAAGAAAAATGCCGCCGCGCAGAACAAGAATTGCGCGAGAAAGTGCGGAGCGATGCGGAGTTTCAGCGATTGTACGGCAATGCGTGGGATATTGCCGAACGCATTGTGCAGAAGCAAACCGTTGTTTTCAAAGAATATACAGCCACGTTTTCCACACCCCTTGCCGATATTACCTTCGCGCTTATTCGTGCAACGCTCGAAGCAGAAAGGCTTGCCGAGAATAAAGCAAAAAATACTTCGATAAATACTTCTAGAAATACTTCCAAAAATGCTTCTGGAAATACATCCAGCAAAAAATTGCCGAATACTTCTGCAAGTACCGAAGCTGCAAAAAATTATCTTGCCGAACTCCGCCTTCAAGCCCTTGCCGAGCCACCGCTCGACCTTGACTATGAAGAAATCAAGCTGACCGCCGAATTAGAATTTCTTCTTGCCGAACTCAGTGCTGGCGACCCGCTTGTCAAGGTGATGCTCGGCGAAGGCAGCATTCTTCGCACTCCGGCGGATATTGCCAAAGAAGCGGTGCGCGGTACGCGCCTGACCGATATATCGTTTCGCAAAGCCCTGCTCAGTGGCGGGCGCACAGCGATTGACAAATCCACCGACCCAATGATACTCTTCCTCCGCAAGCTCGTTCCGCTCTGGCTTGAGCGCGAGGAATATAACCGCGCAAATATCCAAGCCCCGCTTGCCTCCGCACTCGAACAGATAGCATTGGCGCGGTTTGCGGTCTATGGAAAAAGTGCCTATCCCGATGCAACCTTCACGCTGCGCCTCAGCTTTGGTGAAATTGCAAAATATCCCATGAATGGCAGCATTGCGCCGCCCCGCACAACGCTCTACGGCTTGCTCGACCGCGCACAAAGTTTTGCTGGCGACGATCCCAACAACGATTTCGTTCTGCCAGAGCGCATCAATGCTTGCCGCGACAAACTCACGCTTTCCACGCCCGTGAATTTTATCACTAATTGCGATATTGTTGGCGGAAACTCTGGCTCGCCGCTTGTGAACACAAAGCTCGAATTTGTTGGATTGATATTCGACGGAAATATCGAAAGTTTAGCGGGACGCTTTGCCTATAACGAAGCGGCTGGGCGCAGTATTTGTGTGCATCCAGCGTATATCATCGAAGCACTACGCACCGTGTACGACGCGCCTCGCATTGCCGATGAATTGGAGCTTTCAGGAAAAACACCGCCCCCGCCTGTCAAGGACGCGCACCGTGCGCCCGCGAAGAATCATCGCTGAAGAATCATCGTTGAGGAATTATTCCCGCACATTGTTTCAAAAAAACTCGTATTTTTGCCTTCTCGTCATCGTTTCGCTTGACGATTCCCACTTCTCCCACATTTCACGACGCATGACGCATTGACCCGCCGTATCCCCTGTTGTTTCACTTCTTTGTTGGATGTTATGAATTTCTCCCAATATCGCTCCCAACGCTCGTTTCGCGCTGGTGCAGTGTTGTTTTTTGTTGCAATGATTTCGATATCTTTTGCTGCAATGCAAGCTCCCACGCGCCTTGTAGCGCAGGTGCGCGTCAGCGCATGGCAGACATATTCTTCCATGCTGAACATTCGCGCAACCGCCTCCGATAGGAATGGTACGGTCTGGGCAGGCACGTCGGGCGGCGTATTTTCCTACAACCCCAGTACCAATGCGGTGCAGGAGTATCGCAATGTGAACGCGCTTTTGGGCTTGGATATTACCGCGCTCGCCATTCACCCAACAACGGGCGACATCTACGCTGGCGGCTTCAATGGTGTGATTAATATTTTCGACGGCAAAAATTGGCGCAATATCACCGATGTTCTCAGCGCAAACACGCCGCGCAAGCAGATTAACAGCTTTTTGTTTATTGACAATCTCGTGTTTATCGGTGGTGAATTTGGGCTGATTGTCTTCGACCCCGCACGAAATGTGATTACCGAGACCGTCCAGCGTTTTGGTGCTTTGCAGCCGAATTTACCCGTAAAGCAACTTTTGCTTGCGCAAAACCGCATCTGGGCTGCCACCGACGGCGGCGTGGTTTCCGCGCAGCTTGGTTCGCGGAGCTACGTCAGTCCTGCGCTCTGGACAATTCACCCGCTCGTAGCAAACAACACGCCGCTCACGCAGCAAGCGGTCTCGCAGATTGCCGTGCTGGGAACGAGCGTTTATGCGGTGCAGGACAAAAGCCTTTGGCAAATGCGCCAAAACCGCTTCGATACGACGCTCGTAACCGCTTTTGAGCCGATTGTTTCCATGCAAGCCTTCCAAAACCAGCTTTACTACGCCTCGCAGAGCCGCGTTTGGCGATTGCGTCAAGAAGAGCAGCTCATGGTCGCCGACCCGCGTTTTATCAATGGTTTGAATGTTGTTCAGGTGCAAGGAATGGAGCGGCTTTCAGTAAATACCACGCAAAGTTTCGGCTTCCTCACGCCAAGCGTCGGCGGAATGACAATGCCGCCCGCCACGCCCGTGAACTTTATTTCACTCAATTCCCCGCTTGCAAACCGCTTCCGCTCTCTCACGGTGGATAAACAAGGCGGTTTGTGGTGTGTTTCTGGCGCGGGCTTTCCAGCGCAAATCCCCAACGACGGCGGCGCGACGGGCATTTCGCTTTTTGAAAATGAGAAATGGTCGGTCTTTAATGTGGCAAATTATCCGCAAATGCGAGCAAACACGTACTACCAAATTGACGCGCAGCCAGACGGTTCGGTCTGGGCAGCAAATTTCGGACGCGCGGGCGTGTTGCAAATTGAACGGACGGGAAGCGGTACGGGAACGAGCGCAAATACTGGCTTCCGCTTGACAAGTTTCACCACAACTAATTCTACGCTCAGTTTTTCGTCGGGAGAATTTATCGTTACGGGACAAGTCCGCACCGATGAGCGCGGCGTTCTTTCGATGCCGAATTTTTTGGCGGATAGTCTCGTTATCCAGCGCGACGCGCAAGGCAGATTCTACAAACGCTCCAGCCCGATTCTCCGCGAGAAGCAATACATTTTCCAAGCCATTGACCGCGCAAATACTCGCTGGTTCGCAACCTGGCGCGGTACGCAAATTCTCGCCTACAACGACAACAACACGCTGAGTAATCCCAACGACGACATTTGGTATTATCTGCCAAGCGGACTGATTGAGGAAGGACAAAGCTGCATTGTGGCGGACAAGCAAGATTTTGTCTGGATTGGCACACCGAAAAATTTGTATGCAATTATCAATCCAGGCGTAGTGTTGAACACAACATCGCCCGTGCGCATTTCACTCGAAACCAACCGCGCACTCGCCGACCAAAGCATCAATGCGATTGCGGTGGACGCACTCAATTACAAGTGGATTGGCACAAACAACGGCGTGTGGGTGCTGGATGAAGTCGGCGGCAAGGTGCTGGCGCAATTTACCACGCAAAACTCCCCGCTTACCAGCAATTCCGTCTTTGCCATTGCGATTGACGACAACTCTGGCAAGGTCTATTTCGGCACAGACAATGGCTTGTCGGTCGCACAAACACTGTCGGTCAAGCCGAATGCTGATTTTTCCGCGCTCCGTTGCTTCCCGCAACCCTTCGTACCGCAGCAAGACAACGAACTCGTGATTGACGGCTTGGCAGAAAATTCGGAAGTAAAAATTTCGACGATTGACGGCATCCTTGTTCGCTCGTTTGCGAAATCAAATTCGCGCACGGTTGTTTGGGACGGCTTCGATAATTTTGGTCGTGCCGTGCAAAGTGGCGTGTTTGTTATCTCGGCGTATTCTGAGGCAAACGGCACAAACGCTGTGGTCAAAGCAATGGTCATTCAAAAATAACAGGTAACTGGTCAGGTCATGATTTTTTTGGACGCAGATGAAGATGATTAAATGGATGAAAATGATGAAAATGATGAAAACATCAATAACAGACGAAGTCTGCATTCACTCTTCTTAATTTTTATCAACATCATCTTCATCAATCCAATCATCTTCATCTGCGTCCCCTTTTCATTGTTGAGACCTGACCAGTTACAATAACAGTTAGGTAAGCCACGCGTACGAGGCTCTCGCTGCGCGGTAGGCATGAACAGCCACACTCCTTTTATGTACACTTTTTATGTACACTCCTTCCTCAAGCACAACAGCGCAAGAGAACTTGCCAGAAGCCGCACAAAACCAAATCGCACAAAACCACACTGCACAAACAGTCTCGCGCAAAAAAGACCACGTAGAACTTTGCGTTGGTGAGCGCGTGAGTTTTCGTGAGAAAACAAGCGGTTTTGAGCGGTTTGATTTTGTTCACAATGCTTTGCCAGAGCTGGATTTTAGCGAGATTTCCACCGAAACAACTTTTTTGGGTAAATCCATTTTCTTTCCTCTGCAAATCTCCAGCATGACGGGCGGCTACGCCGAAGCAGAGCGCATCAACCGCGAACTGGCGGAAGTGTGCGAATCGCTGCGCTTGCCGATGGGCGTTGGCTCGCAGCGTCAGGCATTGGAAAAAGCGGAGTTTCATCATACCTTCCAAGCCGCCCGCAAACACGCGCCTTCGATTGCGCTGACCGCAAATATCGGTGCTGCGGAACTGGTAAAACCAAGTGTCCGCGCCAGTATTGCTCGCTTAATTGACATGATTCATGCCGACGCGCTCACCGTTCACCTGAACCCGCTTCAAGAATTGATGCAGCCTGAGGGTAATCCCGATTTTCGCGGCGTACTTGCTGGCATTGAGCAAATACGCGCCTCGCTGGGCGTTCCGATTATTGCCAAAGAAGTCGGCGCGGGTCTGTCGGAGGGCGTTGCGCGGCGGCTTTTGGACGTAGGTGTGAGCGTGATTGACGTAGCGGGCGCGGGCGGCACAAGCTGGGCGGGAGTCGAGCTTTTACGCGCGAAGGAAGGCGATGCACTTGCGCCCTACCAACGTGCGTTTTGGGATTGGGGATTGCCCACAAGCGAGTGTTTGCGCCGCATTCGCCCTTTGAAAGCAGAAAAAAACTTTACACTTGTTGCTTCTGGCGGAATAAGCTCTGGCGTGGAAGTGGCGAAATCACTGGCGTTGGGGGCAGATATGGCGGCTTCGGCGCGTCCGCTCTTGCAAATTCTCATGGAGCATGGACAGAACGCGCTTGAAACGGCACTTTTGGGCTGGCAATATCAAGTGCGAGCGGTGATGTTTTTGACGGGCGCGGCGAATCTTCGTGCCTTGCAGAGCGTGGAATTACGCGAGGTGTGAGGATAGGCATGGAAAAAAGTGTACTGTAGCTTATTTTTCACGAGTCCGTTTACGAGAAGCAGCGCGAGAAGAACTACGGGCAATTCGGCTGGAACTTGCGTAAAACCGCGCTTCAAAAAACAATTCGCACACTCCCCAAAAACATCGTAAATTTGCCGTTCTCTTTCATTTATTTTTTCAGCAATTCTTTCCCCGAATGGCTCTGCAACGACAAATGGAGCGTTTACGCGCTCTCGGTTTCAAAAAAGCACTTCAAATGAAGTGGGAAAATTTCCTTTGGACAAAACTTTTTTCCTTCGGAGAACTCTTTGGATTAAGCATTCTTCCCGCGCATTTTTACAGTCCCGTCCCCGACACCCGCATTTTGCGCCAAACCTTCAAACGCTGGTACACGCCGTCGGCGCTCGGTGGCGTGAAGATTGATGTGCCAATGCAAGAAGCATTTTTGCAAAGCCTCGCACCCTACAAGCAAGAATGCGCCTCGCTTCCCGACTACAACGACGTAACACAGCGCGGCTTGGGCGAAGGCTATAACATCGTGGATGCGCACACGCTCTACCTCATGCTCCGCCACTTCAAACCCCGCACCATGATTGAGGTTGGCTCAGGTGTTTCTACGTTTTTTGCGTTGGAAGCATTGGCGAAAAATAATGCAGAGAATAACGCTGAAAGCAGCGCGAATACTGGCATTACGTGTATTGAGCCGTTTCCGCGTCGTGGCTTGGAAAAGCTGGCGAGCGAAGGAAAGGTGCGCCTTACGGTGGAATTTGTGCAGAATGTGGATATCGAAACTTTCCAACAACTCGGCGAAAACGACGTGCTGTTTATTGATTCCAGCCACGTTTTGAAAACCGATAGCGACGTGCAATACTTGTACTTAGAGATTTTGCCGCGCTTGAACAAAGGCGTGGTGATTCACATTCACGATATTTTCTTTCCCTACCCAACGCCCGAACCAGAAACCTGGATTTTCCGCCAACACCAGTTCTGGAACGAATCGCCGCTTGTGCAGGCGTTTCTGGCGTTTAATCCCGCATTTGAGATTTTGCTCTGCGGAAGCTATATGCACCACAATGCCCCGAAGTCGCTTCAGAGCGTCGTTTCGGTCTATGACCCTGAGAAGAATTTTACGGGTTCGTTGTGGATTAAGAAAGTATTGTAAATGAAAGCTCAAAAATTAAACAGCTAAATTTCCAAATATTGAGTGGCTTGAGACTTCTTGTCTGTGAGTATTGGTGCGGGTTTCAGACAACAAACACAGACAAGAATGTCTGTGCCACTATTGGCTTTGACCACTTATTTTTACCTTCTCTAAAGTTATTCTGTTCACAATTCTACTTCTTCAATCATGCTTATTTCCCAAAACTGGCTCAAAGAATTTGTTGATTTTTCCGTGTCGCCCGAAGAACTGGAGCGCATTCTGACCATGCTCGGCTTGGAAATTGAGAAAATAGAACGTCCGGGCGAAAAGCTCCGCAACTTCGTTGTGGGCGAGGTTCTCACAAAAGAAAAGCACCCAAACGCTGATAAACTCTCGGTTTGTACGGTCGATGTCGGCGGAGGCGTTGTCAATACTATCGTTTGCGGTGCGCCGAATGTAGCGGCGGGACAGAAAGTGCCAATCGCTCTGAATGGCGCAGTCGTGCCAAATGGCGGCTTTACGATTGAAAAGCGCAAGCTACGCGGCGTGGAATCGAACGGGATGATTTGCAGCAAGGCAGAACTTGGTTTGGCGGAAGCAAGCGATGGCATCTGGCCCCTTGAAGAAAACGCTCCTGTTGGCGAATCGTTGGCGAAATATCTCGCGTTGGACGATGTGTTATATGAAATTTCCATCACGCCAAACCGCGCGGATTGCCTCAGTCATTTGGGCATTGCGCGGGAAATTGCGGCATATTTTAGCGTTCCGTTGCGCAAGCCTGAAGCTCGCATTAGTGCTGGTGTGAACGAGGATTCGTCGCGCACAAATGAGCATATCGACATCGTGATTGACGACAAAGAAACGTGCTGGCGGTTTTCGGCGCGTGTGGTGCGCGGTGTGAAAATTGCGCCTTCCCCAAAATGGCTGCAAGACCGCTTGAATGCTTGCGGTCAGCGTCCTATCAACAACGTGGTGGATGTTACAAATTACGTGATGTTGGAATGCGGCAAGCCAATTCACGCCTTCGATTTAGACAAAGTTGCGGGCAAAAAGCTCGTTGTGAAGAGAGCCGTAGAAGGTGAGAAATTCCGTACGCTCGACGGCAAAGACCGCGTGCTGGACGCTGAAATGACGATGGTTGCTGATGCCGAGCGGAGTTCAGCCGTTGGTGGTATTATGGGCGGGGAGATTAGCGAAATTTCGGATGCAACGGTGAATGTGTGCATCGAATCTGCCGTGTGGAAGCCTTCTGCTATTCGCCGAACCGCGAAAAAGCTCGGTATTTCGAGCGATGCAAGTTACCGTTTTGAGCGCGGTGTGGATTACGAAACCTCGCTGTATGCCGCAGAACGTGCAGCGCAGCTTATCCACGAGGTTGCGGGCGGGATGATTGCTGCCGAGCCAACGGATATTATTGCCGTGCCACAGCCGCCGAAGCAAGCAACCGTGCGCTTTGCACGGGCGACGATGCTTATTGGCAAGGACATTGCGCCCGACGAGCAAAAAACGCTCTTGGAACGTCTCGGATGCGTGATTGTAAGCCATTCCGCAACGGAAATGCTCGTACAAATTCCCACCTACCGCGTGGATATTGAAACCGAAACGGATTTGATTGAAGAAATTGCGCGGTTGCACGGGTACGACAACATCGCACCAGCACTCGTTTCGCGGGTGAATTTAAGCGGCGAACAAACGCCGAAGCAGTATCAAGCCTTGCCGTTTGGCGTGGAGCTTCTCGCGTTTTTCCGCTCGAATGGTTTTTACGATGTGATTACGCAAAACATGATTGACCCGAAAGCCGCATCGTTCTTCACTCCGGAGCCGATTCGCATTGCCAATCCGCTTGGCGAAGAGCTTTCCTGTATGCGCCCCTCGCTCTTGCCGTCAATGCTGCGCGTGATTGAGCGCAACCACCGCTACGGGCAGAAAAACTTGCGTTTGGTGGAACTTGGCGCGACCTTTTCTGCAACAAATTCCGCAACAACAGAGCCGTCCTTTATTCACGGCATTCGGGAAGAGCAGTATGTGTGTGCCGCGCTGACCGGCAACGCAATTCCGCATAAAAACTGGGACACGCCAGAACGCCCATTTGATTTTTACGATGCAAAAGGATTGTTGGAAAGTATTGTGCAAGTATGCGGCTTTGCGGATGCGACCGTGCGCATTGCGGAACAAACAGGCGCGGGAAGTGCGTACCCGCTTTTCTCGGCGAATTGTATTGAATTGGTTGTTGGCGGCGGTGCGGTGGGCGTTGCAGGGGAAATTGCGCCGTTGGCATTGAAAGCCTTCGATGTTGGAATGCCCGTCTTTGCCGCGCTCTTGAACATTTCTCGCGTTGCTGGTGTGCAAAGTAAGCAGCGCAAATACACGTCTGTTTCACCGTATCCAACAGTGCAGCGTGATTTAGCATTTGTGCTGGACACGAGTATTGATGCGGGTAAGGTGCAAGACCTCATTTGGAAAAGCGCGAGCGAAATTCTCCGCGCAGTCCGCATCTTCGACGTGTTTCAAGGCAAACACGCCGTGCAAACGATTGGCGAAGGCAAAAAAAGCGTTGCCTTTGGTTTGGAGTTTAATTCTGCCGAAAAAACGCTGGAAGATGCAGAAGTAGAAACCCAGATAAATACGATTATTGAGCGGGTGAAGAAGGAATTTGGGGCGAGTTTGCGGGGCTAAGAAATTCTTGATTTCAAGGTCGTTTTATTTCACAAAACATTCCCCAAAAAACTCTTCCGATGCGCACCGATACTATTCTCCACCAAATGCTTGTGCAAATGCCTTCAATGGTCTTTGTGCTTATCGGACGCGATGCTGAAGAAAGCAAGCATTATACCTTTTCGTCGGTAGAAGTGAAAGAAACGACCTTTCGCCTTGATGGTGTCTTGATTCCTGACACCGACGATGGAACGCTGTTTTTTGTGGAAATACAATTCCAGAACGACCCGCGTTTCTACTCCCGCTTATTTGCTGAACTCTTCGTATATTTACGACGCAACGAAAGCGACCATGATTGGCAAGCCGTTGTGGTCTATGCTGAAGAGAGCTTAGATAGAGGCATTCCGAAGCAATACCGCGAATTGGAAGGGCGCGTGCATCGGATATATCTGGACAGATTATCGGAGAAACAAACGCAACAGCACCCGATTGATTTATTGGAATGGCTTTGTTGCATAAATCAAAAAACAGATGACCCCCGATACTTCATTGTTCAACAACTTTAAGCGGCTTGTCGAATAACGGATTTCGGCATACCAT
>RDXM01000186.1 GCA_004292595.1 Candidatus Kapaibacterium sp. | reverse complement strand
ACGGTAAGCTACACGGTGCGCGAGGATGGTTTTGTGAATGTGGATTTGATAGATGCACAAGGAAAAGTGGCGCAAACGCTGGTTGCCGAAGAGCAAGCGGCGGGCGAGTACAGCATTCAGGCGGCATTGGCGCGGACGCTGCCGAGCGGGTCGTACACGCTGCGCTTGCAGGCGAGCGGTGTGGTCAAGACCGTCAGGGTCAATGTGGTGCGATAACAGGTACGATAACACTTCACGCCCACCCCAAAAAAGACAGAAAAAGGTAGAAACAGGAAGTGTATTTTTTCGTAGCTTATTGTTTGTTTGACGAGTGTGTATGCGCTCCAACCTTTCATTCAACATATTTTTTTCGCTATGCAGCACCAATCTGAACTTGTTGAATCTCCGAATCCAATGATGGTACCAAACGACCGCATTGATGAACTTCGCACCATCCTTCGTCGTACTGATATTGCCTATTATACCGATGCCATGCCCATCATGGACGACCGCGACTATGACCGTTTGTATGACGAGCTTGTCCAACTTGAAGCCGAAAACCCGCACTCCATCACGCCTGACAGCCCAACCCAGCGCGTCAGTGGGCAGCCAATGAAGGAATTTCAAAACATTGCCCATGACGAACCAATGCTGTCCCTGCAAAACACCTACAACCGTGACGAGGTGCAGGATTTCGACCGCCGCGTGGCGGAAGGCTTAGAGCAGAAAGCGCACGAATACTGGTGCGACCTCAAGTACGACGGCGTGGCAATGAGTTTGCGCTACGAAAACGGCACACTTGCTCGCGCACTCACGCGCGGCGACGGCACAACGGGCGACGACATCACCCAAAACGTCCGCACAATTTCAACCGTGCCGCTTCGCGTTCAGCCAGTCCTGCTGAATGGCGTACCGCTACTGGACTTCGAGGTGCGCGGCGAGGTCTATATGCGCAACGCCGATTTTCTGCGCTTGAACGAAGAGCGCGAAGCATTGGGCGAAAAACTCTACGCAAACCCGCGCAATCTCACCGCTGGAACGCTCAAGCTCCAAGATGCCCGCGAAGTAACAAAGCGTCCTTTGCAGCTTGCGTGTTATTTCCTGCGACTTTTGCGCTTAGACTCAGCAACAGCACCACAACAAGCATTGCTCTCACAAGCAGATAATATGCGGCTTCTGAAGGAAATGGGCTTCCCAATGGCGCAGCATTCGCGCTTATGTGCGGATTTGAACGAGGTCTTTGCTTTTATTGACGAATGGGAAACGCGCCGCGAAACCTTGCCGTTCCAGACCGATGGTGCGGTTGTGAAGGTTAATAGCATTGCGCAGCAAACCGAACTTGGAGCCGTTGGGCGGTTTCCGCGTTGGGCATTTGCCTACAAATACGAAGCAAAAAAGGCACGAACCCGCTTGAATGCTATCTCCTTGCAGATTGGTCGTACAGGCGTGGCTACACCTGTGGCGGAGCTTGCGCCCGTTGCGCTGGCAGGTTCCACGATTAGCCGTGCAACGCTCCACAATGCAGATTTTATCAGGGATTTGGATGTGCGCGAGGGCGATACGGTGATTATTGAAAAAGGCGGCGATGTGATTCCCAAAGTGAGCGGTGTTGTCGCGGAAGAGCGCGATGCAGCGAGTCAGCCCTATACCTTCCCAAGCGAGTGTGGGTGCGCCTTCCGCCAGCCCTTGAAACGCATTGAGGGCGAAGCGGCGTACTACTGCGAGTTTGCGGGCTGTCCCTCGCAAATACGCGGTCGCTTGACGCATTTTTGCTCCCGAACCGTGATGGATATTGAAGGCTTAGGCGACAAAGCGATTGACCAACTTGCTGAAGCGGGCTTGCTCACCACCATTGCTGATATTTACCGATTGCACGAGAAACGCGCACAACTGCTTGCGTTGGAGCGATGGGGTGAGAAAAAAGCGGATAATTGCTTGGCGGCAATCGAAGAAAGTAAAAAGCAGCCGTTTACGAAAGTTCTTTTTGGCTTGGGTGTGCGCTTTGTGGGCGAGGAAACGGCAAAAATTCTTGCCGAGCATTTTGGAACAATGGAAAAATTGCATGAAGCGAGTGCTGATGAGCTTTCCAGCGTCTTTGGCATTGGCGAACGGACGGCGGGTGCGATTGCGAATTGGTTCCAAAGCGAGCAAAATCAACGTTTGACGCAGGAACTCGCCGCACTCGGCTTGGCAATGCGCTATGAAGGACAAGCATTGGCGGGCATTGTAACGCCCATTTACGGAAAAACGTTTGTTATCACTGGAACGCTGCCAACGATGAAGCGCGACGAAGCAAAAGAGCTTATCCAACGCTACGGCGGGAAAGTAGCGGGTGCGGTGAGCAAAAAAACAGATTTTGTGCTGGCAGGCGCGGAAGCTGGCTCGAAGCTGGAAAAGGCGCAGGAACTAGGTGTGCAGGTGATTTCCGAAGAGGATTTGAAAGCGATGATGGCGCAGTGATTGATGGTGCTTGTGCAAAAGGTGCTTTGACGGGAAACCCGTACTACCGCGAAGAAGCGGTAGCACGGGGAGGTGTGGCAATTTTCAATGCTCAATTCTCACACAAACGGTAATTTCACGACATCGGCGGGATATTCTTTTCCGCGCACTGCTACGGCAATCACCGCTCCCACCTGTGAATATGCGGCATCCACGTAGCCCATGCCAATTCCCATATTCAGCATTGGCGAAATGCCGCCGCTTGTAACGGTGCCGATGTGCTTGCCGTCCGCATGGAGCGTGTATGCTTGGCGCGGGATGATTTTTTCTTGCTGCAATTTGAACGCCACTAATTTCCGCTTCAAGCCCTGTTCTTTCGCGCTTTCCAGAGCGTGTTTGCCCGTAAAATCAGACTTTGCGAGCTTCGTAATCCAGCCCAAACCTGCTTCGAGCGGCAGCGTTGTTTGGTCAATATCGTTGCCGTAGAGCGCAAAGCCTTTTTCCAAACGCAAGGTATCACGCGCTCCCAAGCCGCACGGCTCAATCGCGAACTCCGCGCCCGCTTGCATAATTGCCGTCCACACGGCGCGTGCTTTTGCGGCATCGGCACGAAAATACAGCTCGAAGCCAATTTCGCCCGTGTAGCCAGTGCGCGAGAGAATCATTTCTTCTCCAGCAAGTGTTCCAAAGGCAAAATTGTAATACTCAATCTCGTGAAGCGGTGTCGCAGTGAGCTTTTGCAGCGTTTCGATAGATTTCGGTCCCTGCACTGCCAAAAGCTGCATTTCTGCACTGCAATCCCGTATTTCCACGTCGTTCAGTCCTTTTTCGGCAAGCCTTTCTGCCACAGAGCGCATCCATGCAAGGTCTTTGGCGATATTCGAGGCATTGATAACAAGCATAAAATAATCGCCGCAATGATAGACAAGTAAGTCATCCACAATGCCGCCATCGTCGTAGCACATTGCCGAATACTGTGCTTTGCCGCGCACCAGCTTTGATGCGTCGTTGGTGGTGAGAGTCTGCACAAAATCTAGTGCATTTGCTCCATGAATTTCCACCTCGCCCATATGGGAAACATCGAAGATTCCCACGCGGCGACGCACCGCAAAATGCTCTTGCAAAATACCTTTCGGATAATTTACGGGCATATCGAAGCCACCAAAAGGAATAATTTTCGCGCCCAGTTCGACGTGGACATCGTACAATGCGGTACGCTGTGTGCTAGTATTCATGCGGTTTTCAAGGAAAGATGGAAAAGAATTTGTGAAGAAGAACTTGTGAAGAAGAACTTGTCAAATAAAAAAGCGTACTTAACTGTTGTGTAAGTACGCTTTGGGATGGTGAAAAAATAAATGCACGAACTTCTCTTTATTAGTGGCACAGGCATTCTTGCCTGTGAGTCCTCAAACCCGCATCAGGACTCACAGACAGGAATGTCTGTGCCACTGAAGCCTAAAGAAAACAACGCTTTATTTTTTAACCGTTCCTTTAGTAAAGACGGAAGAGTCTGAGAAATTATTTTTTCTCTTCTTTTGGAGCTTCTTTTGGAGCTTCTGCTTCTTTTTTAGCTTTTTTCTTTTTCTTCTTCATCTCTTTTTTCTCTTCTTTTGGAGGGTCTTGAGCAAAGGTGAATGAAGGAGCAATAACGCTTACAACAAAGGCAAACGCAAGAAAACCTACAAATTTACGCATATCGTTTATGGAAAAAAACGTTGAACAGATTGGTTAATTAACGGAGCAAAGATAGTGCGTCGCGGCTGATTTATCAAGTTTTTTTTGCAACAAATTTTCCCGTATCTTCACAACGATAGCAAAACTACGATTGCCCTCAAAACCGCATCAAATCTCGTTATTCAACCTTTTTCATTTTCTCAATATTCTATGGCACAAGCTCTCCCTCGCACCGCTATTGTTTTCACGGGCGGCACAATTTCTATGAAAGTCGATGATACTTTTGGCGGCGTTGTACCGACGCTTTCCGCGCATGAGATTCTCGACCTCACGCCAAACATCAAGGAACTGACCGAGATTGAGCCGATTGAATTCGGACGCTATCCCGGACCACACGTAACGCCCGAGCTCATGCTAGAGCTTTCGCGGCTTGTGCAATCGCTCGCCGAGCAGCCTGCTATCAACGGCATTGTCATAACGCACGGCACCGACACGCTTGAGGAAACTGCATATTTCCTTGATTGCACAGTAAATACGCCTAAGCCGATTGTTATTGTCGGCTCCATGCGCAATTCTTCCGAACCCGACTGGGACGGACCGCGCAATCTCCGCGATGCCACGATGCTTGCTCTGAGCCAGAAAGCGCGTGGAATGGGCGTTTTGGTGTGCTTGGCTGATACGATTCAAGCGGCTTCGGAAGTTTCTAAAATGGACACAAGCAATCTCAGCACCTTCGAGAGCAGCAATTTTGGTCCGTTGGGGCGCATTATCAACGGGCAGCCGCTTTTGTACCGGCAGCCCGTGCGCCGCGATTATTTCAAAGTACAATCGCTGCCAGCCTTTATCCCGATTATCAAGTGCTATACGTCGTCGGAAGCAGAACTGACGCGCCTTGCGTTGGATTCGCCCACGCCGCCAGAAGGAATTATCATCGAAGCAATGGGCGTGGGAAATGTGCCGCCGCCGTTGTATGGGCAGATTGTGCGGGCGTTGGAGCGGGAAATTCCGGTGGTGCTGACCTCGCGCTGTCCGATTGGGCGTGTGGAGCATCTCTACGCCTACGAGGGCGCGGGCAAGCAACTTTACGAAGCAGGAGTTATTTTTGCTGATTACCTAACGGGACAAAAAGCACGAATCAAGCTGCTGGTGGCTCTGGGTGCGGGCTACACGGCGCAGCAAATTCGCGCAGCCTTTGAATGGGGCGAAAGCTAGGCGAACATCTGTCGCCATTCTACATTGCTGCATTTATTGTTGCCTTTATTGCCGTCTGCGCCGCAGAATATCTGTGCCAGCAAGCGCAAGCGCGAGAAATACCGCACCAATACTGAGTTTCCAGCCCAGCGCAAATAAGGGTGGTTCAAAGCGAAACTCCACGATGCTTGTTCCTGCTGGCACAACCACCGCTCGGAGCGTATAATTTGCTCGCATCATCGGACGCTCTTCGCCGTTCACATATGCCCGCCAGCCCGCATAGTAGGTTTCAGCGAGGACGCAATAGCCTTTTTCGGCAGTTTCTACCTGCAAGCGGAGACGATTGTTTTCTACATTCAAAAAGCGCACAGAATGGCGTATCTGCTCGCTGTCGGCGTGCTGAATCGCTTCCGACGGCTCGCGGAAAAGCAGCAGCGTTGTTGCGGTAAATCCTGATTCTTTTTTCAATGCCTTCAAGTACGCATCATCACTGGGCTGCGCAAGTATTTTCCCACGCTCATTCTCGGCAAGCACCGTATAGGAATAGCGCATATATGCTCGCTGTTGCCAGTACGCATTGCGATAAATGAGGCATTCGCTGGAGTCCACTAATTCCAATGCTGGATGCTGCAAGCGATTGTTCCTGCTCGTTACATAGTATTTTAGATTGATAAGACCTGCTCGTATCAGTATTTCGGTGGATATTGGCGGCTCAAGTGCGCCCGACAAGCGCGAAACATTTTGTGGAAACACGCTTTCGTAGCCCTCAACGCAAGAAAGTCCGTGCATATCGTTCATGTTCGGCTGCATCACGCGCTGCGAAGCGGCATCAAACAAGGGCAGAATGCGATAGAGCGAGGAATCGCGCTGTAAGTAGCTTGTCGTCTGGGTTGCTGGGTAGAGAGGATACTTCGCCATATCCACCATCGGCAGCCACGACTCGGCAAAGCGCACAAGCTGAAAAGCAGTCGCCAGAAAAAGCACCGAAAGAACTATCATTGTCCGACGCTGCGTCCGACGCTGTTCTGGTGCGGCTTCCACGTGTTTTCTGAGAACAAGAAGAACGATGAATGGTAGAACAATCACAAAGGCAAGCGCAGGATTTTTGAGCAAAGAAAAATGTGCGAGAAAATTCTCTGCGCGTCCCAGCATCCATGCCCGCGAGCCGCCTGCAAGCTGTGATGTCGCCATGTTACTTTCGACAAAGACACGAAGTTTTTGCGCAATAATCTCATATTTCCACTGCAACATTCCTGTTCCCACAACGAGCGCGAATCCAACGCACACAACCAACACCAATGCCAAGCGCACTGCGCGTTTCAGGCTTTTTTCTGCAATAAACTCGCCGTTGCCAAAAAGTATGTCCTGCGCCGCCACTGCGCCCAGTACGCACATTCCAAACACATACAAAATAAAACTGCGGTGATACAAAAATTTGTAGAGTGGCGTAAAGAGCGGCATACACACTCCGACCGCCACAAGCACGATAAATGCTCGCATTTCGGGCATTCTACGCCAAAAATGCGCTGCGCCAAGAAGCGCGAACAACAGAGGCGCAAAACCGATAAACGCCGTAAAATCGTTCATGTCGGCATGGGCAATTTTTGCAAGGTCGAAACCCCGCACCGTTCCGAGCAATTCTGGCATTGCAAAGGAAAACAGCAAGGGAATACTTTTGATGCCGTCCAGAAGCGAGAACGGCTTGCCGCCCGCACGAACATTGAAGTTGTACAGAAACAATTCTAACGACGGCAGCCACATAAACGCTGTCAGAATGAACGCAAAACAACCAATGGCAAGCATCGCGCCGCCAGAGCGCAGAATCACTGCAACGCTAGATTGTATCGGCTCTTCAGGGTTATTCTTTGCCGTATTTTTTGCTGTATTTTTTACTTCGTTCTTTGCCAATGCCGCAAAGATACCGACAATCACAAAAAGCATGACCGCAATCGCGTTTGTTTGCAACGAGCCGCCCAGAAAGCCGAGCGCGAGAAACACGCCGCTCCACAGCGCAGCAATAATGCGCTTTTCAGCAAAGTATTTCAGAAGAAACACGACAGCAAGCGGCATCCAGCAAAACACACCCAGCACCCACTGATGCTGCAAGGTGGTGATAAACAAACTATTGAGCATATACGCCATTGCAAATAACGCCCGCAATCCCGCATGAATCCTTGCACCTTGCACACTAAAAAAGCCCAAGAGAAACCACATTGCCGCGCCAGCAATGAGCAGTTTTGCCAGCATTTGCCAGTGATACGCGCTGGGCATATCGCCCAAAAGGAGAATAAAATTTGTTGCATCGAAGGGCGTAAACGACGTAGAAGCGTAGTGCGGATGCCCTCCGTAGAGGCTCGGATTCCACGAAGCAAACTCCCCACGCAGCCACGCCGAGCGCAAGCGCACCTTGTAGGGATAGACCTGCGCAATCGCGTCGGTGAGGAAGTGATTATAGGCTCGCACCGAGTCGTGATGCGCTGAGTAGGGCAGAAACATGGTGTTGAGCTGGTCGGCGGGAAGAAGCGTTTTGTTTTGGAAGAGAACGGGAAAAAACAGCACAACAACAACAAGCGGAAGAATCAAGGAATAAAGCCATGTTTGGCGCATAATTTCTTTGGAAAGGTGTGTGGAACGAGAAAAGACGTGAAATCCTCACAAAAGCGAGTGTTTATGCGGTCTTCTTGAAGCTGAACAGCAGCATCGCTACTGCAATGCCAGCGCAGAGCATGGGAAGCCAGTCCCCAAGCCGCGAGTAGAGCGTTTGCTGCGAAAGAAGCGGCAATTCCGCAGAGATAGCACGTTGTTCGTTGATTGCGGTGCGCTCAAGCGACGTGCCGGTGGGCGTGAGAAAACCAGAAATGCCCGTATTTCCGCACCGCGCAAGGTACCGGCGATTTTCCACTGACCGCATTGCGCCTATCATGTAGTGCTGTTCGGGTCCGGGTGTGCCGTTGAACCAGCCGTCGTTGGTGATAATCGCAAGGATATTCGCGCCTTTCAGGGGATATTCGCGCACAAAATTGGGATAAATGGATTCCAAACAAATGATCATGCCAACGCTGACAGCGTAACTTGCGGTGGTATGGCTTGGAGAGGTCATAAAATCAAGGGTTTTCTGCTCTTTGCCCAAGCCCCAGCCCGAAATTCCTACGCCCCAGGTGAGAGCTTTTACGGCAAACGAAAATGCCTCTGCATATGGCACACGCTCGGCAAAGGGCGTAAGGTGCATTTTGCGGTGAATCTGTATGCCAGAGGGAAAAGCACTCGGAACGGAATCAGGTGTGATGCGGGTTGTGGGCGTGAGAACAGTGGCGGAATTAAAACTTTCCATGTAGAGCG
The DNA here is from genome assembly GCA_004292595.1 of Candidatus Kapaibacterium sp. Classification (GTDB taxonomy): domain Bacteria; phylum Bacteroidota; class Ignavibacteria; order Kapaibacteriales; family UBA4661; genus PH2015. The sequence continues at coordinate 5,785 of RDXM01000186.1, read as the reverse complement.
TATCGAAAAGACGCGGCACAACGCTTGCTGTTATTGGGGCTTCTTTTTTGGAATTGTACAAAATATCCGACGGCAAGCCCGTGAGAATTGCAGTGTTCGTGCTGTCCGTCCAAGCATGAAGCATTGCCAAATATGGGTAATTTTGCGGCAGTAAAATACGATACGGAATAGCAGTTTCGCTCCAAAGAACCGCATCAAGTCTTGTGATTGGGGGATGTTGTTGTTGCAGAGTAAAGCGCAGCGAATCTTGCAAATGCAGGTGCAACAGCACTTGCTCATTCGGGCTGCCACGCCACTTCCCCCAAGGATTGATGCTGGGTTGGACGATTCCCATGCGCACATTTTGCCCACGTGCGAGGAGTTCGGCATGGTCGAAATCACGCATACGCCACGCACCGTAGCTGATGGTGATGAGAAAAATCCAGACAAGCAAAACGACGCTCTCGCGGCGCAAATACAGGGTTTTCGTGAAGCGTACTACAAACGATTCTTCTGCATTTTCTTCCGTTTTTCCTTCAATGTTTCTCTCAATTTTTCCTTCAGAAAATGCAAAGAGAATATGCGCAAGGCAAGCATTGACCGAAACAATAACGAAGGTAAGCCCCCAAACACCAGCAATATCGGCACTTTGCAGCATTGGCAGATTGTACACCTGCGTATAGCCGAGTGCTTGCCACGGATAAGAAAATTCGCCCAAGCTATGCGCCCATTCAAATGCCGTCCAGCACAAGGGCAAGAGCGCGAGCGCGAAACCACGCCCAAGCCGCTTGCGAAGCCGCACGTAAGCAAGCATCGGCACGGCAAAGAAGAAAGGATGCCCAATCCAGAGCGTGATGCCAGCAATCATCAAGTATGGGTCTGCCTCACGCTGCCACGAGCTTACCCACCAATTACTCACGCCATGAAAAACAAAAAATGCCCAATACAACTGCCGCAAAATCCTCAAAAAACCTTGCTCTTGGCTCACGCTGCGCTCAAGGACAATCAATAATGGCACAAAACCAAAATACGCCAAAAACCCAAGCGGCAAGGGCGCGAAACCAATACCGAGCAAAAGTCCGGAGAGCGTGAGAAAAAGAGCATTGGTGCGGGATTGCGAGGTGTTCATGAAGGGGAGAAATGGTGAAAGATGAATCGAAGCAGTTCAAAAGTAAAACTTCTTCTTCATTTGGCAAAAACATACTACGAAACGCTCTACGAAACGTTCTACAAAACGCTCTACGAAACGCTCTGCAATACTCGTTTCATTTCGAGCCAACTGTCCGCTTTCTTCCCAGAATGAAACATTGGCGCACAAAATTTCTCATAGAAAATACTACAATAAAAAATCTTTGGAAGCAAGTATTGGCGGGCTTTTGAGCAGTTTTTTTCTTTTTGGCACACGCTTTGAACAAGAAGAAAACAAGTATGCAACATGAACAGACAAAGAGCATACAGAATCAACAACATCGAATAATTAACATTACATAATCAACATCGAATAACATACGTCGAACAACACAAGCATTGAAGCGGCTTGGTGCGTCCCTCTCGCAAATTTATTTTGTGTGGTCGGAATGTTTGGTAGGCATTCTTCTCGCACGAAAAAATTGATTCCAGCCCGCAAAAACGCTTGGTGTTTTCCCAGCATCCACGAGAGCGGTTAATTCACCCCTGCATCAAACCCTCCGCTCTCGTGGGTGCTATTTTTTTGCCTTCGCCGCTCCAAATATGTCCGCCAAACATCTCAATAAAAAAGCGCATGAAGGCTGATAAAAATCAGTATCCACGCGCTTGTAGTGAGTTTTTTTGAACAATGCCAAGCTAGTTTGAAAGCGGCAGAAACACTGACTGCGCAACCATCGAAACTGTTTTTTGGTCGCCTTTAATTTTCTCAATTTCTTCTTTCGATTTTCCTGCATCTTCCGCGTAGTGGCGTGCGTCCTTCTCGGTAAGCACATCCTCGGCGACAATTCCCTCAGCAATAATCGTTTTTCCTGCAATATCTTTCGGCATAAAAAAGCCATAATCTTTGAAGGTCATGCGCATCGTAACTGCGCCGTCGGAGAGCATCATCCAGCAGCCTTTTTTCTGGCATACTTCCACTACTTTTGCCTCGACACGTACCAATTTTTGCAGGTTTGGTGTTTTGAAAACCTCCGCAAGCGGCAGGGGTGTGGAGGCAGACTGCACAGAATCGCCAAACGCTTTGTATTTCGGGGCTTGAGTGGTGGTTTGTTCGGTGGCGGGCTTGCTCGTTGTTTCATGGGAAACATCTGCTTTTTTTGCACACGCCGATATGGTGAGTATTGTGAAGCCAAATGCAACAAAGACACTTGGAATGAGAGAAATACGCATACTATACGGGGGAAAAAGTGAATAATTGAGCGAAAAATGTAAATGTACTCGAACTTTGCTGAGAATCTGTGTTGAGTTCGCGCAAATTACGCAAGAAAACAAGGGTGTGCAACTGGAATTGAGAAACACCGCCTGAGCAATCATTCTCCATGCTGCTCTTTATGGACGGCATATTCTTGGGCACAGTATTTTTCTACTGCGGGCAAAGCGTCCTGATTTCCGCGTTCGTGTGCTTCCCAGAGGTCGCGGAATGCCTTGGGGCGAAGATTCATTTTTGCTCGTGCCAGCCCGCGCCAATACAAACCTTCATCGCTGAGTTGGTCGTCCCACTCCATTGCCCGCGATAAATCCCGCACTGCTTCCGAAAAATCATTCATTCGATACCGCGAAATGCCGCGCTGAAGCCAAACAAGCGCATTATTGGCTTCCAGCGCATCGGCACGGGAGAAATCCTCAATCGCTGCCCGATGTTCTCCTGCCGATGCCTGCGTCATGCCACGCAGAAAGTACGTTCCTGCTTTTCCTGGAAATAATTCCACCAGCGTATCGCAGAGTGCTATGGCTCGCTGAATATCGCGTTTTTCCATTGCCCTCTCGAAACGCTCCACAAATTTCCCGCCCAAACGTGCGTCGTTTACCACAAAGGTCAGTATTCCCCGTGAACGGCTCTGCAAGCGGCTTTGGGGCGGTGTTTTCGGAGGAACGCTTGTTGCTTGGTTCAGTACAAGCACGTTTGGATTATTCACCCGAATAATGCGCTCTGGGAGCGGCTGCTTGATAACCGAGGGTTTGATGGTCGTGGTGTCATCGCTTACGACTGTCTTTGCACCGCCACTATCGGCTTTCACGCAGTAACTGATTATTTGTGAGCCGTTGTACTTGAGTGCAATGTGGTAATCGCCTGCTTTGGGGAACACCGCCCGCACACGAACAATTTTGCGGTTCAGTGCTGTGTCAAGCGTGGAGCTGATGCTGATATTATGCGCTCTCACGTCGTATTCCTCATAATAATCTTCGACTTTACCCTGATATGCGGTAATGCTTGCGCTTGGCGGCACCGACACGGTAAAAACTGCTGCGCTGTCGGTGGTGATGCGGGTGCGCTGCGCATCGAGGATTTTTGCGTCGTAGCGACTGTATTCGCCTTCAGGCGGAAGATTCAAAAATTCTTTTTCCGTCACGGCTTTTGCGAGAAACTGTTGGGAGGTGTCGCGGGCACAGTGGGAATGAATCATCTGTTCGGGAGCAATCAAGAACCAGTGTTCATCAACGCCAGAGCCGTCGTCTGCCCATGTGCAATCCAGCATCCACCATTTGTTTTTAATACTCACGGCATTCCAAGCGTGTCCGAAAGTACCGCCGCGCCGCAGAATATGCTGCCGGTCAGTTTTGACCGTGCCGCCGATGTCTGCCGACTGCAAGCCCGCTTTGGTGGCTAAATCGTGGAACAAGGCACTGTATCCAGCACACACGCCAAAGCGCCGTTTAAGCAACGTGGCGGCATCTTGAAGGTGATGCCCTTTTTTGATAAATTCTTGTACGACTTTTTCGGCAGCTTTTGCCTCGTCAGCAAGTATGCGGCGTTTGATTTTATCGGCTTTGGCAGAGTCTGCTTTAGCGAGTGCGAGTGCTTTGATGGCAGCTTTCCAGAGCGCAGGCTTCATGGTTTTTTGTTGTTTCTGAAGGCTTTTGAGCGAGTCGGCGAATGCTCGTTGGCGCTTGTCGTAATAGTACTCATATTTGCTGCTCTGCCAGTTGCACTCTGCCCGCTTGCATATGGCGGCGTAGTAGGGATAATCATAGCTGATATTCTGCGTTACCCAGCGAAAAAGTGATCGTATTTTTTCCTGTTCGGTTTTGAATGCTTGGGTGAGGTGTGTGGCGAGTGTTTGGAGGTCGCCCGTTTTATCGGGCGGCGTGGCGAGGGCGTATTTGTCGGCTTTGGTGTAATCAATCTTGGGCGCATGGTGTCCGCGCAGGGACATCTGGGCAATCACACGGAAGGGTAGGCAGGAAACAACCACAAATGCAAAAGTGCAAACAAGCGGAACAATGCGGAGCATATCGGGCGGGAGGGCAGCTAGAGTCAGCATGGTAGAATCCTTTTGGAGAGTGAGAGAATAACAACGATGTGCCGCTCCCTTCCCCAAAGAGTATGCCAAAGCATTACCAGCGAAAAAGCGTCAGAAAATAAGGCTTTACGGGACTTTGGTGTTAGTATTTTTTCACAGTCTGGCTTGACAGTGTGAGGGGAATTGCATAGTTTTGAATTCAAGCCTAAAAAAACTGCCCAAAATGGAATAAATGTTCCTTTACTTTGGATTGTCTTATTGTTCTGCTTTCCCCGCTTGCTTCGGGTTTTGTCATTTTATTTTTGCGATCATGATATGAAGGAGTATCTGCCAAATCCTCCTCACAATCTGACACATTCTATTAAGAAAATCTGACACATTTCGCCCTAAAAGCCTGATAAAACCTTATGGCATAGCGTTTGAGTTACGTTTCCTTACAACTCACGAAATGTTCATTTCAGAAGGAAATGATAATGACACGATTTTTGGATATTGCCGCAATCAATCATGGTGCTCGCTTACAAGCAAAGATTGTTCGTGTAGAAAGAATTCTTGCAAAATCTGGCGTAATGTACAGTAAGTTCCATGTTCATCTTGAACACGAAGGAAAGCACACAATTTTGAGCGACATTTTCTTCGATGGTAGATTGTCCGATGCTGTTCGTATGGAGTACATTATGCGGGGAATTTGTACAACAGCCCAAGAAAGTTACGATGATATAGCTTTGGATGAAAAAAACTGGCAGAAAATAGTAGGCAAGCCCTTTGAAGCTACAATTTCTGGGGGATACAGCTTACAATTTCAAGATATTCGTGCTATAAAATACATCACTGAGGTCAAGCCGTTACAAGTCCGCGATGTTGATGAGACTTATGACTATGACTATGACGAGGATTATGAGGAAGAACGATACCCACGCTACAAGGATTTTATCTACATTGACGGTATTTGGTTTCACGAAGACCAGCTTTGATGTAGAGAACAATTGAAATGTATGAAATGTAAAGCGATAAGGAAACAACCTTATCGCTTTTTTTCTATTCTGCCAACTTCCCCTCACTCTGACACACACGGTCAAGAAAATCTGACACTTTTTATCCCTAAAACCCCGATAAAATCTTGTGGCATGGCAATAAAAAAGCCCGCACGATACTTGTCCCCCACTGTGCGGGTTGCGCGTTCTCACTACTGTTTCTTCCCTGCCTTTCGTTTGCTTCGGCGCGGAAGTTGGCTTTGTCGTCTTGGGAGCGATGCTGCATACAATAGGCAAAACCATTCTTAGAAAGCGTCTGAAAATTGAAAGAGAGAAAAAACCGAGCCATATTGCACGGGCAATACCCAAGGTTTGTTCAACCAAAGAAGGTACAGAATGGCT
>RDXM01000185.1 GCA_004292595.1 Candidatus Kapaibacterium sp. | reverse complement strand
CATACTTTTTGTTACAAAGTTTGTTGCAAAGGGCTTTTTTCTTTCTTCAAGAAAGGCTTAAATACTAGCTTTATGTCGGACTGGCGGGATTTGAACCCACGACCCCTACTACCCCAAAGTAGTGCGCTACCGGGCTGCGCTACAGTCCGAGTCGGATTTCCGAAAAGAAAAGCCTTGAATGGGTAATTCAAGGCTTTTCTTGAAGGTCTTATGCCTTCCAGAGCCAATCACCGGACTCGAACCGGTGACCTGCTCATTACGAATGAGCTGCTCTACCAACTGAGCTAGATTGGCAAAGATTTTTTGTCAAGACTGCTAATTTACGATGTTTCTTTTTTCTGTGCAAATTTTCTCTGCAAACTTTTTCCGAAAATTTTTCTTTTGAATCAATCCACGTGAAAAACCAATGAGAAAGTGAACCTTGATAGAGAGACGTATTCTGCTGTTTCCATTTTTTATCGCTCCTAAAAATGCGCAGAGTGTGTATTTTTGCCTGAAATACCACAACATATTTTGACTTTTTCATTTTTCTTGGTCATACACTATGACGCATTGCAACCTTGTTCGCTGTACCCTCGTGGCAGTATGCCTTCTTTGCTTGCCAGTTCATACATTGTTCTCGCAACAGTCTAATACACAAGAACTTAGTAAGAAAATTTCCCAGCTTTTTAGTCAAGGAAAATATAGTGAAGCCTTGCCAGTGCTTGCTGCTTTGGAGCGGCAGTTGCCGAACAATGCTGCGCTCATGCAAAATAAAGCATTAGCATATTTGAATCTTGGACGCTATCAGGAAAGCATTGCCGCAGCAAACCGTACCATCGCACTCGATAAAAATAACGCCGCCGCATATTACATTCGCGGCATGACGTATATGCAGCTTCGGCAGCATGAAGCCGCACTCCCTGATATTGAACGCTTTATCAAAGCCTTTCCCAAAGACCCCGGTGCGTATCAAAATGCCGCAACAACGCTTGTCTTTCTTGGAAAATATAAACAGGCATTGGAAAATATCAATAAGTGTATTGCGCTCAATCCTCAATACGCCTCTGGATATTCCACGCGCATCGCAATAAAACAGCAACTCGGTGAAACCGACATAGAAGCCGATTTACTTATGGTTGCCAAGCTCATGCAAAATGACTATAATGCCTTGTTCGACCTTCGGCAGTATTATCTTCGCTCCAGAAAATTAGCCAAAGCACGCGAAATGACCCAAGAGCTTATTCGCTTGCGACCAAAGGAAATGCTGAATGTTCTCATGCTTGGCATTATAGAATTTACCATGGATAACGTCCAGGCTTCCATCAATGCCCTCTCGGCAGTGATTCAATCCGATAGCACCAATGCAAAAGCATTTGCCTATCGCGGATTGGCACTGACCTCAGCAAAAAAATATCGAGATGCCGTGCAGGATTGCTCTACTTTTTTTCGATTAAGCCCGACAGATGTTACACTGACCCTCACCGATAACATCATGGAACGGAAAAGTGGAACAGCAAATCAAGGTATTTCCATGCCACCATTCAAGCAAATGTATGCCATACGCGCTGCGGCACGGCATCAGTTGAAAGACCCTGATTGGTATCTGGATGCCCGCAAAGCTCTCCTTTTGGGAGAAACACCGAAATACATCGCGGGCTTGATAGATACAAGCACCATCAACGACGAAGAAATTTTATTCAATACTAGTTCAAGCAATATTTTCCGTCCGCGCCAGTGGTATTTCCCCGAACAGAAGCAGTTTTACCCGCGCGATAGCACCAATCTCGGACGTGTGCCGATAGAAGGGAGCATCCTTCGCAAGGGCTTTGATTCTCTTGTTGTCAGTGTGTACAAAAATACGATGCTGCTGCAACGCCTCACGCAAGCTCTCAGCTACGACACAAGCAGCACCGCACCGTTTCGCCTTGAAGCGCAAATACAAGCAGAAAAAGCTCACTACCGCATAGATATTAGGCTTGTACGCAAAACTTCTGCTACCGACACCCTGCTTACCCGTATTGATAGTCTTGTTTGCGGCGATGCCTACTACATTTCCGGGCAATCCAATGTTGTTTTTGGCACAGAATACCAAGCAGCAAACCGAGAATATATGCGCACATTTACCATTAGCGACAATACAACGTTCTGGTCCTTGCCGCCAACCCGCGAAAATACCGTCGGAAATGTTCTTGCTGAAGAACTGATAAAAACAAGCTCCGTTCCCATTATGCTCTTCAATGGCGGTATTGGCGGCGTTTCTATCGAACAGCATTTGCCAAGCGACCGTTTTCTTGATAAAAACACATTGTATGGGCAACGTTTCGCATTCTTGCAAGCAGCGCAAGTACGGCAACGTTTGAAAGGTATTATTTGGTATCAGGGCGAAGCAAATATCGGGCAAGGATATACCGAAAAATTTGATTCCTTGTACCGAGCATGGAAGCAAGATTTTCCTTCGGTGCAAAAAATCTATATCGTGCAGATTCGACCCTCTGGATGCGGACAATCCACGCAAGACCAACTCCGCGACCAGCAACGACAATTCACCACGCGCTATCCCAACGTCGAAACACTCGCAGCTTCGGCACCCATTCCCGCACACGACGGCTGCCACTACGGCAACGCGGGCTACATCGCGCTTGGTAAGCAGCTTTCCGCGCTTCTTGCCCGCGACCTCTATCGCTCGGCAGATACCATCGGCATTTCTTCGCCACGTCTCCTGAAAGCCGCATGGACAAACGCTGCTCGCAATGAAATCGCCCTCACCTTTGCCAGCAACGACGCACTTGTTTGTGGCGCAGATACAAGTATTGGCGGCAAGATTCGCACTCTAGCGCAGGATGGATTTTTGTTGGATGCCAAACCCACACCAGCAGTATCGGTGCGCTCGGAAAAGAATATGGTTTGGGTAAAATTTCCCACATCCCAACGAGCAAAGACGATGAGCTACATTCCCGAACAATGCTATGCAGCAAGCAGCGATGCGTCCTGCGTAGTCTATGAAGGTCCGTGGATTACCACCACACGCGGCGTGGGCGCATTGACCTTTGCCAATGTTACGATTGATAGCCCGTAATTCTTCACTGCCCAATATCCATCACACCAAGATTCAGGAACGATGCGCTGTTGTAGGCAGAACCCAGCACGCGAAATTGCGGACTATAATTCACAAAGCGCACCGAATCTCGCACCCAGAGACTTCCGCGCACAAGAACAGGATTCCACGCACTGACAAACGCCGAAGCACGAAGGCTGACGTTTCCATACACGTTTGCCGTTGCACGAATATCGCTTCCAAGTGCCGTCAATGCTGCGTTTTGGGGAATTGGCTCAATCACGTGCTGGGTTCCGTACCATTCCACCGTTGATTGCTCATCAAGCCTGTAGAGCGCGTAATTGCTCACTGTTCCCGTCGAAGCGTCCGCAAAGCCGCTTGTGCCGCCGATACGAAGAATCGCTCCTGCGCCGATGCTGCACGAAGCGAGTTCCGATGCGGTCTGTGGCGGTGTATTGGGCAAGGCGGATGTATTTTTCAAAGTAAATATGCCAATATCCAAAACGCCGCTTGTGAGCGTCAGATTTTGCGCAATGCTGATGCTGCGATTGCCTGTAAGCGTTATTCCGACTGGCTTTGCCATGCCGAGCGCGTACACGCTGCTGGGCAGCGCGTCGCCAAAGACCTGCGCGGTTCTGCCGATGTATTCATACTCGGCATTGGGAGAAAAGCTGCGCACGGAGTTTGTGCGAATGTTGCCCGTGTTGCTTAGAAGCGGCGCAATTCCTTGCTCCGAGCCGATGCGCAGCGTTGAGCGGTCATTCAAACGAAAAACATTGCCACCAAGAACCGCATCATCACTGCATTCCAGCGTGCCAGTCGTATGTATGCCCGCTCCAACTTGTATTCCGCCAATGCTCACCTCGCGTGTGAGCGCAATGACGTGATTGTTTCTGCCGCTCGCGCCGCCGCCCACAACGACCGAATCCGTCAGGCGCGACGGGAAAAGACCGTTTGCGACTTGCGCTCCGCGATGCGACAGAAACGACCACGAAGCAGCATCCGTCCAGTTCCCGCTCGCACGGCTATAAAAAATGCGTTGCGGCGATTCAAGCCACGTCCAATCGCCTTCCGTCTCGGTTGCTGGGCGTTGTGTGAGTGTGTCGGCAAGAAACCACGCATTATTGGGCGTAGTTTCATCGGGACGATAGCGTGAGAAGCGCGTGGCATCAGGGCTTCCAGCAAAATCACTCGGCGAGGCAGCAATGATGCGCCCTGCACCCGTCAAACTGCTTGCTTGCACCGCCCAATATCGCCGCGCAAAACTCGTAACGCCGCTCTGCGCCTGTCGGTGTGCGCCTTGCGTTGCCGGCGCGGTGCTGCTGCCCACCGCCACGCGCACACCAAGCTGCCCACTCGACCCGCCCGCAGCCTCGTAGCGAAGCGGGTTGTAGCTCGCTTGCGGACGCGCCGCGCTGCCGAGCGAACTCACGGGAAAAAGGTAGTCCGCCATGCCACCCGCCATGAGAGCGCGAAAGAGCCGTCCGCTTGTGCTGCTCGTCCGAATGGCGCGGAGTTCGGGCGTGTCGGGCGTGGCAAACGGCACCGCGTTTTGAATGGCGGTGGTGTTGGGATTCGTGAGAATGAGGTCGGTACTTGGTCCAAGCTCCAGTATTTGCGGGCTTTGGGAAGGCGTTTCTTGGAGATTGAACACGCCCTGCACGGTTGCTGTGCGAAAAAGCTGCACCACGCCCGCACCCGCCGCTTGCCTGTTCATCGTGCAATGATGCAGCGTAAGCGTCCCAACGCCCCACACAATCTGGTTTGTAGCATTATTGCCTTGCAAGGTGAGTGTTGATGAGGCGGTGCCAAGTGTGCTAGTTGTTCCCGCGTGTATTCGTGTGCCGTCGAATGTGCCATTGACGAGGATATTTCCCGCTACACGCAGATTTTGTGAGGGCAAGTAGGGATTCAGGCTTACGCCGTTAAAAACAGTGAGATTCGACAGCGCGAGATTTTGCGGGATGTTGATGTTGAATTGCTGCATTGGCGTGCTTTGTGCGTCGCCGAATTGGATGGTGCCGCCGGAGATGGTGGAATTCGCGGGAAGCCAAAAGTCTGCGGGGCGGCGTATATTCGGGCTTGCGTTGGCATTGCGCAAAAGAATTGTTCCACCAGACATGAGAAATGATGAGGAACTTGAGGGTAATTCAAACGAGGCTAAACCTCCGCTCATTGCTCCAATGCTTGTTACTATGAGCGTTCCGCCTGTTTGCTCGTAGCGGAGTGCGTCAGTTTCGACGGATGAGAAACTTTCCCGCGCCAAACGCCCTGCAACAATGACGGTGCCTTGTCGGAGCGTGAAGTTGCTGATATTCGCATTATTCTTGTATCTAAGACTATTGCCCATCATTGAACCAAAACGCGAAGGCTGTGAACTTGTTGTATTAAAGAGGAGCGCACCACCTAGTAGCGTAAATGATGCGCCAGAGCCAGCTTGCCCAAAAATAAGATTGCCTGTGCCAACAACATGAATTGCCCCTGTAACTTCCAGTTCTTGTTCAGCTGTATCAGGACAACCATCGTCAAACGTAAGTGTTCCTGCGCTTTGTCGCCATGTACCGCCTGGAATGGGGGTAGGAGTGGGTATTCCTTGAGAAAAATCAAAACCATTTGTGCCGTCTGGGTCGCCGACACCAACATTGACCGTGCTTTCTACAACACTGCTCACCGAACCTTTGTTCATGTACACCTTATAAAACCTTGTCAGCGTAGGATTACCAGTAATTGTTTGAAGAGAAGGCGAAGCAAACACAACAGTTACACGAAAATTAGGTGAGTTCGGCACGGGGCGTAATGACAGCGTTCCATTATTAACAACATTTCCGCGTAGAACAAGGAAATGCGGCAATCCTGAACCCACTTGTCGCACCGTTAGCGTTCCCGACATTTCAATACGCAGATTTCCAGTTATATCTAGCGTCAATGCTGTTGCGTTGTCGTAGCGTAATGTTCCACTGAGGATAGTAACGTTGTTTGCTGCGGCATTTGCGGTCAGTGTGATTATATCACTATTTCCAATAGTCACATTATCACCTGACACTGGTGCCATCATTGCTATTGGACCAGCAAATGAGCCTGTACGCCATGTTGCAGGAGTATTCCAAGGACCTGTGCCAGCACTGTAATAATCCTCCGCCACAAGAACACCCGTTGAACCCAGCAAACACGCGGCTTCAAGCAGAACAAACACACACAGTATTTTCACAAAAGAATGTTTTTGACGCATCGTCTCACTCCTGAAAACGCTCCACCGAGCGCACACCCTTGATTTTCCGCAACTTCAGCAGCAATCGGTCGAGGTGTTCGGTATTTTTTACATAGACCGTTACAACGCCTTCAAAGATGGAATCGAAGGAATCAATGTTTACGCCGCGAATGTTGGTGTTGTTGTAGGCGGCAATCGCGGAGGTGATGTCGTTCAGCATGGAGGTTCGGTCTTCGCCCGTGATGCGGATTGCCGCCAGAAACGCGCCATTTGCGCTGTTGTTCTGCGACGACCATTGCACTTCCACGAGGCGCGGCGCAATCGTTTCTGCCATTGTTTGTAGATTTTTACAGCTTCGGCGGTGGATTTTTACACCGCTTCCAATCGTTACTATGCCAACAATATCATCGCCCGGAACGGGATTGCAACACCGTGCGTAGGAATACAAAATGTTCGCGCCGTTCAGCGAAATGCTTGAATCATTGCGGGCGGTGGTGGTGAATTTATCCATCATTCCGTTCGCGCCACTACCATTGCTTGTCGCCGTGCCATTGCTGGATACATCCTTGCCCTCTGGCGTAGCATTGGTGCTGCCTGTGGGCGTTTGTGCGGCTTTTGATTTTGCTGGATTTGCGGGATAGCGTTCTTCGGCGAGCTTCGCAAGCACGTCCACATCCAGCGTTCCGTCGCCGATTGCGGCAAACATATCGCCTTTGTGCGTGAATTTGAGTGCGGCAGCGAGCTTTTCCAAGTCGTCGTCGTTCACGCGAGCATCCAGTTTTTTCAGCTTGCGTTCCCACATTTCGCGCCCGTCGCCGACTTTTTTGCGGTTTTCTTCATTCAAAAATTTGCGAATCGCCGCTTTTGCTTTGTGCGTGGTGACGTAGCGTTCCCAGTCCTTGCTTGGCGTTTGATTTTTCGAGGTGAGAATATCCACTTGGTCGCCGCTTTGAAGCTGATAATTGAGCGGAACAATGCGCCCATTCACTTTCGCGCCGATGCAGTGATAGCCGACTTTGCTGTGAATATCGAAGGCGAAATCTACGGTGGTCGCGCCTTTCGGGAGAATCCGCAAATCACCTTTCGGCGTGAAAACGTAGATTTCTTCTTGAAATAAATTCAGCTTGAAACTCTCAAACACCTGTGCTGATGCGTCGTCGCCAGCATTCTCGAAAATATCCCGCACCCATTGCGCCCATTCTTCCAGTTCTTTATCCTCGCTGTAGTTGCCGTTGGTGCGCTCTTTGTACTTGAAGTGAGCAGCCACACCGCGTTCAGCGATTTCGTGCATGGAGCGTGTGCGAATTTGCACCTCGACTTTTCGCCCTGAGGGACCAATCACGGTCGTGTGCAAGGACTGATAACCATTCTTTTTCGGCACCGAAATATAGTTCTTAAACCGCTCTGGTACTGGTGTGTAGATGTCCGACACAATGCCATACACCACAAAACAATCGTTGATATTGTCGGTGTCGAGAATGACGCGCACGGCAAACAAATCGTAGATTTCGTCGAGCGATTTTACGCGCTTGTGCATTTTGTTGAAAATGGAGTACAAATGCTTCGCCCGCCCGCTAATATCACAGGTTAAGCCGTATTCGAGCAAGCGGCTTTTTATTGGATGGGCAAAGTTTTCGATGTAGTCTTCGCGCTCACCGCGTTTGGTGTTGAGCGCACTTTTGATTTGGTCGTAGGCATCGCGGTTGAGATATTTGAAGGATAAATCTTCCAATTCCCATTTGATTGTACCAAGCCCGAAGCGGTGTGCAAAGGGCGCGTAGATGTCGAGCGTTTCTTGCGCCATGCGCTTTTGCTTGTGTTCGGCGAGGAATTGCAAGGTGCGCATATTGTGCAGGCGGTCGGCGAATTTCACCAAAATGACGCGCACGTCCGATGCCATTGAAAGCAAGAGTTTACGGTAGCTGGCGGCTTGTCGTACTTCGTGACTTTTGAACACATCGCTAATTTTCGTCACGCCGTCGACGATTTGCGCAACATCTTCGCCAAATTCCTCCTGAATATCTTTGAAGGTAAAATCGGTATCTTCAACGACATCGTGCAGGAGTGCGGCTGCGACGGACACGTCATCCAAGCGAACTTCGCGGGCGACAATGGCGGCAACTTCGGCGGGATGCGTGTAATATGGCTCGCCGGAGGCGCGTAAATCCAGCGAGTGCGCACTGACGCAAAAACGAAATGCTTTTTCGATGAAGGCTTCGTTCAGTTGGCGCAAATTATTTCGGCATTCTTGAAGCAAGTATTGGAGCGTTTGCTCAATGTGTTCATTGATTTGCTCTTGCGTAGCATTTGCTGGAAAGGGAGGCATAAGCGATTGTGTAGCAGCAGCAGCCATAGACGTAATAACCTTTTTGGGAATGAGCGGTAATGAAGAAACGGAACGACGAATGCAAGACGTGATGCGGCATTCGCACGGTATTATGGTATGTATTTTGCCCAGTACAAACAACATTGTACGCAATTTTTGTGCAAAAGTCAAGCGAAAGCGTGAGAAGGCACGGAAAAAGCAGAGAAATTTGGGAAAATCTCTATTTTCTTCTACCTTTCTGTTGCAAGTTTTTGTATCTTGTACCTCCAAAGAATACTTTTCAGTCCAAAAAGTTTTTCTTTGATAGTTTTCGTTCAACTTTACCTTTGTTTCTCACGTACCATGCGTATTCTTATTCTCGAAGATGACTTTTTTCAGCGTAAGCTAATGGCGCGTTTGCTGGTTTCTTACGGCGAATGCGATGTAGCAGCGACTGGTCCAGAAGCGGTAGAAGCCTTTCGCCGCTCCCTAGAAAATAATCGCACATATGACTTGATTTTCCTTGACATCATGGTTCCAGGCATGGACGGTCAAAAAGTATTACGCCACATCCGCGACATGGAGCATGAGAAAAACATCTCTGGCTTGTCGCGCTCAAAAGTCGTGATGGTAACAGCTCTTGGAGATAAACACAACGTAACAACCGCATACAAAGAAAATTGCGATGCGTATTTGGTAAAGCCCTACGAAGAAGCGAAATTGGTCGAGACGATTAAAAAATTAGGGTTATTTCCGGGACAAACCGCATAACACCTGAACGGACAATCTGTCCTTCGCTATGCACTCCCTTGCCTCGAAGAGAACTTCTCTTCTACATTCTCTTGTCTATTCATTTTGTACCTTGTGTGAACCTCATTAGTGTGATTACTTTGCGCAAACATCGCACAAGCATTGCGCAAACGCTTCTGAAATGTTGATTGTTTCATAGCCTTGATATTAGCCAACAACACTGGGAACGCAGTAACAGTCGGACTTTCAGGTTTTGTGTCAGATGCTGACACTTTCCCTGCGCTCATTTTGTGAAAATTTCTACGAATGCTACAACTTTGATGCAATAGTTATGAAAAGAATTTTGGTCATTGAGGATGATGTAAGCCTCCGCGAGTTTATGATAAAGTATTTTCTTGAAAAAGAAGGATACCAAGTTATTACGGCGGAAAACGGCGAAGTGGGGGTAAACAAGGCAAAACAAGACTTGCCCGACCTCATCATTTGTGATATTATGATGCCGAAAATGAACGGCTATGAAGTCATTCAAGCCTTGCATCAGCACCCACCGACAGCAAGCATCCCTTTTGTGTTTCTGACCGCCATGAGCGACCGTGCGAATATCCGCGATGGTATGAATCTTGGTGCGGATGATTTTCTGACAAAACCATTCGTGAGCCAAGAGCTTATTACGGCAGTCGGCAAGCGATTGGAAAAGAAACAACACGCTGAATCCCGCGCTGACAAACGCATCCGTGATTTTCAATCAAAAATCACCAGTGTTCTCCCGCACGAGTTCCGCACACCGCTTTCGACAATTTTATCGGCATCCAATATCCTCTTGGACGAGTATGCGACAATTCCCAAAGATGAATTGCGCGAAATGGTGAGCTACATCAATATTTCAGCAAAACGCTTAAATCGCCTGATTGAGAATTATCTTTTGTACGTCAGTCTTGAAAATCTGCAAGACACCACCGAACTCCGCGCCGAGCGGACAAGCTGCTCGCAAGAATTGATACAGGAATCGGCAATCAATCAAGCACGAAAGCACAATCGCGGTGGAGATTTAGTGTGGAAATCCTCGCTTGACGACGCAATGCCGTCGGTTTCTATTTCTGAGTCATTCTTAAATAAAGTCATTGAAGAACTGATAGATAATTGTTGTAAGTTCTCCAACGAGGGAACGCCTATCACGATAGAAATTACGACGACCGACCGTGTGTTTGAAATAACGCTGGAAGACCAAGGCTTGGGCATGACCAAAGACCAGATTGCACAAATTGGTGTCTTTATGCAATTTAACCGTGAAGTCCGCGAGCAGCAAGGTGGCGGCTTCGGTCTTACGCTCGTTAAGCGTATTTTAGAGCTTCATGGCGGTACGTTCACTATTACAAGCATACCTGGAACCAGCACAACCGTCAGAATTACTGTTCCGCTTGGGTAGTATGAATATGGCGGCTTCGCTGGTGTCATTCTTTCGATATACTGAAAAAAGTTTGTTGCTTCAGATGTAGTCCACCTCAAAGGTGGACTACATCTCAACTCCTCCACTTTTCAATATGCAATTTTTACCCATTTTTAGTATATATTTTCGATACATATTTCGGCAAGAAAGGCTCGCCCACCGCGCAATGCTGTCATTGCTACTGGGCGAGCCTTTCCGCTTTTTGCGCTCTTCTGCTCTCCAAGCTGCATGAACATACGATATTCGCTTAAAGCGAATATTTTTTGGACAAGAATGTTTTTTTTGTGGTGAAATCCCGCATAAACGCTATATTAAGCCTTCACAAAAATGGTCGCGTGTGCTTGCACCATCAATACATTAACAACCTCGCTCACTTTGATTCTAGGAGGAATTCTATGAGAATGCGCGTCAGCAAATTGGTAACAATTGAACGTCATATTGCCGAAGAAGAACACCTCGCACGCGGCGCGACGGGCGATTTCTCACGCCTGATGCGCGATATGCTCTTGGCAATTCGCCTTATCTCCCGCGATGTGCGCCGTGCTGGACTGAACGACGTTTTGGGCATTACCGACGGCACGAATGTTCACGGCGAGCAGGTAAAAAAACTTGACCAAATCGCACATGACACCATTTTTCGCGCAATGGACCACGGCGGGCA
Organism: Candidatus Kapaibacterium sp.; assembly: GCA_004292595.1. Lineage (GTDB taxonomy): Bacteria > Bacteroidota > Ignavibacteria > Kapaibacteriales > UBA4661 > PH2015. The sequence continues at coordinate 3,051 of RDXM01000185.1, read as the reverse complement.
TTTGTGCATCATGGCATCGGAAGAATCTGAAGAGTTAATTCCAATTCCGCCCGAATACGCTCGCGGCAAGTATGTTCTGCTCTTCGACCCGCTCGACGGCTCCTCTAACATTGATGTAAACGTAACAATCGGAACAATTTTCTCCATTTACCACCGCGTAACGCCTGATTACGTCGGCGACGGTACGCTGGATGATGTCTTGCAACCAGGCGCACGCCAAGTAGCGGCGGGCTATGTTTGCTATGGAAGCTCGACGCAGCTTGTCTATACAACGGGCAATGGCGTGGATATTTTCACCTACGACCCCACTATTGGCGAATTTATGCTGAGTGAGGAAAAAATTCAAATTCCGAATCGTGGGAAGTATTACAGCGTGAACGAAGGAAATTCCTCGAAGTGGGATGATAATTTGAAAAAATATATTGAGTATTTGAAAACGCCGTCTGCCGACAAACGCCGTCCGTACTCGCTCCGTTACGTGGGGACGAGTATTGCGGACTTGCACCGAACCTTGATGTATGGCGGTATTTTTATGTATCCCGCCGACAAAAGCAATCCCAGAGGGAAACTGCGCCTGATGTACGAATGCAATCCGCTTGCCATGATTGTTGAGCAAGCTGGAGGACGCGCCACTGACGGTGAGCATCGCATCTTGGATGTTCGCCCTGATGCTGTGCATGGGCGGTCACCGCTTTTTATTGGCAGCAAAGGCGATGTGCTGGAGGCAGAAGCCTTTTTGCGCGGCGATTTTCCGAAAGACTATGTGCAAGCCGAAATAGATGCGGCTGCGAAGTAAATATCCTCAACGCCAGTTTTGAAGCAGCTTTGTGAACTTCACATTTCCTTCTTTGATACCTCATTCTTTCATGCTATGGACCCGATTATTCGCCTCATTCTCGTGGCAATTTTGAGCTTTTTTGCCGGTTCATTTCCATCGGCAGTCATCATTAGTCGCCGTTTTTTTGGCTTCGATATTCGTGAGCGCGGAAGCGGCAATATGGGCAGCACCAATGCCTTTCGCGTCTTGGGCACGAAATGGGGCATTGTTGTCCAACTTTTGGATATTTTGAAAGGTGTTCTCGCCGTGACCGTGATTGCCTATTTCTTTCAGGGCGAAGTGATTCCTTTCCCCAATTACACGCCGTTCCAAGACATGACGCTCGTGCGCGTGATTTGCGGCATCTCCGCCGTGATGGGGCATATTTGGTCGCCGTGGGTGGGTTTCAAGGGCGGAAAGGGCATCAATACTGCGGCGGGAATGTTGCTGGGCGTTGCACCCGTCGAAGTGGCTGTTATTCTGGGCGTGTTCATTATCACGGTCGGTATTTCGGGCTATATTTCGCTTGGTTCAATTTTAGCAGCAATGGCATTGCCAATAACAATGTTTATACGCTTCAATATTTTTCATATCAACATCGAAGGCTATCACACGATTGTGCTGCTTTTGGTCGGCTTGAGTTTGATGGTGATTTATGCGCACCGGCAGAACATTGAGCGATTGCTGGCGGGCAATGAAAGTAAGTTTGAAAATTTGCGTTTAGCAAATATCATCAAGAAAAAGTAATCTTTTGCGAGTAATCTTTTGCAGACAATCTTTTTGCAATTATGAAAATTTCCGTTTTAGGAGCCGGTGGCTGGGGAACAGCACTGGCTCTTGTTGTATCGGCGAATGACCACGACGTAACGCTCTGGGCGCGCAGCCAAGACACGATTGCGCAAATGCGCCGCTCGCGCATCAATTCTGCGTATTTGCCGGGTGTGATTATTCCCGAATCTATGCACCTCACGCATTCGGTTGAAGAGACCGCCGATGCAGATTTGGTGCTGGTTGCCATTCCGACGCAGTACATTCGCCCCGCCTTTGAGGAGTTTGATTTTAACGTCAAAAATAAAGTTGTGGTGAGCGTTTCTAAAGGAATTGAGCGCGGAACGCTCTTGCGCGTCTCCGAGATTTTACGCCATGTTGCAGGCGTTCCGAACGACTATTTTGCCTCGCTGACAGGTCCCAGTCACGCAGAAGAAGTTGCCCGCGAATTACCGACGACGGTGCTTGCGGCTTCCGAGAGCGAAGATATTGCGAAAATGGTACAACGCGCTTTTACGCGCCCCACGTTTCGCGTGTATCATTCAAGCGATGTTGTTGGCGCGGAACTGGGTGGCTCAGTGAAAAATGTCATTGCGATTTCGGCGGGAATTGTCGATGGTTTGGGCTTGGGCGATAACACGAAAGCTGCCCTCATTACACGCGGTTTGGCGGAAATTACGCGCTTGGGTGTGGCTCTGGGTGCGCAGCCGCTCACGTTTTCGGGCTTGTCGGGGCTCGGCGACCTCGTTGTTACCTGCGCAAGCAAGCATTCACGTAATCGTTCGGTAGGCGAGCAGATTGCCAAAGGAAAAACGCTGGAGCAGATTCGCCGCGAGACGCAGCAAGTCGCGGAGGGCGTGTTCTCGTCGGAGTCGGTGTATGTTCTCAGCAAAAAAATTGGCGTAGAAATGCCGATTGTGCAAAAAGTTTATGAAGTTTTGTTCGAGCATAAACCCGCCCAGCAAGCCATGCACGAGCTAATGACGCGGGAATCGAAACCAGAAAATTGGTAAAACTTTACGCCATTTCATTTCTTTTTGACAAGGCTAAACACCAGATACAGCCTGCTTCCAAGCCCTGTTTTTCGGATTTTGCACTTTTCAACAATAAAGCCTATAAGCCAGATACAACCTAGTTTGTAGGCTTTTTTATGTTCAAGGTCGGTGAAGCATTTTCTTTCCACATTGCTCAGATTTGCTCAAATTCGTGCTAAGATTATCTTAAAATTTTTTGTATCTTCGCGGCGGTGCATCAAGAAAATATCAGCAAATATCAAGTTGTGCATATCAGCTTGATATGTAAATACTTACCTAGCTCTTGCCGTGTACCTGTTCATCCTTGTTATTTGACTGTTTTAATTCTTCGCAACGGCTTTGTTGCATAAATCAAAAAACAGATGAACCCCGATACTTCATTGTTCAACAACTTTAAGCGGCTTGTCGAATAACGGATTTCGGCATACCATT
>RDXM01000184.1 GCA_004292595.1 Candidatus Kapaibacterium sp. | reverse complement strand
GGACGAAAAGCCAAAAGTACCTTCCGACGAGGACTTGATTTTCTCCGCAAAGCGGCATTGAATCTGCATTCCCAACAAGCCCAAGACGAATTACGTCAGGCGTTCAAAATTTTGTCGTGTACTTAGCTTCGTAGGATACTTTTTTTTTCATCATAAACCATCCTAGAACGTGTATAAACAAGCAAACAATATTGGTCAGTTATTCATGGCTTGCTAGGATGATGTTTCTTTGCATCCTAAAAGTACCCTACGGCTTTGTAATCCTCTGAATGCCTTACCATTACTTGTATTGAGGACTGTTGAGTAGTGCGATTTTTTGGTTTGATTGTGCGTAGTGAGTTGTAAAATTTCTCCCCTACGTGCAGATTTGAATATTACAACACGGAGATTATATCAATTTATTCCCTTTCGGGCGATATTTTCGTCATAATTACTCCCTGTAACTGATTGAAAAATCAACCAAATGTTTCAAAAAACATGACGATTCTATAACCCGAAGGGGAATAAGTTGGGAATTTTTTGACAGTTTTTTTCAAGGCGAAAGCGTCTCCAATGGTTGATTACAGAAGAAGCCCGCTTCGGAATTTTTTGGGTTTATCAGCGTTGCGAGCAAGGAATGGCGCAGGAAAGCGCAGACCAAGCCTCTTGTAAGTTGATGCGGATGATACCAATGCATTTTCACGGCATCAAGAACAGCATCGGTCGAATGCTCATACGCAGTGGAATGGGCTAAACGCCATCGGAGATACTCAAGGATGCCTGTTGCGATACGCGACAAACAGCACCAGGCTTCAATGCTTTCTTTGGAATGCAAGCGGCAATCCTCAAATCCGGTGAAGAGTTTACTGTCGCTATGCGTGGTTTCAATGGAGCGCCGAAGGGTGTATTCTTCGATAACGCGCTCTGGCTTGAGTTCGGTGCTGGTGCAGAGATAATAGACAATGCGCCAACGGCGTTTGGGGCGGTTGTAAAACCACTCCGCCACGACCAAGACGGGCTTTTTTACTCCGCGCCGATAGCAGATATGATGGGAGCGATACACCTTGTCTTGTTTGCGTTTTTCGACCGCTAGAGCCTGCTCCTTGATGTCGAATTTCTCTTTGCATTTACTATCGCGGTAAAAGACCGCATTAGCATTCAAGCGCGTGATGTAGCAATAGTCGTCTGCGAGCGCATTGATGGTCTTGGCATCGTTTCCCTTGCGGTCAAAGAGAATGACCGAGCCTTTGGGAACAATACGCTTGATAAGCCGAATGAAGGTCGGGATTTCGCGGGTTCGCTTATTGGCTGCCCGCAAGAGTACACCGCCGAGAGCAAAGCAAAAACGCTGAATCCGCCCGCTTTCTGTGGCTTCATCCATGAGCAAAGACAAGGAAAGAATATCATTACCGGCAAGAAATTTTGATTGATTTTGGTAGCCCTTGCGGTAGTGAGGATTCGGTCGGAAGCCTCGTGCTTCCTGCTTTTTCCCTTGCGTGGTGGTATGTGTTCCATCGGCAATAAAGCAAAAACGCCCATGAACAACATTGCTGAGTAAGAAGGAAACAAATGCTGCGATGAGGTCTTCGACCTGCCATTGGCGGCGGCGCAGAACTTGTTCCAATGACCAGTAACGCTTGAGAGTATCAGGCGCGTAGGTCATCAGGGAAAGATACACATTCGTCATGGTAACATCGCCGACGGCAAGCATCATGCCGACGAGAATCCCACAAACAAGTTGATGCGTCCGAGACCGCGTAAAGACTGGGCGGAAGGCATCAAATAATGGAAAGCATACCGGAAGAAGCATAGCGATTACCTTTCAATGATTCGTGGTTGAATCCTGAAAGCTCGTAAGCTGTATATTAGCCGAAAAAAAAGGAGTACAACGATGGCAAAAAAGCGAATGAATCATAGCGCAGAATTCAAAGCGAAAGTCGCTTTGGATGCTCTTCGTGAACAAAAGACGTTGGCGTAACTCAGGCAAGAATATCGTCTGCAAGCGCATCAAATCAGCACGTGGAAAAAACATTTGAGCGAGGGAGCGGCAAGCGTATTTGATACGCAGGCACTGCAACGGCACTCAGAAGAAGCCGCAGCCCGTGAGCAAGAACTCTATGCCCGTATTGGTCAGTTGCAGATGGAAGTCGAATGGGTAAAAAAAAAGCTGGGCTTGCCGAACGGTCGGTCGAGAGTCGACGGCTTCTGATAGAGCCAGAGCATCCTGAATTGAGTATTGTCCGTCAATGTGAGCTTTTGGCGATGTCGCGGAGCGGATATTACTACGAGGCAGTACCAGAAAGCGCGGAGAACCTTGCGTTGATGCGTTTAATAGACGAGCAATACAATACCTTGCAACGCCGTTCTACGGCTATCGTCGCATGGCAGCCCATTTGGAACTTCAGGGGCATACGGGTCAATGACAAACGTGTGCGTCGACGGATGCGCTTGATGGGCATAGAAGCCATCTATCAAAAGCCACGCACAAGCATTCCGAACAAGGAGCATTCCATGTACCCGTATCTGCTGATGGAACGAGGATTCTTGTATCTGGTGGCAGTGATGGATTGGTACAGTCGGTATGTTCTCTCATGGCGGCTTTCCAACACGATGGATGTCAGCTTCTGCAGAGAGGCTCTCAACGAAGCATTAGAGCGGTATGGAACGCCTGAAATCTTCAACAGCGATCAAGGAAGTCAGTTCACCAGCCCGCAGTTTACCAGCATTTTGCTTGAGAATGACATTGCTATCAGTATGGACGGCAAAGGCAGAGCCATTGACAATGTCTTTCTTGAACGCCTCTGGCGGTCGGTAAAATACGAATGCCTCTATCTTCATCGCTTTGAACACAGCCCTGAAGTATGGGACACCAGCATCGGTGTTTTTCGCGGCGGGGAACCCCGCCACTCTCCAACTACACCGATAATTCATCATTTTGCTGTCCGAAGGATGGGGCGCACCTCAGAATACCATTTGCAAAAATACTATTGCCAACGTAACACCGGTATTTACATACAGCATCGAACCAGTTACAGCACACCCGAACCCCACTACTGCACACCCGACGGCTTTGCTATAAACGATGAACTGGCAAAGCCAATACTCATGGAACTAAAAATCTCGTCGTACTTTTCACGGAAGAAACTGGCGTGCGCCGAGGTGCAATGCCAATACACCATGCACCTTTTGAACTTGAACGAAGCGATGATTTGTATTTTGCAGGGAACGAAAGTAGATTTGGTGCGTATTCCACGCGACCGCGAGGAAGGAGAACGTTTATATGCACTCGCACGAAGTTTTTGGGATAATTTTGTTGTGAAAGGAATAGAGCCGTAAGAAAGTTTAGGACAGGAAAAGGACAACAAAAAAGCCGCTTCAGCAATGAAGCGGCTTTTGCGGTTTTTATGTGGGCCCAGAGGGACTTGAACCCCCAACCAACGGATTATGAGTCCGCTGCTCTAACCATTGAGCTATGGGCCCCTTTCGCGGCGGCTTAGTTATTGAACAAACCGACGAATAACCCTGCTTGGATACTTAATCCTGTGGCGTTAATTCCTGCTGGAACGCCCGTTACTGGCGCGGCGTTATCGGCTTGCCAATCGCCCATGAAGGAGAGATTGTAGCCTGCATTTACGCGCAACATGGAGAATGATGTAAAGGCGTATTCAATGTTCAAGCGCGGTTGCACGTAGGTAAAATTCGAGCGCAAACGGCGCATATAGTTGGTCGCGCTTGGCGTTGTGATTTGCGTAAATGCCTGGCTTCCGCTTGTCTGTGTGATTTCGATGTTCGATACGCCAAGACCGCCCACCACGCCCGGAATAATCGAAAAGCCTTTGACGGGCGTAATTGCGTAATCAATGCCAATTCCCGTCAAACTCAAGGTAAATTCTGTGCGCCGTGTTTTTGCTTCATTTTGCAAGAGATTAAAACTCGTTGCGCCCATAATTCCTACGCGGAGATTCGGAATAAAGCCAATCGCAGCAAAGCCTTCACCGCCAAACATCAAGAGCGGAGAGGTGTAATTCCCACCAACAATGCCATTGGTAAAGCCGTTGAGGTCAGTCAAATTGGTGAAAAGCCACGTTGTTGTAAAACCACCCGCAACGGCAAAGTATGGCGGACGCACGTCTTCGGTCGGTACATCTTCAAACGAAAACTGATTTAATTTGTCGTCTTGTGCCGATGCCGTACATATTCCCAAAAAGCTGAACAGCACTGCAAAAGCTATTATGGAGAGCTTTTGGGAGACAGGCATAAACAGACTGCGATTCATTCTGCGATTCATTATGTGGAAGTATTGGGGTGGTACAAAAAAACGTTGGCAAAATTATGAGAAATATCCATGAAAACCTAGATATTTTGTAACGATATGGGTGTTTTGCTCTTTACAGTTGTGGTTTCAATGAAACGCGGCTTCAGTGAAACATTGTTTCTGGAAGTGGATGTGGCGTAGTGTTTTGTGGTAAAGGCTTGGCAAGGGGCGTAGGAGACTGGTTTTGAGCCACAACCGCAATAATGGTCATGTCGTCGTGCTGCGGCAAACCTTCGGAAAATTCCGACACGCGACGGACAATTTCTCCAACAATGAAGCGGGCTTCAGGGTTTTTCTGTTGCAAAACAGCATACAGTGGTTCTGTGCCAAATTCATCCTGCTCGGCATTTACTGCTTCGTTCACGCCATCGGTGAAGAGCAAGCAAATATCATCTTTCTGCAACGTAACTTTCATTTCTTCCAATGCTGGCTCAAAGATTTCCCGTGCCACCAGTGCCACGCCGATTCCTTTTGGTGTGTGCAAACTCGTTTCGGCGTTATGCGTCAGGGCAACGGGCGTGTGTCCAGCGCGGGCAATCACAATTTCGTTTGTGTCGGGGCAAAGCGAAACGGCAGTTATGGCAATGTACGTGCCTTTTTCCATGCTGCCCTTGAGCGCAGAATTGATGCGGCAAAGCAGGTTTTTCGGCGACGAGCTTTCTGGTGCGACTGCCAGCACAACGCCTTTTAATTCTGCCATGTAAAATGCAGCCGAAATACCTTTGCCCGAAACATCGCCAATAATCAAGCAATCAAGACCATTTCCGAGTTTTACGCAATCATAGTAATCACCACCGACTTCCAGCGCGGGCGAGGCGTAGGCAGCAATATCGAAGCCTTGAATCTGCGGTAGTTGTTTGGGAAGGAGCTTGTGCTGCATTTCGCGGGCAAGCAGCATTTCGCGTTTGAATCGCTCTTGTTCAAGGGAATTTTCAAACAAGCGCACGTTTTCAATCGCAATACTGATGTTATTTGCAAAAGCCGAAAGCAAGGAAATATCTTCGGTCTCGAAAATGAACTTATCGCGGTGCGCTGCAAAAAGCGTCCCGATGCGGCGATTATCCAGCATGAGCGGCACAGCGATAAACGACTGCGCAAAGTCTATGGTGTAGGGATAAATCGGCACAAAGGCTGGTTCTTCGTCCAATGCCTCGAAGTGGAGTGCTTGTGTGCCTTGCTGGGCAAGAATACTCCGCAAAATACCATCTTTGTACAGCACTTGGAGTTCTTGTTGAGAAATTTTTAACTGCGCCGCAATAGACATGGTGCGGGTTTCGCTGTCTTCCAATTCCACCCACGACGAGGTTGCACCGCAGACATCGCGTATCATCGTTGTTACAATCCCCAAAAGCCGCTCCAAATCATAGACCTGCGAGATAGTCCGGCTCAAATACGCCAGCGAGCGCACTTCATTAATTTTACGGTCAATGATTCCTGCTGTCGGCAAAGCAATGCCAATGGAAAAAGAAATGCGCAAGAACAGCAGCGCAGATAAAATTGAGGAGAACATTGCGAAGTTTCGTGCGCCAGGCAATAGCTTTTCCAAAAAGCCGATAATTTGATTGCTGCTTTCTAGGCTGGAACTCAGCCAAATTGAGGCAATCATCGTGATACATGCTACGCCGAAGGCTTTCCATTTTTGGTCTTTGCTGAAGCTGGAAATCCACGAAATACGTGCCGTTGCGATGAAAAGCAGCATTCCCAAGCCAACAAGCATCACACCGAGAATCAGCGTCGTATCAATATGCGAAACAACCGAAAACACCTGCATTACCACAAGCGCGGCAGCCACAACCATAGCGATAATGCGAAAGCGCGAAGTGAAGGTTGTGCGGCGAATTTGAATGAGCGCATCCAACCATTGCAGCTGCCGCACCACCAGCGCGACAAAGGCGAGTGCGCCTATTGAGGAGACAAAACGCAGCAGCGCACTATTGCTATTGAGATTATGTGTTTGGCTGAAGAGCGTTGCTCCAGCAATCGTGGCAACCGACGAAACCAGAATAAACATCCCACCTTGCTGCAACAGCTGAAACGGTGATTCTTTTGCAAGGAGGCTGGTAATAGTGCGCTCTTCAAGCTCATCGGTTTGCGGACGAATTGGATACATCGTTGCAAACATTCCGCCAAAACTGGCTGCAATCGCCAACTTCAACACCGACGTAAAGCCAAGCGAAACACCATGCAGCATCGAAGATTCGCTCGTGAGAAACAAGCTATCAACAAGCGTCATGAGCGCAGCCGACACCACCCCAACTATCATAGCGGAGGCGTGTTTATGCGTTGAAAAGCTGTTCGATACACGGCGGAAAATACTTCTCATACCTACTCGGTTTTCGAGAATAAATGCGATGTGCTTGAATGCAATCTGTTTCAAGACAAATTGCTTGAATGCGCGATAATTACTTGGGTGCGGCATTGCTTGAATAAACTCTTACGGCAATGCGCAGAAAAAGTTTCTCTTGCTTGGCGTTGTTTCCATCAAGAACATTATTGGAACTGCAAGGAACGCTAGACTCTACCAGACCGTGAGGAATGTTCTTGTTCCCACGATTCTTGGAGCTTGCTCACATTTTTTTCTAAACGTAGGAGATAGAAGGCGATACCAGCCCAAACAGTAAGTGCTATAACAAGAACAACATACAACGAGTTTTGAACAAAGAAATTGTACATAATACCTGACAAAAAAGGAATGTTTCAAAGAAAAATTTCAAAAGTAAAAAGACGACGAAACCCTGATAACTCTACATTTTCTGGGTAATGCGAAGGAGAGTTTGTTTACGATGCGCATAAACAAGCAAAGATACGCAAGGCGCGGCATTTCCACACACAGAAAGTTGTTAATCTGCCGAAAAGAATGACAAAAAATTACGTCCATATTTGCACAATACTCAGCGCACAATACCCAACAAAAAAAGCCGAATGCACGTCTCTGCGCTTCTCTTCAAACAAGCGCGTACAATCGTGCATTCGGCTGGGTGTGATACGAAATTTTCTTTTTCTGCTCATCTATTTTTTTGCTCATCTATTTTTCTGAAGCTGGCACAGCAAAATAGGGCAAGGATTCGAGGCATTATTTTTTTACATCAATTTCAAATTTATTTTCTTCGCTGCTCCAGAGAAGTTCAATAAGCGAAAATTCTGCTTTCTCAAAAATATTCTCGTATTCGGGAAGATTCTCTTTTTTACCCTCGCCGCATTGCGGCATCAAGCGAGCAAAGATGCGGCTTCCAAAGTTTGGAATGCCGTAGTGAATTGCCATGCCGTCGCCTGCCGAACTATGCTCTTGCGTAGCACTCATCACGCTTGCAACATCAAATGGCAGCTTGGGTCCGCGTTTGCCATAAAAATCGGACACTTTGAGCTTTGGGAGCATTTGAAAGGTAATATCTACCCATTTACTGACGTTGGCGGTGTCGGTTACCATAGAGTAAAAGCGTGTTCTGGCGCGAAACGTACATTCGTTTCCGCTGCCAACCGTGCGCTGATTCGCGTAGTATTCCACGCCGCCGCGTCCAGTATAAATCCGAAAAACCGTAACAATCGGCTTTCCAGTGGCGTTATTTACCACACGAATCATAGCGTTTTCCTCGTCAATCGTTACCACATTCGTATTAGAAGGAATTAAGGAAACGTTTTGATTGTCAGGGCAAGTCCGAAAGGTTTCGCGTAACCACGATTCCGCGTGCGCCTCACGCACACTGAATGCGCTTACCACGATAACAACGAAAACCACACAACGTCCTACTATGGAGTCTGCCATATCATTCCGCGAAAGAAAAGTTGATAACCGCATAATTTCACCTTTTGCTAAAGCAAGGTCGGATAAACGTAAATTGTCGTAACTATGACTGCCGTACTATCTCAAAAGTGAGACAAATACAGCACTTTTGTTCTTGTATGGAAATATATGCAAATAGCGTACCAGACTTACCTCTACTCCATTTTTACTCAGTTTTGTTCAAGAAATAGATGTTGTGCAGCGCAAGTCTTATTCGACAAGGAAAACACCGAGAAGGTTTACTTGTTGTTCTCCATTTGTTCTCAATAATTGCTATATTGTGGCATTGAATCAATAACGCTTTCTCGTACAAACACACCTACGCACCGCATGAAACCACGCTTAAATTTTTGGCAAATCTGGAACATGAGTTTTGGATTTTTGGGCATTCAATTCGGCTTCGCACTTCAAAACGCAAATGTCAGCCGCATTTTCGAGACCCTTGGCGCAAACCCCGATGAAATCCCGATTCTCTGGATTGCCGCACCAACAACGGGCTTGCTCGTGCAGCCAATCATCGGCTACATGAGCGACCGCACCTGGGGCAGCTTGGGACGGCGGCGACCGTATTTCCTTGTGGGAGCAATTCTCGCCTCGCTCGCGCTCATTGCCATGCCAAATTCTCCCACGCTCTGGATTGCCGCAGGCTTGCTCTGGCTCATGGATGCGTCTATCAATGTCTCCATGGAGCCATTTCGCGCACTTGTGGCGGATATGCTCCCTGCCGAGCAGCGTACAACGGGCTTTGCGGTGCAGAGCTTTTTCATTGGCACGGGCGCGGTCGTGGCTTCTGCTTTGCCGTATATGCTCACAAATTGGTTCGGCGTGAGCAATACTGCCCCGAAAGGCGCGATTCCGCCCTCGGTGGTGTGGTCGTTTTATCTGGGCGCGGCGGCGTTTTTGGGTGCGGTCGTTTGGACCGTTGCCACAACGAAAGAATATCCGCCCGAAGATTTGGCAGCTTTCGAGCGTGAACGCGAGGCGCAGAGCGGCTTGCTGCATGGTGCGAAGGAAATTTGGGAAAATCTTTTCCAAATGCCCAAAACAATGCTCCAGCTTGCGGTGGTGCAGTTTTTCTCGTGGTTTGCGCTCTTTTCGATGTGGATTTACACCACTGCTGCCGTTACAACGCGCATCTACGGCACAAGCGACACCAGCTCTGCCGCCTACAACGCAGGTGCAGACTGGGTTGGCGTGTGTTTCGCGGTGTACAATGGTGCTGCTGCAATTTTTGCCTTTATCATTCCCCTTATTGCCGCAAAAACCAGTCGCAAAGCCGTTCATGCGATTGCGCTCGTGGCGGGCGGCGTTGGGTTAGCGTCTATTTTTGTTGTGACAAGCCCAACGATGCTGCTTGTTTCTATGCTGGGTGTGGGCTTTGCGTGGGCAAGTATTTTATCCATGCCCTACGCCATGCTTGCAGGTGCCTTGCCAGCGCAGAAGATGGGAATGTATATGGGAATTTTCAATTTTTTCATCGTGATTCCGCAAATCACTGCCGCAGGAATTTTGGGCTTTTTTATGAAAAGTATGTTTGGCAACCAAGCCGTCTATGCGCTGCTCTTGGGCGGCGTTTCGATGGGTATTGCTGCGGCACTGACGATGTTTGTGCAGGATGACAATTAAAAGCGAAAAAATACAATCCACTGCCCTTGAAAGAAAAAACGCCTACAAGCCAGATTGCATCTGGCTTGTAGGCGAAGAGCATATAAAGTGCAAAAATGAAAAAATAGGCTTGCAACCCTGACAGAGACTTGCTTTGAGGCACATTGAAAAGGATTTTTCTCTTCAAAAATTTAAAACTATGCACACAACTGAATTATTGCGGAAGTATTGCTTTCTGCTCGGTGCATTTTTCATTCTTTTGCTCGGCAGCTCTGCCTGCAAGAAAAATGAAGGAAATACCGCACACAGCGCACGAAATCAATACTTCCAAGCAGACAGCATTCTCGCCGAGCGCACAGCCAAAGATAGATTTTGGCGCGAAGGCGACACCTCGCCGCTTCCTGCGAAAGATAAAGAATTATTTCAAGGACTTAGTTATTTCGCGCCAAGCCAGAAGCTCTGCGTAGTTGCGCGTTTGGAGCTTGCCCCCAAGCCCGACACCGTACAAATGCAGACCAGCGACAACGAACTCCGCTCCATGCTGCGCTCTGGACGTGCTTTTTTTGCCATTGGCAAGGATTCATGCGCGTTGGCGGTCTATCGCTACACGGGAATTGAAGGGAAAATGCAGCAAGGTTATTTTATTCCCTTCAAAGACGCGACTAACGGCACCGACACCTACCGTCCAGGGCGATACGTCGAAGGGATTCCGCTTGGCGCGGCAACGATGCTGCTGGACTTCAACCGCGCTTACAATCCCTACTGCAATTACAACGAAGAATACTCGTGTCCGCTTGTGCCACGAGAGAATATCTTGCAGGTAAAAATTGAAGCAGGAGAGAAAATATATTTTCATCCGCGCCAGTAGTCATGCTCTGATAGTCCTGCCCTGAACGAGCGCAAGAAACACGACGCAAGCGAAAAAGTATTGCCAGAAGTATGAAAATTAGTCGTATTTTCGTGCCGAGAATTGTGCGGCACTCTAACACCTTACGATTGCGCGTACTTTTCATATCTCCGCACTTCCATCACCGCTTTGCTTGTTGATTCATGTTTGCTGATTTCATACGTGTTTTTTCGTCGTTTCGCTCACCTCTTGAGACTCTGCCGCGCCTACAATGCGCTGTTGGCATTCGGTGTGTGCTGCATCGCCCCTCAATTTTCCTTTTGTCCTTCGTGCTGACGGGATGTATTGTCGTCATTCAAAAGCAAGAAACCTCGAAAGCCGCACAAACACAACAACAGCAACAACAACAGCCGCAAAAAGCTCCTCTGCGTCAATTCGCCAGCAAGCCCGTCGTTGCTATGTCGGACGAAGTAGTGCGCTCCGAAACAGGCGATATGGTGTCGCTCCTGCCCGCCGAGTGGTCGCTGATAAATTTAGAAACAAATCTCCCGCCCCAAGTCTTTAGCGTTGCCGTCAATGCCGCCTACACTGCGAGTTTGGTGTATTCGGTGGTGCGGAAAGAAGAAAATTTCGACCAAGTGTATCAAAAAGATGGTTTGCTGGGTATTGCGAAAATTGCCGAACAAAAACGGCAGTATAGAATGCGCAGTATCAAGCGTTTGGGCGAGGTAGAAGAAGTGCAGGTCGGCACAAAACGCTTTTGTATCTATCGCTACACCACCGACAACGGCGCAACACTGAACCGCGTGGCATTTTTCCGCTCCTCCTTCGGCAATTTCTACGAACTCACCTTGTCCGATATGACCTTCACTGGGCGCAAAATCATGTCGCGCGAAGATGCCGACGATGTCTATGCGTCAGTTCTCGCAACAGTGGATTTTTGAGAATTGATTTCTGAGAATTGATTTTTGATAAGGAATGGTAAAAAGTACGTGGTTCAAGTCAGTAGTGGCACAGACATTCTTGTCTGTGGTCGTCGCCTGAAGCCCGCACCAACACGCACAGACAGGAATGTCTGTGCCACTAATAAATGTTAGACTTTATTCCGAATAATGTTGTGTGTCATTCCCGCGAAGGCGGGAATCTAGCAATCATGCGGGTTCTGGATGCCCGTTTGCACGGGCATGACAGACCTGTACTGTAATCGGAATAAAGTTTATTGTTGAAGTTTATCCATGTAATTTTTGAGCTTTCCTAATTGATTTCTGGGAATTAAACTTTTTTTATTGGTTTATCGTCTCCACAAAAGTGCTAAGGCGCGTTCCTGATGTGTCGCGTTCGATTGCCACGATTATTTGCTCATAAATACTTTGCTCATAAATACTTTGCTCACAATTCTTTTTCTTTTATTTACCATATAAGGAACAACTTACCATGAAGTTTTCTCGTTTTTTCTCTGCACTTGCCTGTGCGTGCCTTGTTGCTTTTGCACTTGTATCGTGTGAAAACCCCGCTGGCGGCGGTACAGGCACCGGTACAGGCGGCGGCGGTACAACACCTATCGTCGTTCCACCTGCTGTAAGCGGCTTGCAAGCTACTTCTGTTGATGATACGACGGTTCGCCTTCGCTGGACGGCTGTTACGGGCGCGACTGTTACTGCTGCGACCGTTACGGGCTACCGTGTTACGGTGCTTTCCTCGACCGGAAGCGTGGTTGCTACTGGCACACCGACAAACAGCATCGTTGATATTGGCGGCTTAGTGGCTGGGCGCGTCTATACCTTCCGTGTACAAGCCCGCACCAGAGACACCGTTAGCCCAGAGCGCACTATTATGTGGTCGCCCGCAACACGTGTTCGTATGAGCGGTACAGGCGGCGCAGTGCGGTTGTATGAGTCAAACTCTAGCTTTGGGAGCGGCTTGTCGTTCCAAGGTGGCGTGGCAACAAATCGCCAAGTGGCAGATGCTCGCCTTTGGGATTTAGGCTTGGATACTCGCCCGAATACTGCTGGGCAAGCATCGTTTGATATTGGTTCACCAAATGCGACTTCATACACAGCATTTGCAAATAGCGGTGGTCGCAGAACGATAGTGTCGAGCAATGTGTATACTTCAATTGACAGCTTGAATCAAGTTTTTGATACCCAACTGAACGTTGGCACAACCGAGCAGCTTATCAATTTCAACACAGCAAATCGTGGTTTTGTGATGGCAGTGCGCACCCAAGATGGCAACTTTGCGAAAGTATTTGTAAAAGCTGCTGGCAACGTGATTTTGCAAGGCACAGCACCAAATCGCTACGTGGAAGTAGAAATTTCCTACCAACCCGTTGCGAATGTTCCATATGCAGTGAACTTCAACAAAGCGGCTGAATCTGCGGTGCATAGCGATATGGAGTCAGCAGGCTTGCGCTTTGTCGGCAAGAAAGTTTCTTCGCAGAAAGACTAGTATTTGCAGGAAATGCGAATAATAAAAAAGTGGCTTCATCTCTTGCGAGATGAAGCCTTTTCATTTTTGCATGAGTTTTTATCTGATACCGTTTTTACTGTATTTTGAATACTTTGATTCTAGCAAGGCAGTATGCTGCCTTGTTTTGGAGAAGTGAAAGTATTCGTTTTACAATCTTGAAGTTTAGATAAAATCATGCGCTTTTGCCCTCATCCCCCGCCTTCTCCCAGAGGGAGAAGGAGCTACAACAAAGAAAATCAAACGCTTCTGAAGCCCTCTCCCTCTGGGAGAGGTTGGGTGAGGGTAATCGTGGACGCAAGGTTTTGTGCGGGTCACAGAATTTTATCTAAACTTCAACAATCGAAACGGTATGACGACACACCAGAGCTTCCCAATTTCACAATACTTTTATTCCACCTTATTATTTTGCACCATTCTATGATGTTTTCTTTTTCTTTTCGCCACATTGTTCCATTCCTTTGTGTTGTTAGCTTCATGGCGTGTTGCCAAGAAATGGCTTCTCCGTTGCTCTTGGCAGCCGAAAAGCCCAAAGGACATTTGGTGATTATCGGCGGTGGTCCGCGTCCAGAAGCAATTATGAAGAAAATTATTGCGCTTGCTGGCGGCAACGAAAAAGCGCGTATTTGCATCGTTCCCATGGCAAGCGGTGAACCACGCGAAACGGCTATCGCACAAATAGAGCAGTTTCGCAAGTATGGCGCACAAAACCTTGATATGCTTCTCTGCACCAAAGAAACTGCCGACACCGACAGCAATCTTGCCAAACTCCGCACAGCAACAGGTATTTTCTTCTCTGGCGGCGACCAAACCCGCCTCACGGCTGCTCTGCAAGGCACAAAGGCATTGGAAGAAATTCGGAATATCTATCGGCGGGGCGGTGTAATCTCTGGCACGAGTGCTGGTGCGGCGGTGCAAAGTAAAATAATGCTCACAGGCGATGAAATGAAAAATAAAGACACCAATAATCCCTACGGCGTTGTTCAGCAAGGAAATATCGCTGTTGCTGAAGGGTTTGGCTTTGTGCAGAATGCCATTATTGACCAGCACTTTGTCAAGCGCAAACGCCAAAACCGCCTACTGACGCTCGTTCTGGAGAATCCGCGCTTGCTGGGAATTGGCATTGACGAAGCCACGTGCATTATCGTCAAGCCAAACAATACCTGCGAAGTCTTGGGCGATGCAAGCGTTCAGCTTTTCGATGCCCGCTCTGCAAAGCGCATCCAGACCGACGCAGCAGGGAATTTATCCGCACAGAATATTCGCGTGGATATTTTGCCCTCAGGTGCTACATTTGCACTGCCAAAACCATAATTGCTGTAACCACAATTAGACATTATAGGACTTTCGCAAACCTCACAGGCAAGAATGCCTGTGCCACTACAGAACTGATATATACTGGCTTTGGTGGCACAGACATTCCTGTCTGTGAGCTTCAAAAGCACATTGTGCGAAAGTCCTACATTATAGAGATTAAGCTCTGATGGGTTGGGAATGGCTCAAGTACTGGCTTCAGTGGCACGGACATTCTTGTCTGTGTTTATCACCTGAATCCCGCACCAACACTCACAGACAGGAATGTCTGTGCCACTCTATGTGAAGAGCAAAAACACCTAATCTGTATAATGTCTATTGCTGTCATCGTAATTATTTTTGCTTCATTTTCTCTTTTTCACACGTAATGCTTTTTACTTTCCTTCTCCAAATGCCGCTTTATACTATGCATTTGCGCCGCAGTATAATTTTTTCTCTTTTTGGGTGTGTGCTTTTCCTGCTCTCTGCTGCTGAAAGTATTGCTCAAGCATCAGGAACAGCACAACAAACCCAAGCAAGTGCGCTTGCGAGGGAAGGGTTTGCCAAGCAGCAACGAGGCGACGCACAAGGCGCACTGGCAAACTTCACCAAAGCTCTGGAAATGTGGAAGAGTCCTGAGATTTACGTGATGCGAGCGCAACTCTACGGTACGGCTCTTCGTAATCCGCAAGCAGCTATTGCCGATGCTTCAGAAGCCATAAAACTCGCACCAGAGAAAGGTTCGGGATATTTTTTGCGCGGTGTGAACTACCTCAACACGCAGCAAGTACAAGCTGCCGAGCAGGATTTGAAAAAATGTATCGCGCTCAAGCTCCATATTGCGCCAGTGTATAAAGTTCTTGCAATCGTACTGAGTGTGCAGCAACGCTTTTCCGAAGCAGTTGATATTGCCACAAAAGGTCTCAAGCTCTTTCCCAATGAAGGCGAATTGTACTACGAGCGTGGAAATTATTTTGTGAATCTCAAACGCTGCAAAGACGCTATTTCGGACTACAATCAAGCAATAAAATTTTTGCCAAATATGCAAGAAGCGTACTTGAACCGCGCAAATTGCAATGCCGAACTGGGCGACCTTCAAAGTGCTGTTAAGGATTATACCGCGCTTATGGCACTGGACTCAAATAATATCAAGTACATTGGTAATCGTGGAAATACCTACTCTGCGCTTGGGCAGTACGAGAAAGCAATTTCTGATTTACAGAAAGCAGTTGCATTGGATTCCTCGCTATTTCGTACACGAGCTTTTTTAATACGAACATATTACAATGCTGGTAAAATTTCATTATGCGAAAAAGAATGTACGGTAATTCTGGAACGCAACCCGCAAGATATAAGCGGTTTTGCGAATGCTGGAGGTGTTGCCAGTGCTTTTCTTCAGCGTGAAAACTTTATCAATGGTGATGTTTTTGCGCTCCGTTCTCTTAGTCGTGCGGCTCTTAAAAATATGCGCGGTGCGATTGCAGACCGTAAAAAAGCAGACTACTTGCAAGCGGAATCAGGTAGTCCTACCGATATTCCCAAAGTATTAGAACGAACATTTATCCCCGCAGAAAACTTTCCAGAAACACTACAATTTTTCCCACGCAATGAGCGCGATTCCGCACTCGTCGAGCTTCGCGGGCGGCTTCTTGTTCAAAATGCTGATTCTGCCTACGTGCGCTTGTTCAAGAACGGCAAAGAAATTTTGCGAAAAGCAATGGCGGTGAAATACGAGCAAATTGGCAAGCAAACCGCAGCATCAATCAGCCTAGCTGTGCCGCTTCACGCCGAAGCAAGTTTGTATTCGTTCGCTTTCGGTGCGATTGCACGGGAAAACGGCATACCACGCGAAGTAGCCATACTCCAGCGCGATAGCTTGGTTTGCGGCGATGTTGTCTTTGTCAGTGGACAATCAAATGCCGTCTTGGGCGAAAGCTCCAACGCACTAAACCCGTATCTACGCACCTTTGCCGTTGGTTCGGCGGATAGTTTTTGGGGAATTGCTTGCGCAAAGACCAATGACACCTACAACATTGGCGGAATGGCTCTGCGCCTTGCCGAAGAGCTTTTCGCTGCCAGCAATATTCCCCAAGCCGTCATCAATGGCGGACTGAGCGGCTCGACGATTGAGCAGCATTTCCGCGATAATGCCAATCCTGTGCAGATACGCTCGTGGTATGGTCGTATGCTCTGGAGGGCGCGTACAAGCGGGCTTGCAAGCGCAGCACGAGCAATGGTCTGGTATCAGGGCGAGTCGAATGCCAATGCGGGCTACGAACAAAAATTTGCAACGCTTCTCAATAGCTGGAAGCAAGATTATACGGGGCTGCGCAAGGTTATTGTTGTGCAGGTTCGTCCGTCGGAGTGCTTCCAAAGCCCCGAAAATACGCCCCGCGAAGCACAACGCCTTTTGGCAATGTCGGCACGTGCAAGCAAGGAAACGCCAAGCGTAGAGGTGCTTTCGGCAGCAGCCGTTCCCGACCACGACGGCTGCCACTACGGAAACGGCGGCTACGCAGTCTTGGGAACACGCCTCGCCAAAATTCTTATGCGCGACCTGTATGCTGGAAAAGACACACTCGGCATTTCTTCACCGCTTTTGCTTGCGGCAACGTGGAACAATGCAGAAAAAACCGAGATTCGGCTTATCTTTGCAAGCAATGATACGCTCGTTTGCGGGAACGATACGACGATTGCAGGAAAAATCCGTAGTTTGCGCAGCGACGCATTCTTCTTGGACGGCGCACCAGCACTCTGTTCGCGTGTTCGTGCAGAAAAAAATGCGATTATTCTTTCGCTTGCCGCACCGAGCGCAGCCCGCACCATCACGTACATCCCAGAGAAATGCTACGCGGATGCTTCGGCAAATGCTCAAACAACTGTTCCTTCCAACGCACCATGCAAGAATGTGTACGAAGGTCCGTGGATAACGACCTCACGCGGCGGTGTTGGAGCTTTAACATTTGCGAATGTTGCAATTCAATAACCGTTCCGATAAACTTATACAAACCTACTCACGCAGGCTGATGTTACCTTCCTGCTTCACAGAGTGTCCCAACGGACATCTCTCCACAGGCGTACAGCA
>RDXM01000183.1 GCA_004292595.1 Candidatus Kapaibacterium sp. | reverse complement strand
TCAGTGGCTTGAGGCTTCTTGCCTGTGTTTGTCGTCTGAAACCCGCACCAACACTCACAGACAAGAATGTCTGTGCCACTATGAAAGGAGTTTTGTCGTGTACAGAGTTTTCTCTTCTAATCAACACTAAGCGCAAGCCTCCAAAAGACGAACAGACGAGAAACACTTGCGAAAACGCCGTAAAGAGCGTATCTTTGAAGGAATGTATGTGAATATTTTTCACAATACTTCTGAGCATCTCCACGCCATTTTTCTCCATCGTTTTTACTGAATGAGAATATGACCCAACCATACTTCAATCTTGACCCAAATGCCGTTCCCTATAATCGTACACATCTCAGCAAAGACGAGCTAGAAGCCCGCTTGCGCGAAAGAGTAGATGTGCTGGACGTGCATAAAGTGATGAGTGCATATGAGCTTGCAGAAAACGTGCATGAGAAGCAATCGCGCAATGACGGAACGCCCTACTTTTACCATTCTACGCGGGTGTGCAAAATTTTGATTGATGAGCTAGAATGCACCGATACCGATATTCTTTGCGCTGCAATTTTGCATGACGTGTTGGAAGATTCCACTACGATTACCAAAGAAGTATTGGAATATAATTTTGGTCAGTATGTGGCGTATATCGTCGAAACACTCACCAAAGACCTTTCCACCCAACGCCAGAAACCCGATGAAATCGACCTTGCGCACGTAGAAAAGCTGCGCAACGAAAGCGAAGATTGCTTGCTCATCCGCCTCACCGCTCGCTTGGACAACTTTCGCTGCTTGGAATTTAATTTGAAACGCAATCCAATTTTGTACATCACCAACACCACCGAACGCTATTTGCCGCTTGCCGAAAAGCGTCTCAACAACAAGCGTTTGCAGTACATTAGCCGCGAACTCAAAAAAGAGCGGAATAAATTTTTAGGGTAGCAACAGGTGATGTTTGGTTGAATACTCGTATTTGGGAATTATCGTAACAGCACGATACTCTTCTCTTCATTGGGTGGCTGAGAAGCTGGTAAATACTATGCTTGTGCAGATTTCTCTTGGTATATTTCATTCACGCTTTTTTGTGTTTATCTTTTTTGTTTCATACTTTTTGTTTACCAACAAATGAGTAACCATTCTGGTGGCTATTTTGCCACAAAAATTACCAGCGATATTCTTACACGCTTGTACAATGATTACGCCGAAGGAGCAAGTTTGCGGGATTTATCAGCGAAATACAGGTTTTCCATTAGCAGTATTTACGAGGCGTTCCAGCGCAATCGTTTGGAGATACGACCGCGAAAAACACACAATTTGTCGCACGACGACGTTCTGAAAATGCACACATTTTACACCAGAACGCGGAGCTTACAGGAAACGTCGGAAAAATTCGGTGTGCGCATCAGTATTCTTCGCTCGCAGTTCGTTAAATACAAGCTCCCAACTCTTCGCACGCATAATCGTCGCGTGATGGCTTTTTCGGAGAAAAAAATCCAAAAAATGCACCGCTACTACATGAAGAATGGCTACAAAGCTACCTCTGAGCGCTTCAAAACGAGCTTGGGAACGCTTCATGCCGCCTTCAAGCTCCGAGGTTTGCAAACGGCACGCTCTCGTTCGACCGAGACGCAAACGTACACAGAACCGCACGACGACGAATAATAACCACACAAAATAAAAGTATGCTCACCGAAGCTCTTCACGATTCTCCAGAGAATCAAGCAAATGAATTGCCTGAACACCGCACAGAAACTCGCTCCACGCTCCGTGCCGAGCATCTGGTGAAAACCTATAAGCAACGCTCAGTTGTGCGCGATGTGTCGCTAGAGGTGCATCAAAGCGAGGTTGTAGGCTTGCTTGGTCCGAATGGAGCAGGAAAAACAACCTCGTTCTACATGATTGTCGGCGCGGTGCGCCCAAGCGCAGGGCAGGTTTTTTTCGATACGATCAACATTACCAAAGCTCCGATGTACAAGCGGGCGCGTTTGGGAATCGGCTATCTGCCGCAAGAAGCCTCGGTCTTTCGGAAATTGAGCGTCGAAGATAATATCATGGCAATTTTACAGCTCCAAAAGCTCTCCAAGCACGAGCGTACAAGCCGCTTAGAGAGGCTTTTAGAAGATTTTGGGTTGCAGCATATTCGCAAGAGCAAAGGTTTTATGCTCTCTGGCGGAGAACGCCGCCGATGCGAGATTGCGCGTGCCTTGGCGACCAATCCCAAGTTTATTTTGCTGGATGAACCCTTTGCAGGAATTGACCCGATTGCGGTGGAGGAAATTATTCGCATTGTGCGCGGCTTGAAACAACGCGGTATTGGTGTTCTTATCACCGACCACAATGTGCATGAAACACTCTCGATTACTGACCGTGCCTATATTTTGATTGATGGGCAAGTGTTTTATTCTGGCACAGCAGAGGAAATTGCAGCAAATGAAGATGTGCGAAAACGCTATCTCGGCGCGTCGTTCAAGCTGGAACGCTTCGATATGGACACCACAGCGAATGCCACGCCAAGCGCATAAATGCTCTGGGCATAAATGCTCCTTTTTCGACGAACAACTTCACTACATTTTCACCACATTGATTTTTGTCCAGCCTCAGTACAAATCATTCCATATTCCATATGACGCTCACACTTCAAACATTTCATTCCACACGTTTCGGTACGGAATACTACGAATGCGGCAGAGACCACCGCGCTCGCGGGGCAAGGACTATCGTGCTTCTGCATGGATTGTTTGAAAATTGCACCGTCTGGAATGGCGCACAAACAGGCGTTTCGGGCAGCATGAGCATGGTCGAGATACTAGCACGTGAATTTCACCTTGTCGCGTGTAATCTCATCGGTCATACCGCTTCGCAGCCTTTGCCAATGCCCTCTTCCACAAGCAATGAAGCCGCACCGAGTGTAGAACCGAGTGTAAAACCAAGTGTAGAACCGAGTGTAAGTTTGCAGATGATGGCAGAGGAAGTAGTCGCGCTTTTGGAAAACGTGCAGATTGAAAAAGCAGTGTTTGTTGGGCATTCTATGGGCGGTGCCGTTGCAATGCAGATTCTCCGTCATTTTCCCGAAAAAGTGCAGGGACTATGCCTCTTCCAAGCCACTCCCTTTGCCGACTCGCCCAGCGTCAAGGAAGCACGGAACACAACGATTGCGCGGATTCGGAATGGCGAAGCGAGGGAAATTGCCGCAGCATTGCTCGAAAAAATTCTGCCCGAAAGCTCACAACAGGGACGCGAACACGAAACGGCATTCCTTCGTGCGATGCTTGCTGAATGCCCGCCAAGCGGCATGATTGCTGGGCATGAAGCAATGCGCGACCGCCAAGACACACAAGAAATTTTGAACAACGCCGATTGTCCTGCGCTGATAGTGCTGGGCAAAAATGACGCAATCATTAGTATTGACGCTATGTTGCCGCTTCTGAAGCGTTCTGCTGCCACGCAATGGTGTGTGCTGGAAAACGTTGCTCATGCTGGAATGCTGGAAGCACCACGAGAATGCGCCGCACAAATACAAGCGTTTATGCACCTGTGCGGGTGAATGCCCAGATGCTTGCTCCTATTCACTATTTTTTGCTTCTTGCTGCTTGTCCCACTTTTCACATTATTTCCAATGAACCGTCACCAGCCCTGTTTTGATGCCGCATTCAAGATTGTTTGTGCAATCATTATTGGATATTGGTGCGACCTCATGCAGCCTGTGTTGTTACCCGCGCAGACCGCACCAATGCTTGCTCTTCCGCTCCAAAGCACATCAGCAACCTTTCTTCGGGTATTTTTGCGGGATAAAGGTCCAGAATCGCTGCGACCAAGCGGCTTTCAGGCAGGTGCGCCTCTCTACGAGCAAACACGCGCTCTGCACACTGAGCGAGCCTTGAAGCGTCGTGCAAAAGTATTACCCGAAAATGCACTGCTGTCGCTTCAAGACGCGCCCATTTTTGAGCCGTATCTTGATTCCTTGCGCAAACGCGGAGCGGTGATTGCCCTGCGCTTGCGCTGGCGAAATTCTGTGTTGGTAACCGGAGCAAATCTGAGCGTGGAGGAATTACGCCGTTTGCCGTTTGTGGCGAGCGTACAGTCGGCGCGAGAACGCTTGAAACCAACGACTGTTCAAGAATATGTGCAGAAAAGCACGACGAATTGCCCCACGCCAAATTACGGCAATGCCTTGCGGCAACTAGCATTGAGCCGCATTCCGCCGCTCCACGCTGCTGGCTTGACGGGGCAAGGTGTGGTGATTGGCGTGATAGATACGGGCTTTCGCTGGAAAGAGCAAACATCGCTCAAAGGCGCGTCAATACTGGGCGAGTACGATGTTATTCGCCAAGATACCACGTCCACCGCCAATCGCACCGACGACCGCCGCGACCAAGATTCTCACGGAACGCAGGTGCTGTCGGTGATTGCCGCCTACGACCCGCCGAATCTGATTGGAGCGGCTTTCGGGGCGCAGTTCTATCTGGCAAAAACCGAAGATACCCGCTACGAGCGCAATATAGAGCAGGATAACTACGCGGCGGGCTTGGAATGGCTAGAATCGCGTGGCGTGGATATTATGACGGCTTCGCTCGGTTATTCGCGGTTTGACAGCACGGACGAAAGTATGCCGTATTCCGAAATGGACGGTAAAACCTCGCTTGTAGCGCGGTCGGTGAACGATGCAGCGCGGCGTGGTGTGCTGTGTTTTATTCCAGCAGGGAACGACGGCATTACTGGCTCCACGCTCAGTACGCCCGCCGATGCCGATAGTGCGGTGGTTGTCGGCGCGATGGCAGCAGATTCTCTGGGCGCAGCAGCGTTTTCGTCGAGTGGTCCCACTGCCGACGGGCGCATCAAACCTGACCTCATGGCACAAGGTCAGCGCGTTGTTTCTGCGTCGCCGATTGGACAAGAATATCAGGCAGCAAGCGGCACATCCCTTTCTACGCCGATTCTCGCGGGCGGCGCGGCACTTCTGCTTTCGGCATTTCCCAATATGAAGCCATGGGAAATCCGCGAGGTGCTGATAAAAACTGCCTCGCAAGCAAAGAAGCCCGATAACGTCATGGGCTATGGCATTGCCGATGTGGAAGGAGCATTGACGCAAGCAACAGCGCGATATGGCGTGGTTGCTTCGCCAGAGCTGCTTTCTTACCCTTTGCTGGAGGCGCAGCGCGTTGGTATTGCCGTGAAAAATCCGGGCGCAGGCTTGGAAGCCACGTTATTCGTGCAATTTGCTCCCAGCCAAGATACCATGCGCTTCTCGCTTGGCGACGGAACACGCTTTGCCACCATTCCCTTTGCGCAATTCCAACGAACCCCAGCTGGAGGGGCGATGGGAATGGCGATAGCAGGAACGATGCAAGCACAAGCATTTGTCGAAGTGCGTATAAACGGCGCAGCGCATTTGCGCATCCCGCGCACAGGCACACTACCGATTATCCCGCGCCAAACCTCGCTTCCGTGCGGTTTGAACGTGAGTCGTTTGCCGATTGAGCTACCCGACAACGTGAAGGAAGGCTTGTTTCCGAATCCCATTTCTCGTGCAACACGGACGGTGAGTCTGCTCGTGAATGCTCAAGAGCCAAGCACCGAAGCGGAGTGTGGCATTTTTAATAGTTTCGGACAGCACCTTTTTTCCGAAAAAATCAGCGTCAATACAGGCGTGAATATACTGCCACTTGATATGTCGTCGCTTGCCTCAGGTGTGTATTTTGCTCGTGTCCGCTACAATGGGCGACTGAGCGTGTACAAATTTATGATTGTGCCGTAGCCCTCTGTACACCACAAAACTCCTTCAGTAGTGGCACAGACATTCTTGTCTGTGAGTTTTGGTGCGGGGTTCAGGCGACGAACACAGGCAAGAAGTCTCAAGCCAGCATTGTTGTTTTTGCCTTTGTAGCCCCAGTATTGATGCTGATTTCCAACTACATCCAACAAGAACCAAACCACATTATTTTCATAAATTTTTTTTCTATGCCTCTTGAAACCTCGCTTCCCGTTTTCGACCTTCACTGCGATTTGCTGTCGTATCTGACCGCCGTTCCCGATGCCGACCCCGTTCATTCGGAGGACATTGGCGCGTCGCTGTCGGCATTGCGCGAAGGAAATGTGAAAGTACAAACAATGGCAATTTATGTAGCAACCGACGATGAAGACAGCGTCGAATCTGGTATTGAACAAAGTGTTGCTTTTTTGGAATTGATTGATAATTATTCCGACTACGTGCAACATCTTGATAATGCTGAGGATTGGAGCGATGTTCTCGAATCCGAAAAAACGACAATTATTGCTGCGATTGAAAATGCAAACGCCTTTTGCAGCGAAGATGACGACCTAGACGACGGCTTTGCTATGCTCGAAACAATGCTGGAAAACACAGGCGGACTGCTCTACATCTCGCTCACGCACAACGACGAAAACCGCTTCGGTGGCGGCAACGACGCGCCCGGCGTGGGCTTGAAAGAGGACGGAAAATTGCTGTTGGAATTTCTGCACGAAATGAATATCGCCGTAGATTTGGCGCACACCAGCGACGCGCTTGCAGCCGATATTTTGAACTTCATTGATGCCCGAAACCTTGATATTGCGGTGCTGGCAAGCCATTCTAATTTTCGCAGCGTTCACGACCACGCACGAAATCTACCAGAAGAACTCGCGCAAGAAATTGTGCGTCGTGGCGGGCTTATCGGCATGAATTTTTACCGCGAATTTATTCACGACACCGACCCCGACAAACTCTTTGCGCATATTCTACATGGCATTGAACAAGGCGCAGGAGCGCATCTTGCCTTTGGTTCAGACTTTTTTTATTCTGCTGGCAGCGATGAAGACGAAGAGGACGATGCCGAAGAAGATTTCTTCCACGACCACCGCAATTCCGCCCAGTTCCCGCATATTATCTCGCGTCTGAGCGATATAATGCCCGCAGAACAGCTCCACCGCCTTGCCTACGCAAACACCTATAATTTTTTACAACGCTTCTGGGGATAAGCAATGATGCAGCCTAGCAGCAGTACACAACAACCGCATATTGCACATTCCTATACCGTTGAGCCGATTGCTTTTGTTCGCACAGAGTTTCGCCGCAAATACGATGCTCCGCGCCAACCCGCACCAGAACACAGTATTCAAGGAGACAAGGAACAAGGAGACAAGGAACAGCAGCAAAATGAGCAACAGCACGGCGTGGTGGAATTTCTTCGGCATCGTAATTTTGAGCAAGCACTCGCCGATTTGCAAGGAATGGAGCGGGTTTGGCTTGTGTATATCTTTCACCACAACCTTTCGCACTGGAAACCAAAAGTTTTGCCGCCGCGAGGACGCACCAAACGTGGCGTATTTGCTACACGCGCACCGTATCGCCCGAATCCGATAGGGCTTTCGCTCGTGAAAATCAAGGAAATACGCGGCTTGCAGATGTTTATTGGTAATTGCGATGTGCTGGATGGTACGCCAATCCTTGATGTGAAGCCGTATTTGCCAGAGTACGATTCTTTTCCTGATTCTGCAACGGGCTGGTGGGGCAAAGAACGCACGAAAGAGCAGGAATACATGATTGAAATGAGCGCACAAGCCTCGGAGCAATGCACGTTCTTGCTTGGGCATGGCATTTCGGCAGTTGAGAAAATGTGTGCCGTGTTGCGCCGCGACCCGCACCCACACCCATACCAGCGCGTGAAAGTGCTTGGTGAGATTGACGGAGAGACGTACTACGAAATAGCTCGTCAGGACTGGCGTTTGCGCTATTGCATCCGCGAAGAACGGGTGCTGGTGCGCGAATGCAGGAGTGGATTTTTTCCAGAAGCGATTCCTCCCAATGCCGCCGTACATCAGGCTTTTTGGGAACGCTGGACTGATAATGACGGAAGAGTACACACCACAGTTTGGTAGAATGCCTCTTCTATAAAAAATGGCACAAAAAATGCTTTGCTAAAAGATATTGCAAAAAAGAAAGAGTTTTTGCAATTAAACATCAACCTCTCTTTTCAAAAAAATACTTTTGCTACAAGCATTTCTTCACAAAGACTTAGGAGGCTGTATAATGATTAAGAAACTAGCTATTGAGGACGGACGGCGCGTTGTTTTGAAACGCGAAGAAGGAGACCGTACTTTTTTTACTCAGGGTGTGATTGCGTATGAAGGTCGGCTATGGTATGCAATTCTTCTGGAAAATGAAGCATTAGTGAAAATTCGCAAAAATAGCGGCAAAGAATATCGTGTAAAATATGGTGGCTGGACGTTGTGCGAAATTAACAGCTAAGAGCAACGATGAAACAGGAAAAATATACTGCGAAAAGCCGCAGCCAATCAGGCTTCGGCGGCGCGTACACTCCTCTGTTTGCGTCGTTTAATGAAAGGTCGTTTAATGAAAGGTCGTTTAATGAAAAGTCGTTTGATGAAACAAGGTGCTTATGCAAAGACATTGACACGATTTGTGGCTTGCGAGGCTAGTTGTAGAGCTTGTTCGGCGTGAGTAAAGAGTTCTTCGGTTGTGGCTTGTTTGAGCAGCTCTGCTAGCCCAATGCTTGCTGTAATAGTGAATTGTTTGCCGCCGATATTTATTGGTTTTCCAGCAATTTCGCGGCGCAAGCGTTCTGCCCACATTTGTGCTTCATTCGTATTTTTGCCATTCAAGCACACCCCAACAATATTCCCGAGATACCGTCCTACGTGGTCGTTCTCGCGGATATGCGCTTTTACATTTTCGCTAAAAAGTTGAAAAAGCTGCTCTCGCACTGCATCATTGTTCGCAAAAGCGGTATATTCGTCCAACTTCACAAGCGCAATGCTCATCGTGCTTCCCGTTTCTTTTGCTTTCGCCATTTCCTGCCGAATTTGCATCACAAAGTCTATTGCTTCCACAATATTTTGCTGTGTTCGCTCATCCATATTTGTCGTCGTTGCTGGCTCAGATGCATCCTTAGCTGAAGAAGTCTGTCTTTGTGCGTGGTTCTGCACATAATCTTGCAACTGAATCTGTTCCAGTGCCGTTCCTGCATATTCACACGCTGTTTCTAAAATTTCAATATCTTGCTTTGTCAGCCGCGTTTCGCCATATTCTTCGATGAACAACGCACCGTAGCACCGCGATACCGACACAAGCGGAATGGCAGTAAAGGCAACCATTTCAGGTGTTAATTCCTTTTCTGCCAAACGCACAAAGTTCGGCGTGAGGTTCTGAAACCGATACGTGCGCCCATTGGTGATGGTTTTGCCTACTAAACTTGATTCTAAGACAACCTTTGCGCCGAGTACTGACCGAGCTTCCGCAATTTTTGTGTGCAAATTAGAAATATACCACAGCGCAGTTTCATCATTATAGATACACGTTCCCATCGTTGAATACGGCACAAGCCGCATGAGCGAGCGGATAAGAGCAGTGCAAATATCTTCGCCCGTGCGTTCGGGTTTGAGGGTTAATTGCCGAAATGTATCTATTGCTTCGAGTGTTCGTGCGGCTTGCAGGAGGTCATATTTTTCGGTGTAGCTTTGAATTAAGCCAGAAATGAGCTTGGTGAAATGCCCCAAAAAGCTCACAGTTGCGTTGTCGTAGGCATCGTCCTCGGTAGAGTCTGCCATCAAAATGCCCACCACTACTTGATTGTAAAAGACTGGCACACCAACAAAAGAACGTGTTCCAGCAGCGCGTGTGTAATACGGTAGGAGCATCAACTCGGCATCGCTGCTGATTTCTGTGAGTATTTCTGGGCTGCCACTGAGCGCAATTTGGCTTAACGTATCAGCATCGGAAAGAGCAATGGTGCGGTGTTCAATAGCAGTGGCGAGGTCGGAAATATTAGCTTCTATTGTCAGTTGTTTGCGGTCGGCTGCATACCACCAATAGGCTGCTGTGCGAGCATTCATCGCACTTCGGATAGCCATAAGGATTCGTTGCAGGAGAAAATCAAACTCGCGGCGTGGTTCGTTTTTCACAACTTCGGGCGTTTCTTCTGCAATTTCGTCCATCGTAACGGTGAGTTTTTTGCGCCGATGCGAAACTGCTTCTTCGGGTAATGCGTGCGAAGCCTCTGAAGCTGCTATTTTGCTTGCGTCTGGCTTTTCTGGACGATAGTTTTTGAGGTCGGCTGCTTGCGCCGCAGCAACAGCATCAGCAGTGCGTTCTGCTCTCCCAGACGACACCTGCGCAGAAACAGCACTAATTTCCTGCATCTCTTTTTCCACCGTTGCAACGTGCAGAGCAGCTTTAGAAGCACGTGTAACCTTGTCCTGTAGAGCTTCTGTTATCGTTGTCATTTCGGCTTCTTGCGGAGATAGTTGTTGAGATACTTGCTCTACCTTTTGTTCTATTTTTTGTTCTGCTCTTTGTTCTATTTTTTGTTCTCGGTTTTGTTCTACTCTTTGCTCTACCTTCATTGCTTCATCGTTTGCTTCATCGCTTTTTTTTTTTTTTATTTCTTCTTGAAAAGCAGAATTGGCAGTACTTGAGCCAATCTCGACGCTTGGCATTTTCCCAAGAATACGAAACTCGCCGCCTTCATCGTCATCAAAATCAGTATTGAGCAAGGTTGTGTCAAGAACAGGAGCGGCATAGTTTTCGGGTGTTGGAAGAGGGCGGGTAAATGGCTGCGGTGCTGGTGTTACGGGCAAAGGTGCGGGAGTTTTTTTTAATGATTCTGGCAAATAAGCCTCACCAATGGCGACTTTTGGGGTAAAGTCATTCAGCATGGATGCGCCTTCATCGGAATCGTCGAAGACGAGTATTTTTTTTGCAAACGTCGTTGGTGGTGGCTCACTTAAAGACCCTGATGTGCTTGAACTTGCGCTTGATTGCCGAGCGTCCGTTGCCATGGGTGCAGGCGCGGCATTTGCGCTCCTGGTCACACTTTGCTGCGGCTGCGAGGTAAATTTTTCTGGTGCGATGACAAGCTGAATATCATCAAAATCGGCAGCTTCATCGAAATCATCAAACACCAATCGCTTGGGCAGGGCTTGGTTGCTGGCTGTAGGGGCAGGAGTATTTGTCGGAATACCTCTTTGCTCGTGAAAACTTTGCTTACTTGGTGTCGGCGTGATATTTGATGGTGTAGATTGTGATATTTGTGCTTGTGATGCCTGTGGTGATACTTTTTTAAGAGAAGGAGACTTCTCTTTATTTTTCTTTTTGTTGATATTTTCAGTTATTGAATGACCGACGGGCGTTGTAGATACTGGTGCGGAGGAGAGTGGTGCAGGTGTATCATCTATTTCGCCAAAAGATTCTGCAAAATCATCGAAAACAAGACGCTTCGAGCCTACCTCTTTTTTGACGGTCGTTTTGAAATCGGCAACATCAGAAACAGCTTTAGTAGTTTTTGATGTGGTTGTCGGCTGTAACGCAGACAAATCCTTCACGCGCTGGGCATAGAGGACGAAAAGAGCAATGCTTCCTAAAATCGAAATACACACGCCTATCAGGCGCACAGGAAGGTCTTCCATGAATGTTGCAATGGCAATACCAAGCGCGATAACAAGAAACGCTGGTACGTCAGTGGGAGCATTAAAAAGAGTAGAAAAACCTTTGTTTGGTGATTCTTGTGCCATAGTTGCGGTGAAAAGGACTCGAATTCGAGGGATTGCAAAAACTACAAAAATCGTACTTTTCTTATGGAATCACGTACTGAAACATCATCGCAAGGTGTGGTGTGTGTGGTGTGTCTGATGTGCGAGTAGTATCGGTATGTGTGGCTCTGATAAGTTACAAAAAATCTTCTTGCGCTAAAAAAAGCTGCCATGCTGCAAGCGTCATTCCATCCCAACATTCGCCAATACGGATAAAGCTCATCAAATCTCGCCGCGAAATATGTATTCGCTCAAATTCTTCGGAGGCATCGGGCTTCGCATCTGGTGCGGGAACAAGGTTTTGTGCCAAAAATACCGAGCAAATTTCATCAGTAATGCCATTGCATGGATTAAATTCACCTAAAAAGGTTAAATCGCCAGAAAAGCCAGATTCTTCCTGCAATTCGCGCTGTGCTTGTTCTTCGACGCTCAGATGTAGTATCTGACCACCACCCGGAAACTCCATACTCACACGGCGATTCAAATACCGATATTGCGTGGTGAGAATGAAGGTGTCGTCGTCGAAGCGCGGAATAATCATTACCGAGCCAGGCGTGTGGACATAATGATAGTCTCCATGCGAGCCATCGGGCTTCTCATATACGTCAAACCCGTACTGCCAGTACGGGTTTGAGTATTGTATCGAATGTGATATTTGCTTGAGTCTTTTCAGCATAAACGTCAGAGCATAGCAAAAAATTATCGTGCATTTGCGGCAATTTCTGCTTCGCTGAAGAAGAACGCGGTTTCGATTTTGCCATTCTCAACAGAATCCGAGCCGTGCGCTGCATTTTCACCCTTGGAAGAAGCAAAACGTTTGCGAATTGTTCCTTCTGCTGCTTCTGCTGGGTCGGTCGCACCAATAAGTGTACGGTAGTCTGCCACAGCATTTTCTTTTTCAAGTGCGACCACGACCGACGGACCACTGCTCATAAAATCAACTAATTCACCGTAGAATGGGCGTTCTTTGTGAACCGCATAAAATGCGCTTGCTTGCTCTTTGGTAATACGAATCATTTTTACACCAAGAATATTGAAGCCTGCTTGGGTCATCATGGCGAGAATTTCACCGATAACGTTTTTACGAACCGCATCGGGTTTAATCATTGCAAAAGTGCGTTCCATCGTGCCTTTGTAAGAATGTTGGTGAGGAATGTTGATATTAAAACGAGATGATGTCGTCTGCATAATGGCAAACGACATCAGTAATTGAAAGTCATTATTTCTTTTTTGCGGGAGCTTTCGCTGCGGGAGCTTTTGCTGTTGGGGCTTTCGCGCTTGGAGCTTTCGCTGCGGGAGCTTTTGCTGCGGGAGCTTTTGCTGCTGGGGCTTTCGCTGCTGGTTTGGCTGGAGCAGCAGCTTGGGGCGCAGTAGTTTTCACTTCAATTCCGAGAGCTTTTGCTACGGTAATACCAATCGTTGCGGGAGATTCCACCACATGAATACCAGCTAACTCCATTGCTTTCATTTTCTCTTTTGCTGTGCCTTTGCCGCCAGAGATAATCGCGCCTGCGTGTCCCATGCGTCGTCCTGGAGGAGCGGTCTGCCCAGCAATGAAGCCAACAACAGGCTTTGTAACATATTTCTTGATGTACTCTGCGGCTTCTTCTTCTGCCGAACCGCCAATTTCGCCAATCATCACGATAGCATTTGTTTCGGGGTCTTCGTTGAAGAGTTTGATAGCATCAATAAAGCGTGTGCCGATAATGGGGTCGCCGCCGATACCGATAGCGGTGGACTGACCAATGCCCAAATCGCTCATTTGCTTTACAGCTTCGTAGGTAAGCGTACCAGAGCGAGAAACCAAGCCAACGCCGCCTTTATTGCCTGCCGCCGTGAATTTTTCTGGCGTGAAAATAAAGCCTGGCATGATGCCGATTTTGCACTCACCCGGCGTAATAATACCCGGACAATTCGGACCAATCAACCGTGCATTTGAGTTCTTCAATGCCGCATGAACGACCGTCATATCACGCACAGGAATACCTTCGGTGATACAGATAATAAGACCGATTCCGCCTTCAATCGCTTCCAAAACTGCTTCTGCTGCCAACGATGCTGGTACGAAAATAATCGACGTATCTGCTTTTGTCGCTTGCACGGCATCTTTTACCGTATTGAAAACGGGAACGGGACGATTGAAGGTATCTTCGCCCTTGCCAGAATAGGTTGTGCCGCCCTTACCTGGCGTTACGCCACCGACGACGTTTGTGCCATATGCGAGCATTTGTGAAGCATGGAATGTACCTTCATTGCCTGTGATTCCTTGCACAAGGACTTTTGTATTTTTATTGACCAGAACACTCATAGTGCGCCAAATGGAAAAGTGTGAAAAGTACGAGAGTTATTTGCGAGTTATTTGCGTTGGGAGATGCTCGAAATTGCGTAGAAAACAAGTCAAAAATTGAGTGGAAATTTTTCTTACATAAAATTGCGTCTGGGGCGCAGTGCATCATGCAGAAAACTATGCCACAGAGACCTGCAAAAATAGAAAAAAAACTTGGGCGAAGAAACAAAAGATTATGAAAACACGTTCTTTTCCATGATTTTTCTTCGGAAGGCACAGGATATAGACAGGTGTTGCGCAGAAGAAATTGCATGGAGACCAGACCCAATCTTGCATTTGGACATAAAAAAAGCCACCTCTGAAGGAAGCGGCTTTTGTGAAATCTAGGAAGATTTTTTGTGGCTGGAGACGGATTTGAACCGCCGACACGAGGATTTTCAGTCCTCTGCTCTACCAACTGAGCTATCCAGCCGTTGCGTGATTGGGATTGTATTTTGCCCGACAAGTGGACAGCACCAATCAAGACTTGCAATATAAAAGATTCTTTTTGCTCAAGCAAGAAATTTTTCTCTTTTACGGAGAACTTCTTTCAAAAAAATTCACAAAAAATTCGCTAAGTATTTTTCTATCAATTTTTTGCAGCTTAAAAAAAATATCTGTAAAAAAAGGTGGTATTGTAAAAATTGTACGATTGTACGGTGTTCGCCTGAAGGTGCGTATCAAGCTAATACCGTTTTGACTGTATTTTGAATACTTTGATTTGAGCAAGGCAGCATGCTGCCTTGTTTCGGAGAATTGAAACTATTCATTTTACAATCGAAAC
>RDXM01000182.1 GCA_004292595.1 Candidatus Kapaibacterium sp. | reverse complement strand
TGCGCCCAAAGCGTCGCAAACCGACACTACCTCATGGCTGAAGCACAATGCCGTATATCCCCATAGCTAAAGCTAGGGGTTTTACGGCAAATCGGATAAGGGATGGAAGCAACTGGCTGTATCATCTTTATCAATCCAATCATCTTCATCTGCGTCCTTTCTTCATTTTCACGAAAATTCCGTATGTTTGTTCATCCACCTGAAAATCATGGATTATTCTACATTTTTTCGCTTCCAATGCAAGCATTCCCTCAATCTCCTTCTGAAGTCTATCACACCCGTTTGGATGAGAAACAACGGATTGTGATTCGGAATCCGCAATTCACTTCCTACGAAGTGCGCGAGTTTAGCGACGGGCATATTGAGCTTGTGCCGCGTACTTTCGTCGCCTCAGACGATACTCTTTCTCTAGGCACTCTACAAATGATGGATGCCGCAATGTCAAATCTTGCAAACGGCATTGCATCTACTCCTGTGGACACCGCAGAATTACTTGCTCTTTTGGATGATGACGATAAAAAAGAGCTTGAAGAAGCTCGCCGCGTGATGAAGGAGTGAGCATGACGTTTCGCATCAAGTTTGGTGTGCCAGAAATGGCGGAATTGTGGGATGATTTACGCAAAAAAGCAGAACATAGAACGCTTTCCAGCGAAGAAACCGCTTTGTACAAACGCCTTGCCAAAGCAATTCTTCTTTTGGAGGCAAATCCTCGTTATCCAGGTTTACAATCGCATGAAATAGAGCCACTTTCACGGCGATATGGCATAAAGGTTTGGCAATCCTATTTGCAAAACAATACTCCAGCAGCAGGGCGCATATTTTGGGTGTACGCGCCAGAGAAAAATGACATTACCATTATAGGATTAGAGCCACATCCAGAAAGTACAAAAGCGCGTGGCTATGAAAGTGTGAAGCTCTCAGAATTGCCTGTGTGACTTTGGCGAACAACGAACAAAAGAGCGAAAAAAAATCCCAGCAATCCCACACATCCCCAAAAATCCCAGTCAAGTTTTGCATTTGAGCAACAAAAAGAAAAAAAATCCCAACCAAAAATATTGAAGCAAATTTCAGGAAAAATCTTCAAAGACAAACCGCCTCCCAAACCTTATATTTACTTGCTTTTGGGCATTTTTTACAATGCCAAAAATCCAAGCGAAATTTCGCCCCAAGTGAATCTCTTCATTCAAAAAATTTTCACTTTTTTGAAAAATATTTGCGCTTGTCTCTTGACTTTGTGAAAATTCCTGAGTACATTGCAAATGTGATTTTGAAACAATAACAATTCAACAATCGCCCACACCATTTCTACCGCGAAGCCACAACAAATGCAAAACCAACAGTTCAATATCGCTTGTAAAGCTATGTGCAACAACATGATGCAAATGTGCATGATGATGTGCTGTATGCGCAATCGTGAGAATGTCGGAGCTTCGCTCTAAACTTGAACCAAACTAAATTTTCAAGCCATTCTCACACCAAGCGAGAATGGCTTTTTTGTTTTTATCGGGGTACGGCAGCAGTTCAGAGAGCTGACCAACACCCACTTTTTTAGGAGTTTTTCCCATGAGTAACGTACAAGGCTTGCGCTTCGAGACCCTGCAACTTCACGCAGGACAACAGGCTGACCCCACGACCAAATCACGTGCGGTGCCGATTTACCAAACCACGTCCTACGTTTTCGATGACGCTCAAGACGCAGCACAACTCTTTGCTCTGCAAAAGTTTGGCAATATCTACACCCGTCTTATGAACCCAACGACGGATGTGCTTGAGAAGCGCATTGCGGCTCTTGAGGGCGGCGTTGCGGCTCTCGCGGTGGCTTCAGGACAAGCGGCGCAGTTTATCGCGCTCACCAACATTTTAGAAACAGGCGAAAATTTTGTTTCTTCGCCCTATCTCTACGGCGGCACGTACAATCAGTTCAAAGTTACCTTCAAGCGTTTCGGTATTGAAGCCCGCTTCGCTGCTAGCGACAAAGCTGAAGACTTTGAAAAATTGATTGACAGCAAAACAAAAGCTATCTACCTCGAAACCATTGGCAATCCTGGTTTTAGTGTTCCTGATTTTCAAAAATTTGCTAAACTCGGCGAAAAGCATGGCTTACCTATCATTGTTGATAATACCTTCGGTGCAGGCGGATACTTCAGCCGTCCGCTGGAGCATGGCGCGAATGTTGTTGTGGAATCCCTCACGAAGTGGATTGGCGGACACGGCACGAGCATTGGCGGCATCATCGTTGATGGTGGTAATTTCAACTGGGGCAATGGCAAATTCCCGCAATTTACCGAGCCGTCGGAAGGCTATCATGGTTTGAAATTCTGGGAAGTTTTTGGCTCGGAAGGTCCGTTTGGCAATATCGCGTTCATCATCCGCGCTCGCGTGGAAGGCTTGCGCGACAACGGTCCGGCAATTAGCCCCTTCAATTCGTTCCAAATCATTCAAGGCGTGGAAACGCTTTCGCTCCGCGCTGAACGCCACGCGCAAAACGCCCTCGCGCTCGCACAATGGCTCGAAAAACATGATGCGGTCGAGCAGGTGAATTATCTTGGTTTGGAGAATAATGCGTATCATAACCTTGCAAAACGCTACCTTTCACGCGGTTCGGGCGGCGTTCTTACCTTCAAACTGAAAGGCGATGCTGAGAATGCGGATACCTTCATCGGCAGCCTCAAAGTAGCAAGCCACCTCGCAAACGTGGGCGACGCAAAAACGCTCGTTATTCACCCGTCCGCAACCACGCACCAACAGCTCTCCGAAGAAGAACAACGCGCAGCAGGCGTACTTCCGGGCCTCATTCGTGTGTCGGTCGGTATTGAGCATATCGAAGACATTAAAGCCGACTTCCAGCAAGCCTTTGAAGCAGTGTTGCAGGCGATTGCTGCGGCGTAAAATTTATATTCAAATCATGTCAAAAACCTCTTCATTTCTGAAGTCTGCGGCTGTTGTATCGTCTTTTTTCGGTACAACAGCCTCCGTATTTCCAAGCGACACTGTTGCTGAGAATGGCGTAAATGCGTCTCTCAGCAGCTTTGAATTGAGCAACATTGAACACGAGCAATTTGCCCCAAACCCCGCCTACAAACGCGAGGTGGAAGAGTGGCGCAAACGCTACGAAGCAAATCTCCGCAAAGACGGAAGTTGGCTGACGGTTGCGGGATTATTCTGGCTGCAAAATGGCGAAAACTGGCTTGGCAGCTTGCCCACAAGCACGGTGCGCTTGCCAGAAAAAGCACCCGCAACGCTTGGAAGCATTCGCATTACAGGTGATGCAGCAAATCCGACCATTCAC
Source organism: Candidatus Kapaibacterium sp. (assembly GCA_004292595.1). Classification (GTDB taxonomy): domain Bacteria; phylum Bacteroidota; class Ignavibacteria; order Kapaibacteriales; family UBA4661; genus PH2015. Next base: position 11,370 of record RDXM01000182.1, on the reverse strand, counting down.
TTTTTCCCCGTAACCACCGTCCCAGTAACGGTGCGCCGCGCAGACGGTTCTTCGCCAAATCTGTTGCTGGATTCCTCACAAAAACTTGCCTTTGATAACGATTCTGGCTCAAGCCCTGATGTCATCTCGGTTGGCGAACTTTCCCTATACGTTGTGCGCCGCACAAGCAAGCAAGGCACACGCTTTGCTATTCGCCTGAAAGACAGTGGCAGCGAGGCTCGCAAGCATTTCAAGGGAAACGCATGGTTTGCCGTAAAGCCTGAGTACCGCATCAATGCTCGTTTTGTGGAATATGAAACGCCGAAAACGGTGGAAATTGAAAATATTCTTGGTGGCATCGAAAAGCACGTAACAGTGGGCTTTGCAGAGTTTCGTATCGGCAAAAACACCTACACGCTTGATGCAGAGCGCGAAGGTGATAAGTTGTTTTTTAATTTCCGCGACCGCACAAGCGGCAAAGCCACCTATCCAGCAGGACGATTTTTGTATGCAGATTTGCCGCAAAACGGCGTAGTTACGCTAGATTTCAACAAAGCGGAAAATCCACCATGCGCGTTTACGAGCTTTGCAACGTGTCCCTTACCACCGCGTAAGAATTGGCTCACCGTCAGTATTGAAGCGGGTGAGAAGACGCATCATCCGTTTGATGAAACATCAAAACATTAAACACATTTGAACCACGAGCTTTGGTAAACGACAAGATTTCTAAACAACAAGTACAATGAGCCTTCAGTAGCACAGACATTCTTGTCTGTGTTTCTTCTCTGAAGCTCTCACCAATACTCACAGACAGGAATGTCTGTGCCACTCTTGAAGAAATTTTGTTGCATAGCAGGAGCAATCACCACACTTTGCAATCATGGACACCACAAGCATTTCTCAGGCACTTACGAAATCAAATGTCCACAGAACACGCATTGATGCGCCGTTCACGCTAGAATCGGGTGCGATTTTGCCACATTTGGAAATCGCCTATCACACCTACGGAACGCTGAACACCGCACGAAATAACGTTGTTTGGGTGTGCCATGCGCTGACAGGCAATTCCGATGCGGCTTCGTGGTGGGACGGGCTGATTGGCGAAGGAAAACTCTTCGACCCGCGTGAATACTTCATTGTGTGCGCAAATATGCTTGGTTCGTGCTATGGCTCGTCGGGCGCATTAACGCTCAATCCTACGACGAATGAACCATACTATCTCGACTTCCCGCAAGTAAGCGTGCGCGATATGGCGCGGGCGCATATTCTCTTGCGCAAAAAACTCGGTATAGACCGCATCAGTATTGGGCTGGGCGGTTCGATGGGCGGGCAGCAGCTTTTGGAATGGGCTGTTTTAGAGCCTTCGGTGTTTGATGTGATTGTTCCAATGGCTACTAATGCACGTCATTCCCCCTGGGGCATTGCGTTTAATGAATCGCAGCGTTTGGCACTTTTGGCAGATTCTACCTTCAAAGAACGCAGCAGTGATGCGGGTTCGGCGGGATTAAAAGCAGCACGGTCTATCGGGATTTTGTCGTATCGGAATTACGAAACCTTTCAGCAAACGCAACGCGATAAAGAGAAAAACGAAGAATTGGATAACTTCCGCGCATCGTCGTATCAGGGCTATCAAGGAGAAAAGCTCGTCCAACGCTTCCACGCGCATTCGTACTGGCATTTGTCGAAAGCAATGGATAGCCACAATCTTGGACGCGGGCGGACAAGTGTAGAAGCTGCTTTACGTTCCATTACCGCGAAGGCGTTTGTTATCGGCATTTCAACGGATATTTTATTTCCTGTTGAAGAGCAAAAACTTATTGCCGAACACATCCCAAACGCAGAATATATCGAAATCTCCTCGCCCTACGGACACGACGGATTCTTGATTGAATTCCCCACGCTGACCACGATTTTACGCGAGCGTTTAGCGGCAATCAAAAAAACGAAAGCGGTGGAGAAAACGGTTGTAGAGCGCATCACACCTGCTTTGTCGCGGATTACTCGTGTGGCGGCTTCGGGTTTGTTGGGAATTGTGCCGTAATATCAATTACCACATTCGCGCTTGCTGTCGAAAACGCCGCACTGCATCGTGTTTGTTATTGACGTGGAGCTTGGTGTAGGAGTTTTTGATGTGGGTGCGCACTGTCTCAATGCTCACCCCTAGCGTATCGGCAATTTGCTGGTAGGTTTTGCCGACGTTCAAGTATTGAAGCGTCTCCTGCTCGCGTTGGGTGAGGGAAACATAGTCATCTTTATCGAGGTGGTTTTCTCCTTTGGACGAAGGAAGTTTGCGAAAAGCCTTCATCTCATTTTCAAAGAAAGAGTATATGCTCAATCTACATTTCAAGCTCTTCGCTTTCTTTTTCAATCAAGAGTTAGCAACTGTTTTTTGACACTACCTAGAAACTCACAAAGGATGAGTAAAAAAGAAATACACAGTTTGGCAGAATGTGTAAAATGAAAATATACAGTAAAGTACGAAAAAAAATCAATGAGAGCAGACAGAAAGGCTCTTATCGGGTTCCATCACGAGGTAAAACCTACTCCCACCCCCAAAAGTCCGACATATTCTCGCGGTCGGCAGTGCGCAAAACGCCATCCTCGACTAAATCTGCCACAACTCGCTTCATTGCTTGAATTGGCTGACGGTACATATACGCAAACCGCCACACATCTATCGGCGCACGGCGTATTTCCATGAGTAAACCCTCTTTTGCCGAAAGCTCTTTGCCGTCTTCCATACGCTGAACAACAGCATCTATCATGGGTTTAATCTCTTCGGCGTTGAAGTTTTTGTAGGAAAAAAAGTAATTCGGCTGCGTGGATAAATCGCAAATCGGGAAACCACGCGCCTCCGTTACCATTTCTGGTAGCAATCCAATTCCGACCAAATATGGCTCGGTCTGCTCGGTTTCATCTGGGAAATCGCTTGCCCAGAGGTCGTTCCAGACGCTTTCTTCCTGCTCTTTTAGCCAATCAAAAAATGCTCGCTCAGAGGCTGGAAGCCGCAGAAAGACGTTTGTGCCAAAATGTTCGGCAAGTTCTTTTGCTTGTTCTTTTTGAATGTTCCAAAAAATCTCATCGGGAATCTCAACCACCTGCAAGGTAGATTCTGCCTTGTGTTCAAGGTGTTCGTGGATGTAGGTGGTGAGTTCTTGTTTGCTGAGAGTTTGCTGTGTCATGAGGTTTTGTGCGGGTTTGAATGCAAGCGAAGTTAGAAAAAAAGTGAGACCCTCGCAAAGAAGCGAGAGCCTCACAGAGAAGTCATTCAATGCCAGTATATATCAGGCTTTTGGCTTTCTCATTTGCCAAACGCCGATGCCGAGCAGCGCGAGAACAATCGCGTTTCCAGCAAGGCTGAGATTCTTTCCAAGCGAGAATTTTTGAGAGGTGAAGCGCATTTCGACGGTGTGTTTTCCTTGCGGCACAACAACGCCGCGAAAGGCGTAATTTGCTTTCACAATTTCGGTTTCTTTGCCGTCAATATACGCTTTCCAGCCTGCTGGGTAATACACTTCGCTCACAAACAGGAAGTTCGTTCCCGTCGCATCTACCTCGAATTTGACTAACTCATTTTTGAAAGCGGTCGATTTTACGCGGTTTATATGCTCCATTTGGTCGCCAACAATGGTATCAAGCGGGGTAGAGAGCGGTTTTTCGATAAAGGCAACATCGAGCGAGCTAAAATCACCTTTTTTCAAATGCTGCAAAATCTCCATTTGCTGCGCTACTTGGACTTTGTTCACCAAAAACGCACGCGGCAGCACGGACGGATTTTCATACACCAACATTTGCGTTTCCTGTGATTTGAAACTCGGCTCCATTCCTTCGCTAATCGGGCGGTCGGAGAGAATATACTTCACGTTCATCAAATTCCACAAGAAGGGATTGGTAATCACCGAGCCGCCGCCATTGCCCGCAACATCCAGCAAATCCTGATAAATCCTCATCTTTGCCGAATGATAACCGTGAACGTGTTGCAAACCAAAGTACGCCAGCACGTTTGCTTGCTGCGCGAAATCTGCCACGCGGAAGAGCGAGGTGTCTTGCTGGATGAAGGAAATTGCGTCGGTTTTGCGGAAAACGGATTGTTTGTAATCTTGCTTGGAAATTTCCATTGGGCGAATATCCACGCGCCAGAGGTCAACCACAAGAAGGAGCGCGAGCGCAGCAAACAAGAGCGTTTCCGAAAGTGTTTTGCGTACAAAGAGCCACAAAACAAGCGCGAAAGCCAGCGCGATAAACGCCGTAACGTACCAATCCGTTATCATTAAGTCGTACACTTGCGCCGAGCGTTCTTGCGCAATCTGCTCCACGCGCTGCTGTACGCCTGCAAACTGCTCTGTGCCTTGATATTGCGCGATTGCTGGAGCATATTGCGCTTTCGTTGCGGTTTGCACTGCCGAGCGATAGGATTCCTTCCCAACAACACTAAACAACAGCCCCGCAACAAGGAATACCGCCGTTCCGCCGACACCAAAGAGCAACCAATTTCGCTGCGCTTGCTGCAATTCTGGCGAATCCGTGTTGTGCTTTTTCGCACCGCCACGAGTGCGAGCGGCATCGTGCGCACCGTGCGTGTGTTTATGCGCGTCCTTGTGAGAATCTTTGTGGGTTTCATGCGTTTCCGCGTGGTCTGCTTCGTCCGATTCAGTGTGAAAAATAACGCCACGACGCAAGGCAAGAAGCGCGGTCAAGCCGAATCCAGCGAGAATTGGTACAGCAAATTGCGTGAGCGCGAGTGCCATCGACGGCGCACGAAACTTGTTGAATCCAGGAACAACATTGAAAAAGAGATTGTACAGAAGAGGCAAATTTTTCCCAAACGACAGCACGAGCGCGAAAAGAGCCATTGCGACGAGAAATTGCACAAAGGAATCGCGCCGAAATTTCCACGCGCCAAAGCCCGCGAGCAGCAGTACGCCAATGCCCATGTAGTTTGCCGCGTCGGTGAAGGGCATTTGCCCCCAGTAGGTGGATTGTACTTCTTCGCCAATTTTCATTTTGCCAAAACCGAAGTAATTCGGCACGAAAAAGGTCATCATTTCTTCGGGTGAGAACGACCAATTTGTCGCGTATTCGTAATCAAAACCGCCCGAAGCATCTTGCTTTTGTCCGACTGTTTTTTCAATCGGCGCAGTGCTGCGCGTGGAATACGGCGTGTATTCAAGCACCGACAAATAGCGGTCGGAAGCCATTGCAAACGCCAAACCGCCCGCCACCACAAGCACGCCAGCCGCTCGCAGAATACCCGTAATTGCTTCTTTTTTCACAAGGCGCGAAATGGTCTCGAACACGAAGTACAATCCAAAGCAACACGCCGCATAAAAGCTCATCTGCACGTGCGTAGATTCTACCAAAATATGCACCACGATAAACAGCACCGCCGCGTAAAATATGCTAAACCGCTCGCGGAGTTTTTCTAAGCACATGAGAATATACGGGAAGGTCATCAGTGCCATAGGTTTCGTGTTGTGTCCAATCATTACCCAGACAATCACGAAAGTTGAAAAGATGCCCGCAAATGCTGTAAAGAACGCCGTGAAGCGGTCGTGCTGTTTCATGCGCATCAGCAAAAACAAGCCAATTCCGTAGATAATGTAAAAGCTACCAACCCGCGCCGCATCGCTCTGGAACAGGCTTCCAATGCCGTTTGTAATTCCGTAAAACACAACCATTATCACATCCCACCATCGATCGCCCGTCGTGAGAAGCGCAGCGTAACTCGGCAAACCCGAAAAAATATGCGGCAACCACAAGGGAAATTCTCCCGCTTTCTTTGCTGCTTCCAAGTAGGGAACAAAGCTGCCAGAGGAAATGCCGTCGGACGACACAAATACGCCACCGCCAAAAAGCGTTGAGCGCAAGAATATCAGCACCGCAATCGCCAAAGCGGCGCAGTACAAAAGCGAGTGATATTGTTCGGGGATTAAGGAAGGACGCGGTTTCTGCGCCGAAGACGGGTGTGGCTGTTTTGCCATGAAATTTCCTCCACAAACAGGGGTGAAATGAAAAAATAAATATAAGTTCAGGCTCAAGTATCGCACAAAATAAACATCAACGAGTGGCACAGACATTCTTGTCTGTGAGTGTTGGTGAGAGTTTCAGGTGGAGAACACAGACAAGAATGTCTGTGCCACTGAAGCCAGATTTTATCCAATACTTTAGAGATTTTGTTGTGTACTCATCAAAAAATTACATCCCAGAGTTATACGAATAAAACCCAGCACCAACGCTCTTTCCAAGCAAACCTACGTTCATATATTGCCTGAGTAAACGGCACACGCGATAGCGTTCCTGATGATATTCCGCAAAAAGCGCGTCCAGAATAGCAACGACGACATCTATCCCGATTTCATCTGCCCATTGCAAGGGACCAAGCGGGTAGTTTGTGCCGAGTTTCATTGCCGCGTCAATATCGGATACTGTGGCGGTTGCTTCCATCACTGCAAAGGCTGCTTCATTGGCAAGCATAGCAACGATGCGGGGTGTAATAAATCCAACCACATCCTGAATTTCTTCAATGTGCAAGCCAACGCTCTCCAAAAAATGTACGACTTGATACTTATGCTCCTCGCTCATTTGCAGAGCGGGTGCAAATTCTACCGTTTGCATTTTTGGGAAAAAGCCAGAAAGGAGATTGATACGAACAACATCGACACTACCGTAAATACGAGCGAGTGCAGCAGATGTCATGCTTGGAGACAAACTAATAATCGTGCTGTTCGACTGTTCGTCTATCAGCGTCAGGTATTCTGCCTCTTCGTGGACGGTGAGGTTGCAATCCACAACAATATGTGCTGAGAAGCTCGTGGTATCATCTATGTTATTAAAAACATGGTTTTGGATGCCTCGCCACGCGCTATCAATAGGATTTTCCGTAAAAATGCGAAAAATATGGCTATGCTCTTGGCAGAGCAAGGCAATATTCCGCGCAGAGCGCGTATCTGCGTCGTTTGCAATTATCAAAACACCGCGTTGTGAATCAACAAGTTGAAAAATTGCCATATGCGAAGTGCTTGAGGAAGTTTGAAATATTCAGTTTGGTATAAAAATCTTACAGGTTGGTCGGTGCATTTGTTTTCATTGCATCTTCCAACGAAACCGTCTTCAGAAGTGCGCTGGTGTCGATATCGCGGTTTTTCCATTGGATGGTGCCGTTTTTCACTTTGCGCAGCGAATTTAGCCCAATGCCAATAATGAAGCCGATTCCGATGGGATGCAGCACCACGCTTTGCCAGAGAGGATGCTTGAATTTCTGCGCAATAAGCAAGCGCAAAAGCACATTGAGGGCAATCGCGCCAAGCGAAATCCAGCGATATTCCGCAAACCACACCGTGAAGTAGGGAAGAATACACGCCACAAAGAGCATCGTGAGCAGCGCGAAAAATGCAATGCTGTTGTAGCCGACAAGTCCAAACAAATTCTTGGTAAATCCATTCCACACGCCGTCAAAACTGGAGTACATTCGGCAGAAAACGAGGTCGGTGCCAGCAGTGGTGAGCATTCGGAAACCGCGTTGTTTGGCGGCGCGGCTCAGTTCTACATCCTCCACGACGTGCTTGCGCACCGACAAATGCCCGCCAAGCTCAATGTATGCTTGCCGCGTGAAGGCTATCCACTGACCATTCGCGGCAGCCAGCGATGGATAGGGCGAATGATAGGTGAGCCAAAGCGGTAAGCCCGCATACACAAACGTGTCCACGACAGGAACGGCAAGCTGTTCGGGCAGCGTGAGGGTGCGCTGTTCGGGAAAAGCAGAAATCATGCTGAGGTCGTAACGCTGCATCCAGCGAACCGTGTTCAGCACAGCGTTTGGCGCGTGGGTGTTGTCGGCATCGGTGAAAATAAGGATTGTTCCCGTTGCTGATGCGCTTAATTGCTGACACGCCCAGTTTTTGCCCGTCCACTCTGGCGGAAGCGGTCTGCCATCCAGCAAGCGAATATGCGGATATTGCGCCGCAAAGGATTGTACAATTTCCGCCGTGCGGTCGGTCGAATGGTCGTCCACGACGATAATTTCCAACTGCGGATAATTCTGTGCGCACAAGCCTTGTAAGCACTGAGCGATATTTGCTTCTTCGTTGCGAGCTGGAATCAGCACCGATACTCGCGGCGTGGAGGCATATTCGTTTCGTGCGCTTGCGCTTGGCACGGCTCGGAGCATTGGCGCAGTCAAGTAATTGTACAACGCAATAGCAACAAAAACCGTTAGAACAGCTAATGCCATGTAAATCAATACCGTAAGCATATCGGTCAATTCAAAAGAGGTGAAAAAACTATGTCCATGACATTTTTTTAGTGGCACAGACATTCTTGTCTGTGAGTGTTGGTGCTGGGTTCAAGTAAAAAACACAGACAGGAATGTCTGTGCCACTACTGAAGTCCCGCATACTTATACACCAGTTCCCGTGCGGCTTGGAAAGAATGCTCAAGAGTATCATTCACAATAATTTCATCGAATTTTCCTTGCTCTTGCAGCTCCATTTCTGCGCGGGCAAGGCGCAAACGAAGCTGCTCGGCGGATTCGGTATTGCGCTCGGTTAGGCGTTGTTGTAAAATTTCCATGCTGGGCGGCGCGACAAATATCAGCAAGGAATCCTCTGGATACGCACGTTGGAGACTGAGTGCGCCTTTTACGTCAATGTCAAAGACGAGAAGTTTTCCCTCATTGAGCGCAGCATTTATCTCGCTTTTGAGCGTTCCATAACAATTACCAAAAATTTCCTCGTATTCCGCGAGTTCGTTTGCGCGAAGGGCTGTTTGGAACTCTTCTTTGCTTAGAAAATAATAATCTTTGGCGTGGGTTTCTTTTTCGCGGCGCGGGCGCGTGGTCGCAGAAATGGAAAATTTCATCTGCGGAAACTGTTCCAGCAAATGCCGGGCAATCGTAGTTTTTCCGGCTCCGCTCGGTGCGGAAAAGATAAAAAGACGTTTTGGGGTCATACAGTGAAAGAGAAAAATCGTACCGAACCAAAAAAGGAATGGTAATTGCTACAAATCCTTAGAAGAAGAAACGGCAATTTGCTAATTTTTACAACGACGCGGAACATCAAATTGTTGAGCAAACTTCTTTATTGCAGTATCGTGCGAAGGATTTTTTGAGGCAATAAAGATATAACGGCATATAAAACCATGAACATCAGGACTTTACTTACAAAGAAGGGTGTAATACTCGTACTCTACGGCATTCTCTGTTGTGGAAAAATATGGAGCATAACAAACCCACCATCGGCACAAAGAGCTGCTTCGTTCGACTTGCATCCAGGAAAAAAACTCGTTTTCAAAAATAATGTTTTTGAAAAAGGAAGCTCCGCGATTGCCGAAGCTGAACGCCCACAATTTAGCTATTTGCTGGAATATCTGAAAGCCCGACCACAGCTCATTATTGAGGTAAGCGGTCATACCGATAACATTGGTAGCCCTGAACTCAATGTGCGACTTTCCGAAGCGCGAGCAAATGCGGTACGGAGCTTTCTCATCTCCCAAGGTGTCGCCGCAGACCGCATACGCACACGTGGTCTGGGAGCCGCAGAGCCGATTGCGAGCAATGACACCGAAGAAGGACGTGCGCAAAACCGCCGCATTGAGGTTGTCGCGCTTGGCTCTCGCAGCGAACGCCCGCAAACAGTCGGGCGAAACACGCCCGCGCAAGCAGAAGGACATATTAGCGCATTGCTGCCGTCAGTTTTATCGCAAGCTCCTTGGGATGACACTTGGCAGAAAGCCCATTTAGGAGCGCACATTTATGAATATCACCGCATACGAACCATCGACAAAGCACGGGCAGAAATTACCTTCCAAAACAAACAGCGTGTGCAAATTGCCGAAAACTCAGTGGTGATGATCTACGGGGCGCAAGTGGTGGCAGATTCGACAAAACTTAACACCAAACCAAACGAGCAAATACGCCTGATGAAGGGGAGCGTATTTGTCAAAATGAAGTCCCTCCAAAATACTCAAGAGCCAATGCTCGTTAAAACGGCGAATGGTGAAGTGTCGGTAGCACTGAACAAAACAGCAGCAAAAATTGAACTCAACGCCGCAAATCAATCGCTCGTTTCGGTGCATGAAGGAGATGCGAATGTGCGGAATGCAACGGGCGCAGCGATGAACGTACCAGAAAACTTCGGAACCCGCGTCAGCACCGACGCACCACCCGAAAAGCCACGCCCACTACCGCCTGTGCCAGAGCTTATTGCGCCAAATCTCGCCGATTCGCTCTTTGCAGGAGAAATACTGTTTCAATGGAGCAAGCAATCACCACGTGTACGCTTTGAAATTGCGAAAGATATTACCTTCCAAAAGCCGCTCCACGCCTTTGTTCTGGGGCAAGACAGCATGAGTCTTGCTCTACCAAAAGGCGAATGGTATGTGCGTCTCTCTAGCATTGACGCAATCGGCTTGGAGAGCCGCAGTAGTATTTATCGGCTTCGCGTGGCAGTGCCATCTCCGCCGTTTCGTTTTTATATTCTCACCGTTCTTCTCTTTGTGGCAGCAATCGGCGTGGCGTGGTGGGCGGGAATTTCTCGCCAAAAAAAACTGTATGCGGTTTCAATATTGTTGGTTTGCTTGGCAATGACTTCATTTTTTGTCTTGCACTGGTAAGACAATAGCTCAAATGAAGAATTTCTGCACAACCGACATTAGAAACATTCATCGTGAAATTTTTACCATTTCTGAGCCAAGCGAGCAAAAAAGCATTGAGAATATCGTAGAAATTTCTCATCTTAGGAAGGCTCAAAAATTAAGTGGATAAACTTCAAAATACTTAGTGGCACAGACATTCTTGTCTGTGAGTGTTGGTGCGGGTTTCAAGCGACAAACACAGACAAGAATGTCTGTGCCACTATGGACTTTAATCACTTGTTTTTCTCCCATTCCTTATCGGTTTCCAATCAATCCCTTCTCTCTCCATTCACCTGTTCTCAGGAGCGTTCCCATGCCAGCAATGACCGTACATCCGATTCTCAATCTTTCGGAAACCTACATCCGCCAAACGATTTACGACAACCTTTCGGCAGATGTTCGTGAAAAAATAGACATAGAGAAATTTCGTGATTTCGTAAAACATGACGATTATCACTTCTTTGCCACTGCACTTTCCGACCTTATCAACGATTATCTCCATGAAAGCGATATATTTACAGAGTTTTTGGGACAAGCTGCTTTGGAAACTATCTCAAAAAGCGAAAATCTTTCAGAGTTATATATTCCAGACACAGAGTAAATTTTGCATCGGTTAAAAAAGAAAACGCGGCGAACCTTGCTTTGATGAGGTTTGCCGCGTTTTTTTATCCGATTTGCCGTAAAACCCCTAGCTTTAGCTATGGGGATATACGGCATTGTGCTTCAGCCATGAGGTAGTGTCGGTTTGCGACGCTTTGGGCG
>RDXM01000181.1 GCA_004292595.1 Candidatus Kapaibacterium sp. | reverse complement strand
AAGTACTTCATCAAACACACGAAGCCTTTGTCTATATTGCCATGACCAGAATCATGCTCCGCAGAATTCACAAGATTTCTTGATTTTCAGACGCTTTCTAAGAGCTATGCCGTGTAAAACACAAATTATCAACACTGTACCACATACGCTCCGTGTTGTTTAACCAACCTATTCCTCTACAAATGGCGTGGAATCTTAAACCAAGACTCTTTGCGTAACTTCAGTTATTTGAATCAAGTACGGTTTTGCTGCAATCGAAAAAAAATCTCTACTCCTGCACAGGCGTTTCCTGCGTAATCCGCACCGTGCGAGAATAGATACGCCCCTCAGGTGTCCGCGAATCGAAGAGTACCTTGTTTGAGCCGTAGGCTTTTATTTCGACCTGCGCACCGCGTGTATTAAAGCGGAGAGCCCGCGCTGCTGCTTGCGCACGAGCAAGGGAGAGGCGTTCATTAAATTCTTCGTCGCCAGATTTATCCATGAATCCTTCAAACAACACTTTTGAGCTAGATGTCATACGAGCATTCAAGCCTTTTAGAATTTCTACGTGTTCTTGAGTTAGAGTACTTTTTACACCATCAAAAAGAATCAAGCTCTGGCGTTCCACCAGCATATTTTCAACACGTTCATTTGCATTCACCCGAAAACGCCGCTCTTCTGCGATAATCTTTTGCGTAGGTGAAGAGATTCCTGCGCCATCTTGCTCCAAAATATCAAAGCTACATTCTAAAGGTGCAATCTCATCCGCAGGATTTTCGCGCAATTTCTCCATTTCTTTTGCATCAACGCGCCAGTCAATCGCAAGAGGCGGTTTGCCCGTGCCACGAAATTCCTTCACAGCCTGCCGCCCTTGACGAATGCGAACTTTCCACGATTTTACACTTAGTGTTGGTGGAACAATAAGATAAAATCGCATCACGGGCGTAAGTGCATGGGAAATGGTATCGGTCAGCAAAAGCGGCGCGAGCAATGCATTGGTGTCGGAAGAAAGTTCCACGCGGCGGTTTTCGGCTTGTTTATCGGCTTCCGCCAAAGGACGCGAGGCTTTTGAAGAAATAGCACTGCCACGAAGTTCGGAAACGCTAAGGCGCGTAGAATCTATGTTCCAGACGGTACGGAGATAATCGGCAACAACATTGGCGCGGACTTCCCCCAAACGCGGGCGATTTTTCTCACTCGTAAAACCATCGGTGCAGCCTAAAATATCTAGCCGCGCATTTGGCAATTTCCGCATTCGCCAGCCAAGTATATTGAGTACATCATAATATGCATGGCTGCCAGAGACAAGTTTTGATGAGGCTTTCAAAGCATCGGGCGTGAACTGTGCCGCGCTCGCTACGTTCAGCGCGGTGTAGCGTTCTGGCAATGTTATACTGCTTTCACCATCGAAAAAAATAAACGGTAAAAGTGGCAATTCATCACGCACAAGGAGTTCTTGGACGGGCAAAACAAGTGCTTCATTTTCTTCTTCCTCGCTGACATCGCGCCCTTGCACACGCTTGGCAAAGCGCACAATACTGACGGGTTTTATGTCTATCTGCTGCGTGTTAGCAAGGTTTTGTGCTTTGGTGAGTGCTTGCTGCGCGTAAATACTGACTTTAGGAGCATTGCTCCGCACAGGAGCAGTGAGAATAATGGCAGAGGCTTTTTGTGTAGAGTCAAGTAATCGTGCTGTATTCAGCGAATCTTGCTCACGCGCCACTTGCTCATGAGCCAAACGGGCGAGAGAGTCCGCTTTGCGAGCGTTGGTGCTGTCATTTTCCGCTTTTCGTAAGGGTTTTTCTGAAAACAATGGAAGTGTTATTTTTACACCACCACGAACATAATGCGCGTTCCACACTGCTTGTCCGCTTGGCACTGATGATGCTTGGAGCATACTCGAAAGCGCGTAGGAATAGGCAAACTCAGGCGTAATTTCTAACGTTGTTGGTCCAAAAGGAAAGGATAGTGTATAAGAAACACCACCAGAAACCCACAACTGAAGCGGCTGTACATCAGGAATTTCCCCTGTTTGCGCATTAAAAACTTGGTCGCCATTTGGTGTAAAACCGCCGCGTGGAGGGGTTCTGAAGGCTTCTTCTTGCGAATATCCGCGAGAAAAAACATACCCTGCACCCATACCACCTAAAAGCCGCAAGCCGCCACCAAAGGGCGCAACATATGCAAACGCTTCTGTGCCAAGCGTTGCAGGACGCGCATTGATACGGTATTCGATGATATTTTCTGAACTTGTGCCGTTCACATCGCCAAGCAGCACTGTTTCTTCTGTTTGAAGCAAGGCGTGATGCTGCGTGTAGGCGAGGCGAAGGGAAAGTCCAAACTGCGGAGAAAAAGGAAGCTCGAACACTCCACCAGCACTGATGCCACTTCCAGAGAGAAAACGGAGGTTCGGCGGACCAGGAAACTGTGCGCTACGCGGCGCGAACAGTGGTGTTGTGCGAAATTCCGCAAAATCAAGGGTATGGCGCGACAGCACCGCACTTGCCCACATCCCAATGCGAGGAGCAAGCGTCGTTGATGCCGAAACGCCCGTAGAATCTTGTGCCGTGAGTGGTTGCGTTGTTGCCCCAAAAAAAATAGTACCGAGTAGCCACACCATGAACATTTGCAAACGAAAACCACACCACAAACGAGAAAATGAACGATATATTTGGCGATAGTTAATCAAGATATTAGTTAATCAAGATATTGAGCGAAAAATATCAATGGAAAGCATCAGAACAGGCAAAAAGTGTATAATCAACACTTTTTCAATCCACCTTTTTAGAAAGAAGTTCTTCCACCGTCGCAAATTCCTCTCGAAGACGTGTACGCATTTCTGCGGCGAATGGATTGTAGCGGTGCATTCCAATAAGCAATTCCATTGAATCGCTGTACGAAATTTCTTTCATTTGCAATAAATACTTAAAACTTTGCGCGTCAATGGGCGAACTTTGAATGCCGATATTTCCTAGAACACGCCCCAAAAGCTGCGTCAAACAGAGATTGTACGCCGTTACGCGGTCATGCTCTTCTGGTGTCATTATCACAACGCGGGCGCGTTGGCGTTGCTGAATGTAATTACTCCAAAATGTTGTCAATGCTTGCTCTGCTGCGCTCGGCGTTGCGGATGGGCAAAGAACAAACGGCAAATTATCCCAGCCAAATTGTGCGGAGACAGGACCAAACATCGGATGTGTCGGTAAAATAACTGCTTTTTTTGACAAATGTTCGTGCATAACATCAGAGGGCATTTTCTTGACAGAACAAACATCAAGGACGGCTGTCTCCGATGAAATCAAGGGTTCAAGGCGTTTGACCGTCGTCTCAAAATTGACAATCGGAACGCACAGAATAATGCAATCCATTTGCGCAACTTCATGTAATGGCGCGGCTTCTATGCCTTTTGAGGTGATTTTTTCTGGTGTAAGCATGGAATCGTAGGCACACACTTGAAAATCCTCACGCAAAGAACGCCCCAAAAGCGCACCAAATCTACCGAAACCAACAATACCGATACTGCGGATGTTTATGTTGTTCGTCTCCATGCCAAGCCTTTTTGCAAAAAATAGGAAATCTTGAATTCAAGGATGATTGTTCTACCAAGTTACTCCGCCAATTATTCTGCCAATAACTCAGCAATTCCTGTACGAAGTTTTTTTAATGCTTCGTCGTCCAAACCATCGTAGAAACCGCGTATTTGCCCCGCTTTGTCCACGAGTGCGAAGCGTGTGCTGTGGAGCGAAGGATCTTCGGGGCTACCCAGCATGAAACCTTGTGCTGCAACTATTTTCAAAGAATCTTCGGGCAGTTGCAGCATTTTCCAGCGTGTGGGATTTGCATTGTAGCGTTTGCCATAGTTGGCAAGAACGGCGGGCGTGTCTGTTTCGGGATCAACGGAAAAGCCGACAAATTGGAGCTTTTCATTCGGAATTTCCTTCTGAAGCTCGGAAATGCGTTGGTTCAAGGTTGGGCAAGGACCGCCGCATGAACTGAAGAAAAAATACGCAATCCAGACCGAGCCTTGTAAACGTGCGCTTTCCACGACCAGATTTTCAGCACTGCGCCCTGAAAACGCGGGCGCAGCCTTGATAACGGGCAGTGAGGACGTTTTTTTTGCCGCTTCTTGTTCTGCTTTTTTGCAGGAAGACAATGAAAGTGTAAAAAGTGAAAGTGTAAAAAGTACAAGAACAAAGAAAAAACCCTTGCTCATATCCGCTCTCTTGTGCTGAAAAGATAGTGTGCGTAATGTGGTCGCCATTGCTAGGAAGTATAGTGAAGAAAATTACTGATAATGAAGATTATACTGATGCACTTGAAGAAGAAAACCCACAAAATGAAGTTCATTCTGTGGGTTTTCCTCCATCATTCATACAAAGAATGAGCGATGTTATTTTACTGTTTTCACGTAGTCGGTTGGATTATTTTTTGGTTATACGCGCTGAAACGCGGCGATTTTGCTGCCGCCCTTCTTCTGTGTCGTTGTTTGCCACTGGAAATTCTTGTCCGAAGCCCTCAGCCGAAAGACGCTTTGCCTCAACCCCTTTTTTCACAAGCATATCCATAACCATTTCTGCGCGTTTTTGCGAAAGAGCCTTGTTTGTTGCTGGATTGCCTTTGTTGTCGGTGTAGCCACCAAGTTTGAGTTCTACTTGTGGGTAGGCTTTCATAATCTCGGCAATATTGCTCAACTGCTCTTCCGAAACGGCTTGCAAGGTTGATTTTCCTGTATCGAACAGCAAGCGGTCGAAGTCGAACCATGTTGTTTTGTCAAGCGGCTTGTCCTTATCTTCAATAAACGTTACAAGTTTATTTTCAATACCATTTTCGGGGATGTTCAGCTCTACGCCCGTGGAGAGTTTCCGTGAGAAAAATTTTCCTAATTTTGCCATCACAGCAGCACCAAAGGGGGATTCCTTTGCTTCTTCAGTTTTTGCTTCGGTTTTTGCTTCGCCGTGCGTTGCGGCATGAGCGGTGTGGGGCACGTCGCAATCGCAATCGCGCAAGCCAAAGAAGGCAACAGCAGTTGCGCCCAGCGCAATAAACAGTGGGAAAATCACGCGCGGCACGAGCATACTGGGTGCTTTTTCAGAACTAGCCATAGTGTTTCAGAAAAATGTTCAAGAAAAATGAGAAAGGTGATTGTAGGCAAATGACGAACAAGGTACAAGAGCCAAGAGTAGCTTCAGTGCTTGTTTTTTGCGCTGTCTGTGAGAGAAAAAGCATCAATGGATAATTTTTTTGCTTAATTTTTTTGCTTGATTTTTTCGCTCATCTTCGTGCAAGAACGCCACAAATCTAGGGAAGTTTCTGCTTTTGCGCAATAGAAATCACAAGAAATATTCCCCTCATGTTTCGTGGGTGTTCAAACGCCCTATTTCATTGGAGAGAGCGTAAAACCTCGCTTGCGAAGGAGATTCACCACGCCCTGCTCGCCCGCTAAGTGCGCCGCTCCGACAGCAAAAAAGGTAATTTTAGAACGCATCATCCCTTCCATAACGGGAATCCATGCGCGATTGCGCTCGTTGAGCATAATTTCTTCAAACGTCGTATTACTCATGCCATTTGGCGCAGAAAGCAACGTTTCCTTGCGCATTGCTTGGAGCAATTCACTGATTTTTCCTTGCTTGTAGAGCTTTGTTACATAGCTGAGGTCGAGTGCCGACGGTTTGTCGGCAGAAAGCGGTGCGTAGGCAGATTGTATCTCGCCAAAGAGCATCAATGCTTGGTCTTTATAGGGAATACGGTCGAAGAGTTCAAGCTGTTTTTGCATAGTTTCCACACCAACAACAGGAATGCGCCGCCGCTTTGCAAAGCGCATAAATTCTTCTTCGTAGGAAGTTTCCTCGCATTCTCCGTCGCTGCTGGCTTGCATTATCATCATCGAAATTGCCATTGGCTTAAAATGTTCCATTGTTTGGAGGCTCAGACCAACGGAATCACGAAAATAGCGGTCAATAAGCGCGTATTGGCTCGAATCCAAGAACTGACGCAGTGTCGCGCCATCGCGCATGAGTATGCCCGCATCCAGAGCATTGAGCATCGCGCTCTCGTCGGCTTTGGAGAGGTCAAATTCCAGTGCAAGTTGTTTGGCTGAGGCGAGACACCGCTTCGTTGCTTGCGGCATGACGACATCAGATTTGCAAATAAGATGAATCGTGCCAAACAAATACGAAGGTTTTGCAATGCCATTGCCAGAGATTTGCCACAACAGCGCGTCAATTCTTGTTGTATCTGTACTCTGTGCAAAAGAATATGGCGCGAAAATAAACGATGCAACGCAAACAAGCACAAGGGACAAAAACGGCGCGAAGGCAGAAAACATCATGGGTTTCAAGGAGTGATGATTGCAGAAAAATAAGGTGCGTGAGAGGTAATTTTCTGTGCAAATTGCTTTTCAAATTTCACGCAAAAAAAACAAGTAGTGACACACATATTCTTGTCTGTGAGTGTTGGTGATGGGTTCAGGCAACAAACACAGACAAGAATGTCTGTGCCACTATGATTCATTTTGGGTGAATAATTCTTACCGAGAAATTGCTAAAATTTCATATTCCGTCATACCTGCGGGGACTTTCACCTGCGCAACATCGCCGACACTTTTCCCCAAGAGAGCGCGTCCGACGGGAGAGTTAATTGCCAATTTATTTTTTTCAAAATCAGCTTCTTCTTCGCTTACAAGCAAGTATTCAAGCGTTTTATTGGTTTTTTTATTTTTGAGCTGTACTTTGGAAAGAATATACACTTTATCGTTGGGATAATCGCTTGCCTCAACGGTGCGGGCGCGGGAAAGCGTCGCTTGGATTTTGTTGATTTTCAATTCCAACAGTCCTTGCTCTTCTTTTGCAGCATCGTAATCACCATTTTCTTTCAAGTCGCCATGCGAGCGAGCTTCGCCAATTTTTCGGGCAATTTCTGCCCGTCCTTTGGTGGTCATTTCCGTCAGTTCGGCTTCGAGTTCGTTTAAACGCTCTTTGGTCAGATATATTGGTTGTGCGCCCATAATTCTTAGGATGAAAACAAATAATGAGAGAGGGAGAAAAAATTTCAATAATTCAAAACAGAATACGAGCAAATATGCTATATTCAGGTGTATTTTCTGCGTTCAACGGCAAAAAAAAAACAAAGCCATTATTCTTGAAAGAACATGGCTTTGTGGCGTTGTAGGGACGCAATATACAAAGATTCTCGGGGCTATCCAATACTTTCTCGGCAAAAATTCTTGAAAAATGCACAGCGTGATTGCACAGCGTGATTGCACAGCGTGATTGCACAGCGTGATTGCACAGCGTGATTGCACAGCGTGATTGCTCACAACAAGTATTTTTTAGCGGGCTTTTGCCAGATTCCAGAGTTTATCGGCAATAGCAACAATCACATCGCGTTTCATTATCTTTTCGCGCCAGCGCATCGGAATTGCTTGAACGCCGTAGTATGCACCAGCGATTTGCCCATAGACCGCACCCGTCGAATCAGAATCGCCGCCTAAATTGATAGCGAGAATTGCTCCGGTTTCAAAGTCGTTACTGCGATAAAATGCCCAAAGAGCCGCCTCCAGCGTATCGGGCGCGAAGCCATCGCCGACAATATTATGCGGAATATCTTTGCGAAACGAACCATTCACAATTTTTGCAACTTCGTCGCCAAAGCTGTATTCATCCCAATCATCGCTAAAAGGGCTGTAAAAATCAGACACAATTTTATCTTTGGGGTCGCCACGCAATACACCAATCATAATGCCCGTCATGTAGGCAGCCGCGTCGAGCGCATCTTTCGCGCCGTGTGTTGTTTTTGCTGATTCTCGCGCCATTTCCATTGCTTCTTTCGGGCTGTTCAGCCAGAGCATCGGCACAGGCGCAATGCGGCTTATCGCATCGTTATCTGCCCATTCCCTGCTCGTACCGCCGCAGTACGGCTCGCCCGTTGATTCAAACTTTTCCAATGCACCTTTCATGGTCGCACTAATATCAATCGCCTGCCCTGTCGCGCTCAGATAGCCATTTCTGCGCCAGCGCGAATAGCGGTCGAGCTGGTCTTGTGGGTCGAAGGCATTATTTTCAATAAGGCTTGCGGCAAGACACAGCGCGGTTGCCGTTTCATCTGTCCATTCACCAAGCTGCACACGAAGCGGTCCGCCATCGGTCATGTCCTTGACGGGAGCTTCTGCGCCTTTGGTGCGAAATTTCACGGGCGCGCCCAGCGCATCGCCAACCGCCAAGCCCAGCAATGCGCCTTGATACTGCCGTTGATTCGGTTCAGCACGCTTCATTTCGTTTCGTTTTGCCATATATTTTATCCGTTGAGAAAAAGAAAATTCTATAAAAGTGTTGAGCAATTAGGTGTGAATATACTCAGGAATACTGCGGTGTAGCTGCTATCTAAAAAGTGAACAAAAGTGAACACGTTGTAGTTCTTGCCCTGAACCTCTAGCGAGTATTCATATCTGACAAGCGTTCCTTTCCCGTTAGCCACGGGTAGAAAAGTTCTTTGAAACAGTGAATTGTTACGAGGATTCCTGCATGGCAAGATTCCGCAGGTTTATGGCGGCATTTACGTCGCGGTCGTGGAGCGAATGACAATGCTCGCATTCCCATTCGCGTTCTTTGAGAGTAAGTATTTCTTTTTTCTGACCACACGTAGAACAGAGTTTGCTTGACGGATACCAACGGTCAGCTATCACAAGGCGTGTTCCGTAGAGTTTTGCCTTGTACTTCAATTGCCGCCGTCCTTCGCTCATGCCCACGTCCGCAATCGCCCGTGAGAGCTTGTCGTTCTGCATCATTCCTTGCACATTCAAATCCTCAATCACCACTGCTTGGTTTTCGCAGCAAAGTTTAGAGGTGAGTTTGTGCCAGAAATCTCGGCGAACATTCGTGATACGTGCATGAAGCGAAGCAAGACCTTGTGCGGACTTGACGCGGTTTTTCGAGCCGTTGTTTTTCCGTGAATCTCGCCGTGAGCGAATGCGCAAGCGACGCAGATTGCCCTTGAGCGGCTTTGGAGCAAGTACCGTCTCGCCGCCATGCTTACCATCGCTTGAAAGTGTTGCGGCGGCTTTGATACCAAAATCTACGCCGACAACGCCGTCGCCTGTGCGCTCACGCTGCGCCTTGTCGTCTGGCACATCGACTTGCACCGCGACGTACCAAGCATTAGCAATCCGACGAACACTTGCCCCAACAATGCGCCCAACAAACCGCAACGGCTCACGCAAACGCACCCAACCGATTTTGGGCAACTTGATGCGCTGCCCGCCCATTTCAAACTTGTCGTTGGCAAGGTAGAACGAATCTCGCACACCTTTTTTCTTGAACACAGGCGCAAATGCTTCTTTGCCAGCCTTTTTTTGAGAAAAGTACCGCGTCCATGCACGTTGCAGGTTCGCAAACGGCTGTGCGTGTGCGTCGCGGTGAATCTCGTGCAGCCAAGGAAACTGTTCGTACTTGATGGCATTAAACTGTTTTTTTAGCTTCATGCCGCTTGGTTTCTTGCCCTCGGCATACGCGGCATTCCACTGAGCCAACGCCCAATTCCACACAAACCGCGCTGTTCCTGCGGCTTGGCGGAAATACTGCTCTTGCGCTTCGGTGGGGTCAAGGCGAATTTGATGAGCGAGCATCATATGTGTACCTTGCTTGTTGGTGTGTCGGACGCTGCGTTTTTGAGCACTTCATCTAGCTTTTTGCGGTAGTTCCGTAAGCCGGATAAGCGACCAGAAAAATCATGCACAATCGTCATCAGGTCTTGCACCATTTCTTGTTCGGGGCTGAGGCGTTCTTGGTTCAGCACCAACATCTCGCATTCATGCTGCTTGCAGTAATGCTGAAACCACTCGAAGCCGAAGCGCGTCAGGCGGTCGCGGTGGGCGATAATCAGCGTGGAGATTTTCCCCGCGCCAATTTCATCCATCAGCGCAACAAATTTGCGGCGTTCAAAATTCAGTCCACCGCCGATTTCTTCGATGAAATCAACGTTTGCCAGCCCTCGTGCGGTGATAAATTCTTCCACAACGCGGCGTTGATTCTTCAAATCGGGCTTCTGCGCTGCCGATGACACACGGCAATACGCAACGGCGCGGCGTTCCACCAAAACAGGCTTGCGTCCTTGAAATTGCAGAATGGTACTGCGTTTGTAGTATCGCCGATTCGTCGGTGTGCGTCCTTCGGGAACTAAGCGACCTTCGCGTTCCCAACGCTGCACCGACTTGATAGTTACGCCAAGAAAGTCGGCTACTTCTCGGCTATTCATTGTGTCTTTCATTTTCCCAATATACATTATTGGGTAGTATTTTCCAACTCTAAGTCATCTCCGTAGATGTACAATGTAACTGGTGAAAATCATTCACGCGCTCTTTCCAATACAAAATACAAAACCCATGCGGAATTTCCTCATCAGATTCGTATTTTGAGATTCGTCGCTCACACCAACAGCCTTTCTCCATCAGCGTAACGATTATTCCTTCAAACTATGTACCAAAAAATCTCTTCCTTCCAATCTTCTCCGCATTTCCCCGTCGTGTTGAGCGTGTGCAGAAAAGGCTTTCGGCACGTCTTTTTTGCTTCACTCCGCTCTGTTTTTTCTCAGTATTTTTGTTTCCTGATAGCTCTTCCATGCTCAATAATACTCACTTTGGCGACATTTACCGAAAGCGCAGCACAAACGCATATTTTGGGTGAATGGCAAATTATGGAAGCCCGCAACACCGCAGGACAAAGCTACTTTGGCACGGTCAATATCAATCCGCTTGGTGTCTCGGCATATACCCTCGACTGGCGCACGAGTGCAGGAACGTACTCTGGACTTGGCTTGATGCAAGGAAAGAAGCTCTGCGTCGGCTGGGGAACGCCCCAAGCAGCTTTTGGCGTGGTGGTCTATAAAATTGAATCGGATAAACTGATTGGTGCATGGACAGCAACAGGACAAGACGGCAAGGTTGGCGTGGAGATAGCAAGCCGTGTGCGGGCGGGCATTGATAGCGAACGCTACATCGAAGGTCAATACGAGGTCATTGGTGAAAATCCCAGCACACAATCTGGCTACGAAGGAACTCTTAGCATTACGCGCAATAACGATGCCGAAATGTACAACATTCGCTGGAATTTTAGCACCATTACCTACAACGGTATCGGCATTCGAGAAGGGAATTATTTATACGTTGGTTGGGGAATGTCGGAAGCCTTTGGCGTGATAATGTATGATATGACCAAAGACAGCTACGGACAAGGCGTGTGGGCATTGCCAAAGGTCAATATCACTGGCATGGAAAATATCCGAAAAAAATAGCATCATGCACCATAGATTATCTTCCCAATTACGCCGTCATTACTCCTTACAAGGCGCATATATCCTTGCATTGTGGGTGTGTTCTTCTTGGTGTTTGTTCCCGCAAACGTCCTCTGCGCAAGACCGCACGTATTTTGAATATCGCTTGCAAACCGAACAAACATTTGCAGGAACACAGGTGCATATTCTGCGAAAAACTTCTGTACAAAACGGACGAAGTACAGAAGAAAAACACCCCCCACAAGGCTCATCAATACTGGTGTTTGAGTTCAAACGCCGCGCCTACGGGACGCTTGCTTCTGCCGTTGCCAGTGTCGGCGAAGGGCTTGAACGCCAGAATCTCCGCCGTTCAACGCTCGAAGGCGCATCAATACTGGCAAGCGAGGCGTGGACGGATTCCACCTGCGCTCTCTTGTTCGAGCGGCATGATTCCTTATTTGTTGGAGAAATCTCACCAAGCCTAACACTCTCGAATATCCTGCCAATACTCGTTTCCAGCACAGCAACGAGTAGTTTTCTCGCTAACGCATTCCGCCGCGACGACGCACAAATACTTACTTTCGGCAAGGGAATGGCATTTGCCTGTCTCTGCGCTGGACGGCTTTTTTGGTGCAGTCGTGGTAATGGCGCACAAACACTTGCTATTCGAGAATGCACGGAATTTCACCCCGAAGAATTTGTAACCATGAATGAGTTCACCACTGCCGCAAACGACCCTGTTTGTGCGCTGTTGCAGACTTCTGGTGTGCGGAAAGAACTGGTGATGCTCTCGGTGGAGGGAAAAGAATTGTGGCGCGAATCCTTAGACCTTCAACGCCGCACCATTCTGCGCCGCGTGAGCAATTACAGCGTTGCAGCGTGTGTACCGCAGGGCGCAAGCACGATGGTCTATATCATTCGCCCCAAACAGCCGATGCTTTCGACGGGCATCAACACCGATGCAGCATTTATCAGCTTTTTAGAAGAATCGCAGCGCATTTCTGCTTTCGCGCTCACGCAAAACGCCAGCACGGGCAGATACCTCTGGGAAGCGATTCGTATGCCTTTTCAAGGAGCAAGTTTTAGCGAAATTCTCTGGATGTTTCCCGAAACTGCTATTCTTCCACTGGCGGTGCAATCGGTACAAGCCTCGCAAAATGAGTTCTGGTGCGTCTTTCTGAACGCGCTGTACGTGATGGGAACAGGCACAGAGCCAATCGCATCGGGGCGGATTGCGGGTAAACTTGGCGCAATGAGTTTTAGCGGCACAAACCGCGCCGATGCTGCATTTGGGCAAACTTCATCGTCGTTCACGGGCGCAAACACAAGCAATAGCTTCGGAAGTGAAGCCTCTGCGCCCTTTGTACGGATTCGCCCTATGTGGGTGCTGGAGCGTGGAACAGGAGGCGAAGAATCGCCTCAAAGCCTGATATATGCTCTTGTTGCAGGGCGCGAGACGCTCCTTTTTTCTCGGCAAAATGTCCCGTTGTGGTGGCTGCGCAATATCGTCCGCGATGTATGGCTCTATGGCGCGTTATTGCTTGTGTTGGGGATTATTGTGTCGCTGTTGTACATTGTTCGCTATCAGCGTCGTTTGCTCATTACCTTGTTTGGTGCGCCGGGCGCGGATGCGATGGTGATTTTGGATGAAGAAGGCAAGTTGGAATCGCTCAATGAATCTGCTCGTACCTTGCTCAATGTGGCTCAGGAAGCTCCACTCAGGCGATTGTTTCAGTATTATTGTGTGGATTCTGGTGCGCTGCTCCTCAGCACCTTTGCCCGCGAAGCCCTCAAACAACGCATTCAAGCCACCAAGCCGATTACATTTCAAAAGCTCCCTCCCGGCGAAGAGCGCACGGAAATTGCAGGAGAAAATGCCACGGAGCCGCATGATTACTTGTTTACCGCCATTCCCATCCAAACGAGATTTGGTGCGGTGCGTGGCGTAATGTTGATTGGCAAAGATATTACCGAAGAATTGGGTAAGAAAAAGCTCGGCAACTGGGCGCAGCTTGCACACGATTTGCAAACGAACTTGGCTGCAATCCGCTTAAATGCTGAGAAAATTGCCCAGTCTTCTATGAGCAACGAAGGGCAGAAAATTTTATATCAGGTGAATTTGATTATCAAGCGAGTGCGCGATATTATCACGATTGGCAAAAGCGAAGACTTGGAAAAGCGTGTTACCGATGCGGCAGAAATTTGTGCTAATGTGCGCAAGGAGTTCGATGAAAATTTGTTTGCCAACGTCGACTTTGAAGTGTATGCGCAGCATATTTTGTTTGAATGCGACCAGCTCAAACTTGAGCGAGCTTTGCGGAATGCCGTCGAAAATGGCATCCGCGCTATGCCAGAGAGCGAGGGCGTGATTCGTATTCGTGCGTGGTTCGAGACTGGTGTGGTGTGCTTTCAAGTGCAAGATACGGGCGAAGGAATGAGCGCAGACGTGCAGAAAAATATGATGCGCAAAGGATTCACCACCTTTGGCAGCAAGGGCGGTTCTGGCATGGGGACAATGATTATGAAGTATATCATCCAGATGCACGGCGGCGAAATGCTGATACAATCAGAAAAAGGCAAAGGCACTGCCGTTCAATTCCGCATTCCTGCTCGCACGGCAAAGCACCTGCACCACTTGAAGGCACTTGAAATCTCAGGAAATGAATTGCCTGAATGAGGGAATATGTGTATATGACTGATAACTATACTGAAAAAGGTTTGTAGTTTCAGATGTAGTCCACCTCAAAGGTGGACTACATCTCCTTTTCGATATGCAATTTTTACCCATTTTTAGGCGCGTTTCCAAAATTCCCAGTTGAAAAGCTCATGGAAAAACTCTCTTGAAACCATCACCATAGAGGTACGCTTAGTGCCACATCATCATCCCGCCATTGAGATTGCGCACCGAATATCCTGCTTCAGTGAGCATTCTACACGCCGAAGAACTCCGTGCGCCACTTGCACAGTACACAACGATATTCTTGTTTTTGTATTTTTCAAGTTCTTTCATTCGACGTTGTAGGTCTCCCAAAGGGATAAGAAGGGAGTTAGGAATATTCCTTTGTTTGTGTTCATCGGGCTGACGAACATCCAATAATACTGGTTTTTCTTTTGTTTTGAGTAAGGCATGAAGTTCCTGTGCTGAAATTCCAGATGCGCTAGAAGATGCGCCGAAGAGTGATTTGAAAAGGTCGAGCATGGTAGTATTGCGTGAAAAATAGTGGTACAATAAATGGTAAAGATGAATATGAATATGAATATAAATATGAATATTAAAAATGCTACGGGACAAGAGGGCGTACAACGCTGACTGCACCGCGTATTTTACCCATTGCGTAGCCTGTGGCACGGTCATTGGGATATCGTTTCTTGACACTCCCACGGCTAAAGCACGTGGGATTCTTGGGCTACCCGACTAACGCCGTTGTATATCTCCCAAGCTAACACGGTCTGCCCGACCGCTC
>RDXM01000180.1 GCA_004292595.1 Candidatus Kapaibacterium sp. | reverse complement strand
ATGGTATGCCGAAATCCGTTATTCGACAAGCCGCTTAAAGTTGTTGAACAATGAAGTATCGGGGGTCATCTGTTTTTTGATTTATGCAACAAAGCCCTTTGATTGTATCAAGGCAGTATGCTGCCTTGCTTCGGAGAATTGAAACTACTCATTGAAACTACCATCGTACAATCGAAATGGAAAAGGCATTGCAAAACATCTGCGAGGCGATTGAATTGTATCGTGAGCCAGGCGAGGCAATTATCGTGTAATCAAGCGTTGTTGCGCTTTCGGCAATGCTCGTGTTGTTTCAACCTCAATGCGGAAGCGGCTCACAAGCGCATCTACCTCATTCGCTTGATGCAGCAAAGCCTCAACGCGCTCCACATTGCTTGCATTGCCCGCGCTGGCTTCGGTGATAAGGTCTGCCAAAACCCGCATGGAATCTGCGATTTGCGTACTTGTTGCGGACTGCTCCTCGCTGGCAGTTGCCACTTGCGACATCACGTCCGACACGCTCGCGGTTTTCTTGACAATCGTTTGAAACGTCGTAGAGGTCGCATTGATGAGCGAGCCGCTTTCATCAACAAGCTCCTTGCCCCGCGCCATTGCTTTCACGGCATCGCCCATTTCGTGCTGAATTTTGGCAATCATGGTGGAAATTTCCTTCGTCGCTTTTTGTGTACGCTCGGCG
Organism: Candidatus Kapaibacterium sp.; assembly: GCA_004292595.1. Taxonomy (GTDB): domain Bacteria; phylum Bacteroidota; class Ignavibacteria; order Kapaibacteriales; family UBA4661; genus PH2015. The sequence continues at coordinate 22,302 of RDXM01000180.1, read as the reverse complement.
AGCTTGCGCACTTCATCGGCAACCACCGCAAAGCCGCGTCCCGCCTCGCCTGCGCGAGCAGCTTCAATCGCGGCGTTGAGTGCGAGAAGGTTCGTTTGGTCAGCAATTTCGTCAATCGTGGAAACAATATCGCCAATCTGTTCGCTGCGTTCACCCAACGCACCCACTGTTTGTGCGGATTCCACGACCACCGCGCCGATATTCCGCACGTTTTGAATCATATTCGTCATGGCAGTTCCGCCCTGCTCGGCTTCGCTATGCGCTTCGGCGGCTTCAAAGGCTGCAAGCGAGGTTTGGCGCGTGTTTTCGCTGATAGTGCTGGTCATTTGCTGCATTGCGCCTGCCACCTGTTGCACTTGCGCCGCACCTGCCTGTGTGCCGCTTGCCATCTGGTGCGAGGTGGAACTAATCGTCGTTGCCGCTTCCACTGTTTCATTCACCGAAGCCTGTATTTGTGCCAGCATTTGGCTGATTGTGCGAATGCTACCGGTAAATCCCCGAAACATTTTTGCAATTTCGTCTTCACGCTCTGGCGTAAGCGCGACGGTGAGGTCGCCTTCGGAAAGCCGCTCGGTTGCTGTGAGCATCGCATGAACACTACGTTCTAGGTATTCTCGTTGTGCATGGATATTTGCCAAATTTTCTGCCGCAACGCGCTCATTTTCGGCTTTCATTGCCGAGAGTTGTTCGTAGTCGGCGGCGGCTTGCTGTGCGGCTTTGAGGCGCATTTCCTCCATCATGCGGAAAGATTCTTGCTGTGTTCGTTCAAGAATTGCGCCCGTAACCACCATTATCACAATCATCCCACCAGCAACAACCATGCTGACAAGCCCCAAACCTTCTTGCGGAATAATCTGCGGAAACACGATTCCCGTTTGCTTCACGCCCGCAAGCACGACGATAATTCCCAAGCAAACCAAAAGCGAAAGCCACGTCCCGCGTAGTCCGTGAAGATTGATTGCCAAGAGCGGTAAAAAACAAAGCATAGGAAGAAATGGGCTGCTGGGACCGCCCGTAAATACGGCTAAAAGTGTGATACTGATGGCGAGGGTCGACATCAATATCTCCCGCGCAAGCGCGATAGAACCTGACGTACGCAAAATAAACGGAATTGCCGCCAAGATAATCGAAGCAAGAAGCGGAATCGGCGCGACAACCGTCCAATCGCCCACACCCTGCACATTCAGGAGCTTTGTGGCGATTGCCCGAATTACTTGCAAGGCAAAAAATACCGTCATAAACATTGCTGTTGCAACGATAATCATTGCGCGGCGTTTGGTTTGGATGTCCGCTTGTAATGGTGCGGGGATGAAGCGAAGAAAAAAGTCTTGCATAAATGTATACTAAAAATGGATAAAAATTGCATATCGAAAAGTGAACGAGTTGAGATGTAGTCCACCTTGAAGGTGAACTACATCTGAAGCACCAAACCTTTTTCAGTATAGTTGCTTGGTTGCTTGACGAATTGCCCACCAAGCCCCAAATAACCAACGTACTTCTTCGTAATCAGTTCAGCGTCAACCTTCAAACCGCCTACAAAGCATTTCTACAAAGCATTTTGTTGAGTATAAGATTTAAAATGCAAAATGTTACATTTGTACGATATATTTGTCGTTTATCGGGATAAAAAAATGCTTTTGCAAAGCCTTTCATCTGTACTCTATCGTTTGTCATATGCACAAAAATCCTTATCTCCGCACGATTGCGATTTACAAAATTATCAAAGGTTTTGGTTTGTTGTTTATTGGTGTTTCATTGGTATTTCTGGAAAGCCGCGAACTATGGATGGACGCGCTTATTCAGTGGATGAACGACGAACTCATGCTCCCGCACGGGAAAATCTACACATTTCTGCTCCACAAATTACAGGAATTTTTGTCGAGCGACAGCGTGAAATCAACAGGAATTTTAGCACTCGTGTACGCGGTAGTGCTGTGGATTGAAGGCGTGGGCGTGTATTTCGAGCAGAGGTGGGCAGAGTGGTTCATGGTCGTCGCAACGGCATCGCTGATACCGCTTGAAGTCTATCATCTTATTCACAAGCCGAGCATTGTCAAGGTTCTCGTGGTGTGCGCGAATACGGCGATTGTGGTGTATTTGTGGCGGATGTTGCGAAAAAAAGAGGAAGCGGAGCAGGTGAAAACGGTGTAATTGCGCGGTTTTGTGGATGATTTTATTCCGCAAGTTGCTGAATTGCGCCAATCGCCCAGTAATACTGCGTCCAAGCGCGGAGATAGTCGGCGCGGGCAGAAACGACGCGGCTTGCAGCTTCGGCTGCTGCGCGTTCACGGAGATTGACAATCAGCAAGGATGTCTCGCCTTCTCGAAAACGTCGTTGCTCGCCGTCTGCCATGCGCATTGCGTAGCCAAGCTCTTTTTCTGCTGCTTGGATGCGCTCGGCAGCACGACCCAGTGCGGAAAGGGCATTGTCAATATCGGCATTGATGAAGCGTGATACTTGAAGGGTTTGGAGGCGCAAACGCTCTATGGAGACCGATAAAAGCTCGGTTTGCGCATTCGCCGTGCGGAAGAAGAGCGGCAGCCCAAGATTGACACCGAGTTTGAAGTTATCCGCCGTGCCTTTGTCAATGCCGTAAAACCACTGTGCTTTTGTTTCAATGAAGGGTTTCTGCGCCTCGCGGGCAAGATTCATATCCAGCGTGAGACTTTGCGCGTTCACGTCTAAGCGCAGCATTTCGGGACGCAAGGTCATTGCTCGCTCGCGGTCGGCGCGAATGCTCAGAGAATCAAGCGGCGGCTCTTTGGGCAAGGATGCGGGCGGCTGTGCAAGTGTTTGTGCGGTTCCTGCGTCGGTCCAGAGAAACACTGCCGCGTCAATTCCTGCCTGCTCCAACACACGTTGTGAGCGGAAAATATCGCCTCTGCGCCGCTCCAGTTCTTGCAATGCTTCAACCGTATCTAAGGGGCTAATCTCGCCACGCCGCGACCGCGCTGTAATGAAACGAACACGCTGCACCGAAATTTTGAAGACCGAATCAGCAATATCCAACTGCTCGGCAGCTTCCGCCCACGACCAATACTGGAATGCGGCGGCGCGTAACAAATTATTTTGCTCAAAGCGCTGATTTGCCGTTGCTAAGGTTGGGCGCAAGCGAGCTTTGTCCAGCGCAGTACGGCGGCGGTCGGTAAGAACACCTTGCCAAAGCGGTGCAGATAAGCCGAGTAGCACATTCCCAGCGTTTCCAGTCGAGATTTCAGGATTGATACTGCCTCCGATTGCCCGCGAATATCCTGCGAGAATTTTTGGACCGAAGAGCGTCGCAAGCGGCACTTCTACATCGGCGTAGAGGTCGTCATATTTGGATTTTGAGGCTTCAACCTTCGTATCGTATCCAGCGCGAATCATGGGGTCGAAGCTGCCAAGTGCGCTTTGTATCTCGTTGTCGGCGATTTTATTTTCCAATGCTGCTGACTGCACAACGGGGTGCGCCTTCATCACGGCTTGCAGAAATTGCTTAAATCGCAGGGAATCACGCACTTGCGCCGAAACAGGGAGAACGCTGCACACAAGCGCAATACAGACAAAACTACAAAGAGAAATAAAGCGTTTGAACGTCATGATTGTTGTGATGAAAACGAGGAAATACGCGGTTTGTGGGCGGTTGGAATTTGAGTAAGTAATAAAATTTCTTGGTGGCACAGACATTCCTGTCTGTGAGTGTTGGTGCGGGGTTCAGGGAAGAAACACAGACAAGAAGTCTCAAGCCACTATTGACCTTGACCAAGTATTTTCTACCATTGCTTACTTCTCTTTTTTCGCATCTTTACCACCGCCTTTGCCTTTATCAGCTTTGGTGGGAAGCACAGGCGGGAAGCCGTTGAGTTGTCGCCAAATTTCAAAGCCGACTGGTACTTCGTTCAGTAGAATCCACGCGCTGGCGGGCGTTCCTTGCCGTAAATACTTGGCTTCGGGCCATTTCCCTTGTGCTTGGGTGGAATCAGGAATAATCAAGACGCGGTAGTAGCCATTTCCATCATCAACGGCATCCACAACGGCAACGCGTCCGCCAAAGGTATTGATGGTAAAATTTTGCCAACCTGGATTGAACACAAACGCTGGAAAACCAGAAAACTGCAAGCGTACTGGGCGACCAATATCCAGAATAGCAGCATCACGGCTGCTAATCATCACAGCAACAGCTTGGTCTAACGCACCCGCTTGAGGGACAATCTGCGCCAACACTTCTCCGTCCTTTACAGTCTGCCCTGCTCCTACTTCGGCGATATTTACCACATAGCCATCTACGGGCGAGAGAATCACGCTTGCGCCGCCGCGCATCCGTGCGTTGGCAACGCGAAGTTCGGTTTCCATAATGAGCGCGTCAGCTTGTTGCACAACGCGGCTTTCGTCATTTCGTGCGGCTTCTACGTCGCGTTTGGCGGCTTCGAGTGCAGTTTCGGAGCGAATTGAGTCCGCTTGTGCTTTTTGCAAATTCAGCATCGCGGTCTCAAGGTCGCGCTGTGCAGCCAAGCCTTCTTTGGTCAAATCGTCTGCGCGGCGCATCCGTACTCGTGCGGTTTGAATTTCAATCTTTGCATTGTCCAATCCCGCTTTGGAAGCAAGTTCGCGCTGGCGGGCTTGAAGCGTCCGCATTCTCGCGGTTTCAATGGCATTATTTTGTGCGGCAATCGTTTTGTCGCGGACAGTTTCAATTTTATCTAAAAAGTCTTCATCCATAAAACTGACGTTCAAATCTTGCAGAATCGCCAATGTATCGCCAGCTTTTACAAGCATCCCTTCGTTGATAAACCATTTCACAATACGAGCCGTGATGGGCGCATCAATTGTTTGTGGACGCACACCTGGTACAAACGACGTAATTTTGCCACTGCCCGTGATATTCTGCTGCCACGGCACAAAGACAAGAAATGCCGCCAAAAGCAGAACAAGACCGACGATGACGAGCGACGTAGAGCGCAGCCAGCGCGGCGTTTGCGCCATGCTGAGTGAACGTATTTCGCTTGTTATCAGAATCGGAGATTCAGTGAGAAGCCCTGGCAAGCGCAGTTCGCTTTTTGGCGCATGACCGTTTGTGTGAGCTTGTACGCCCTTTTCCGTATGTTCTTGGTGGAGAACAGCCATAATACAATGCGAAAATGGAGTGTAGATGCCGCTTTGGTGCGGCAAAGATAAATCTACTTTCAATAACGAATAGCAAGGGAAAAGATTGTTTTGCGAGGAGGATTCAGGAAAAATGGTCGTCAGATTTTTTGGGACGCAGATGAAGATGATTGAATGGATGAAAATGATGCAAGAGCAGAAAATATCAAAGGTGTAAACATTTCACCGCATCATCTTCATCAATCCAATCATCTTCATCTGAGCAGTGCGCTCAGTGCGTCCCAATTCTTCATTATTTCTCACTCCACAAGACCCAAGCGCAGATGCAGCTTCCAGCGCACAGGTAAGGGCGTGTCGGGCTGCTGCCAAACCCCACGCAATGCCGCCTCTGCACGAGAAAGCGGACTTTCTCCATGCTCTGTCTGATACCGCGCAACGCCCGACCACGAGCGATAATACCCCAGCACATCTTCCAGATTCCATGCAGCTTCCATGAAAAAATCGGGCGTAGAAATTTCTGCAAACGGAAAGTCAATCGTCGCATATTTTTCATCCACCCAACGGCGTTCTGGCGGAAAATAGGGACGTACAAATTGGTAGAAATCCTGCATTGTAGCGTCAATTTCAGGCGTAATCGTGCTATGCGTGTACGTCCAAACAGCGAGAAGCCCGCCCGTCTGCACAACGCGGCGCACCTCTGCATAAAACTGTTGCCAATCAAACCAATGCAATGCCTGAGCAACCGTGCAAAGACCTACCGAAGCCGTTTCCAAGCCAGAACTTTCCGCCGTTGCCACGCAGTATTCGACGTTTGCGGCTGGTTCTGCTTGGGCTATCTGCTCGCGGCTGGCATCGGTCGCAATAATACGCGGGAAGTGCTTTGCGAGCGCGGTTGCGGCCTGTCCGCTTCCTGTCGCGCAATCCCACGCCAGATGCGGCTTGGCAAGGTTTTTGTCCAAATATTCTGCCAAAAATTGAAACAGCGCATCGGGATAGCGCGGACGATGACGCGCATAATCGCTGGAGAGCAAGGAGAAATGGTCGTTGAAGGGCATAGCGAAAGAGCTTTTTACTTATGGAGGAATCTTTAATAGTGGCACAGACATTCCTGTCTGTGAGTATTAGTGCAGGATTTAGGTGGGAAACACAGACAGGAATGTCTGTGCCACTATTGAAAGAATTTTGTTCTGTACTGAGAAAAGAAAATTACTCCACAAGGCGCAGCAACACGCCATCGCGCATTTTCACGAGTGAAAGGCGATAGTTCTTGCCGTGCAGCGTGTGGGGGCTTTGGAAGGATTGTTGTTTCTCAACGGTGCGTTGAAAGGTCTCTTTCAAGGAATGCAAATCTACAAAGCGCGAAGCCGTAAGGAGCGTACCCTGCAATGCCTCGACGGGATGTTTACACGCAATTCCAAAAGCAGTATTTGCAAGAATACATTCAAAATCAGTAATCTGCCCAAGTCCGTTGCGACGCGCCCTCCAAACCGAAATTGCTTCGGTGGAGGCATGGAAAATATCGGCAAAAATATCTTCGGTTTTCCGTTCCGAGCCTTGCCGCATCTGGAGTTGCTCGCCCAAGCTGTTGAGCGCAGAAATAATCGGCTTCACGTCGCTTGTGGCATTCAGAGAAATGCGATGCCGCACATCGCCGAGTGCAATTTTCTCTGCACCTTCTATAATCGGCTTCAATGCTGCTCTCTGCGCAAGCGAAGCCCACGCACCAAAAGCAATCAAAACCAGCACCGCGCCGCCCAAGCCCATAAGCACAGGACGGGTAAGTGCAAGATAGCTCTCAGGAATAGATTGTATGCCTACTTTCGCAGATGCTTCTTCTTCGATATGAATGCGGCGAATTACTTGCGTAATGGTATCAGCAACATTCAAATTTTTATACTTGATAAGCTCAAAAGCAGAAATTTTAATCCCCTGCTCGCGCCGTAAAATCAAGGCATAGTTTGTTTGATTTACCTTTGCATCAATCGTAGAATCCAAGAAAGCCAGTGCTGATAAGCGTTCTGGACTAGAGGGCTGACACGACGCTCGCAGCTCGCGCATACTCAGCGCGACCTCTCCAACAGTCTGTGAAAAAGGCTGTAAGTCTTCCTCCGCGCCCGTTATCAAAAAACTTCGCGCACTTGTTTCCATGCGAATAAACTGCCCCAAGAGCTTGTCCGATGCAGCAATGACGCGCTCTGCACGGCTGTCATCTTTGGCAGTAGCGGTGGTGCGTTCTAGTTCTTGCCAAGCATAGTACAGCGTTCCGGCACAGATGCTTGCCGAGAGAATAATTCCAAGAGAAAGACGTTGAGCAAACGACATAATGAACCAAAGGTTGAGGTAAGGTTGCCGAAAGTAATACCGTTTCGATTGTAAAATGAATAGTTTCAATTCTCCGAAACAAGGCAGCATACTGCCACCGTTTCGATTGTAAAATGAATAGTTTCAATTCTCCGAAACAAGGCAGCATACTGCCTTGCTCAAATCAAAGTATTCAAAATACAGTCAAAACGGTATAAGACTGATAGCTTCACACAAAAAACTTCACACAAAATTAGGGACAATACGCCCGCAAATGCTGGTACAAACGCTCTAATGGCAGCCCCACAACATTGTTGTAGCAGCCACGAATTTCTTGCACAAAAACGGCTCCGAAATCATCTTGAATGCCGTAGCTCCCTGCCTTATCAAGTGGAGAGCCGCTTGCAATATACGCCGCAATTTCTTCTTGCTCAAGGGCGCGAAAACATACCTCTGTCCGCACAGCATCGGTGACGATGCGCTGCGAAGCAGTCTCAAGCAGCGCAATTCCCGTAAAAACTTCGTGCGAGCGATTACTCAGCAAACCCAGCATTCGTGCGGCATCGGCGGCATCGCTTGGTTTGTTCAGAATTATTCCGTCCACAACGACGGTCGTATCTGCGCCCAGAACGATTGCTGGAGAGGTGAGTTTTTCGGCAACACATCTCGCTTTCGCGCTTGCCAACGCCATCACGTACGCGCTGGGAAGCATAGAGGCGGGAGAAATGCTTTCCTCATCAAAATCCGACACCTGCACACGAAAATCCACGCCGATTTGCTCTAGTAATTTCTTACGGCGCGGCGACTGCGATGCGAGAATAAGCGGCGCAGACAGACGCAAAAGCTGGGTAGTTGTTCTGTGTGAGTCGAGCATGAAAGCGCGAAAAGTGGTGGCAATAAATGTGAAACTTCTCTCTAAATGCTGGTTTTATGCGGTATCAATACAAAATCCGCACACGAATAGTATGCGAAACCCGCTTCAAATCATCACAGAGCGAATCGTTGTACTCTTTGTCCACGTCGGCAATCACGTAGCCAATGTTCTCATCGGTGCGCAAATACTGGGAAATAACGTTCACAGAATTTTGCGCGAATATCGTGTTGAGTTGCGAAAGCACACCTGGAACGTTCTTGTGAATATGCAACAAGCGATGCGTATTTTTCACGGCGGGAAGCTGGATACGCGGGAAATTCACAGCAGAAAACGTGCTGCCAGCCAGCATATATTCGGCAAGTTTGCTGGACACAAATTCACCGATATTATTTTGCGCTTCTTCGGTGCTGCCGCCGATATGCGGCGTGAGTAGGACGTTTGGCATATTTTGAAATGGCGAAGAAAATGTTTTTTCATTGCCCGCAGGTTCTTTGGGGAACACATCCAGCGCAACACCAGCAATCTTGCCCGATTCCACGTATTTGTGCAATGCGTCCAAATCCACAACATGACCACGACTGAGATTGATAAACATTGCGCCATCTTTCATCTGAGCAAATTCTTTGTCGCCCAGAAGATTCGCGTTCTCAGGGCTGCCGTCCACGTGCAGCGTTACTACATCGGCAATGTTCAAAACTTCTTCCATTGATGACATTTTCACGGCATTGCCAATGCTGAGTTTATCCACGCTGTCGTAATAGTACACCCGCATTCCAAGCCCTTCCGCCAGCACCGATACTTGCGAACCAATATTGCCAAAGCCGATAATACCCAGATTTTTCCCGCGCACTTCTTTCGCGCCGACGGCAGATTTTATCCACTCGCCCGCATGAAGGCTTGAAATCTTGTTGTACAGCCCGCGCATGAGGAAAATGATGTGTCCAATCACCATTTCTGCAACCGAGCGCGTGTTGCTGTAGGGTGCGTTGAAGGCAGGAATACCGCGTAGTGCCGCCGCATCAAGGTCAATTTGATTTGTACCAATACAATACGCGCCGATTGCTTGCAAATGCGGTGCATTCTCCAAAACCCGCTCTGTTACGTGCGTCCGAGAGCGAATGCCGAGCAGCGTAACGCCGTCCAAGGCTGTAATAAGGTCGTCTTCGTCCAGTCCTTGCTTGCGTGTTTCGATTTCAACAGTCTCGCCAAACGGTGTTTTGTGAAGAACTTCAACGCCAGAGGTGTGGATGTTTTCGAGGAGGAGAATTTTCATGGGAATCGTAATCGTGTAGTAATCATGGATAAAATTCAACAAGCCCCCAAAATACAGTATTTTTTTCTATTTCCGAAGAATCCTATAAAAGCATAAATTACAAATCATGTAACGATGCTTCTTTAGCACGTGATTTCTTGATTTGTCCTTTTTTCATCATCACTTTTATTTTCCAGTCGAAAGGGAGCAATTTCTATGGCAAATGACATCAAACGTATTGCGGTCAGCACTGGCGGGGGCGACGCACCTGGCTTAAATGCTGTTATTCGGGCGGTTGTCCATGCGGCAACGCGGCGCGGTTGGGAAGTCTATGGCATCCGCGACGGCTATAATGGTATTTTTTTACCAGAAAAATACCCCAACGGCGACGGCGTAATCCCCCTGACACGCGAGAAAGTACGCGGCATCACGCACTTGGGCGGAACAATTATCGGCACGACCAATCGCGGGAATCCCTTCAAATATCCTATGCCACAAGCAGACGGAACAATGCAGGAAGTAGATCGCTCGGGTGAAATTATTGACGGCTTCAAAAAATACGGCTTCGACGCGCTGATTGCTATCGGCGGCGACGGCTCGCTTTCGATTGCCAACGACCTTGCCAAGCGAGGAAATATCCGCGTTGTGGGCGTTCCGAAAACGATTGACAACGACCTCGAAGGCACGGTCGCAACCTTCGGCTTCGATACTGCCGTTACCTTTGCCACCGATGCCATTGACCGCTTGCATTCGACCGCGCAATCGCATCACCGCGTCATGGTCGTGGAAGTGATGGGGCGCACTGCGGGCTGGATTGCGGTCAATAGCGGCGTTGCTGGCACTGCCGATGTAATCTTGATTCCCGAAATTCCGTATGACATCAACAAAGTTGCCGAAAAAATCAATGCCCGCGAAAAGGCTGGACGCAGCTTCTCCATTATCGTTGTGGCGGAAGGCGCGAAGGCACAAGATGGCACAACCTCTGTCGTAGAACGCGAGCTAGGCAAAGCCGAGCGTTTTGGCGGCTTGGGCGAAAAAGTTGCGGCGCAAATTCAAGCACTCACGGACAAGGAAACACGCTGCGTCGTGCTTGGTCACTTGCTTCGTGGCGGCACACCGACCGCCTTTGACCGCTTGCTGTCTTTGCGCTTCGGTGCGGCAGCCGTGCGGGCGTTGGAGGAAGGGCAATCGGGCGTGGTGGTGGTCTTAGACCCACCAACGGTGAATTATATTCCGATTGAGCAGGTTGCGCACCGTGTCCGCCTTGTTCCCGTTGATAGCGATACGATTATGACAGCACGGGATTTGGGCATTAGTTTTGGGGATTAAAGCGCAAGGTTGAAGGTAATTATCACCATAAAAACTTGCAAGGCTGATAAAATCTGGCTTCAGTGGCTTGAGACATTCCTGTCTGTGTTTTCCGTTTATATTCTGCGCTAACACTCACAGCTAGTCTATGCACACGTCTTTTGCCTACTTGCTGCAAACGCAGGTTTTATGCGGGTGAAATGTAGTCCACCTCGAAGGTGGACTACATTTGCGGCAACTACAACACAAGTATTGATGCGCCCTTCAGACTTGTGTGCATAAACTAGCACTCACAGACAGGAATGTCTGTGCCACTACTTGATTTTTTGTACGGTACAGAAACACATTTTTCTGTAACGCAAGTTCAACCATTCATTACAAAAACTTCATGCGTACAATTTTCCTCCAAGCCGCATTCATGCTTGCCTCCAGCATTTCTCTTCTTGCGCAAAGCTCGCTAAATTTCTGGCAATTCTGGGGCGACGGCAAAGCGGAAATCGGCTTCTACAAAGGCACGCAGGTTCGCTATGGCGAGGTGCGTCCGTGCAAGTCGTTTTTGATTTTTGTTACCGAACCTTTCAACGGCGAAAAGCAAGTAAAAGCTGACCGTGCCGATGCCTCAAACCCCGCATACAATGGCGTGTTGAAGCTCAATCACGTCAAGCGGTTTCAAACGGGCATTTACACGTATTCGCTGATGACTTCGGTGTTTACGTCTGCTACGCCTTGCACCATCAAGCAGAGCGGGAAGGATGTTCGTTATGGCGTTGGTGCGCCGCTTAAAATCACGTTCACGGGGCAGGAGTGGTGCGGGATGACGTTTCATCAACTGAACCGCCAAGCGGATAAGGGCATGAAATCTCGCTCGCACAGCTATTTTGAATCCGAAGGCGACCGCGAAGAACTCCTCAAAGCCGACGAACAAACGCTTTTTGCCGACGATGCGTTTATCGCCGTGCGCGAGCTTTTACGCCCCTTGAACGCTGGAACGATTACGTATTATCCAACGCTCGACCATGCTCGTGTGAGCCATATTCCGCTCGCTGCCGAGCAAGCAACGGTCAGTAAAAAGGACGTTTCGACGCGCTTTCGTGGGGCAAATCTTCCTGCAACAGAATGGACAATGTCGGGGCAAAATGCGTCTGTTCAAAATGGCGCGTGGCAATGGACGTTTATTGTTGAAAAGCAGTATCCACGACGCATTCTGGCATTTCAGTACATGGAAAATGGTCGCGTAATTGAACGCGCTGAATTGCAAGAACTGACGCGGCTTCTGTACTGGAAATTGAATGCGGTCAAAGATGAACATTATTTGTCGGAATTGGATACATCATCGAAGTAAAGGACGGCATCAATGCTTGCACTTGACGTACTTTTGATTGATGACGAGCGGCGTGTTCGCAATCACTTAAAAAACACCTTGCTGGAATGCGGCGGCGTGAACATCGTGGGCGAAGCGGATGATATTCCTTCGGCTCGTGCGCTCATCGCCGCACACCCGCATATTGATGGCATTTTCTTGGATATTCAGCTTCCGGGCGGCACGGGATTCGACATTGTGCCAGATATTCCCGATATGCAAAAAGTGGTGTTTGTTACCGCCTACGACCAATTCGCGCTCCGCGCTTTCGAGGTAAATGCGCTGGACTACGTGATGAAACCTGCCTCGCCAGAACGCCTGGAGCAATCCTTGAAGCGTTTGAGGGCGCATAAACAGGCGCGTTTGGACGATTCTTCACTAGAGTCTCCGCCAATCACACAAGAACAACCAAGCCCTGCAAGCAGCAGCACATCTCGCCTTGAAGTACATCCAGTTGGCAATGCACCAAGCGAACAGAAAGCGGGATTACTCGTCATGGGCGAGGGTTTGGCGGGAACGCTCTTGCAGGAACACGACCAACTTTTGCTCAAGTTCGGTGCAAAGAGTAAATTTTGTGCAGTTAAAGATATAGTGTTTGTGCGCTCTGCAGACAATTATACGGAAGTGTATTGCACCGATGGCGCGATTGCTCTGATGCGAAAAACATTGGAGGAATGGGCAATTTCGTTGCCGAGCGGAGTATTTGTGCGGATTCACCGGTCGTCGCTTATTAACATTCGCACGATTGCGGAAATGGAGCAGGACGGTGGCGGACGTTTGCGTGTGCGATTGCGCGAGGTGGAGGAAGCATTTACGGTGAGCAGGAATTATGCGATTGCGCTTAAAGAAGCATTGGCGAGGCTTGCAGGATAATGATTATGTGTTTATTCTTTAGATTTATTTTCTACGCTGCAATCAAGCGTTGACGCGCTTTTTACGCTTCCCTTTCCCCCGCATTTCCCTTATTTGAAGAGGTTCGTTCTGCCTGTGCCTTTTTCAAGGCTCTCAGCATTTTATTCATAATGAGTATTATTGGAAGGTCGTATTTTCCAACTCTACGTCATCTCCATAGAAGAAGGCGTAGGGGTGCGAGAAAGTTACTTCGATAGAGAAACAAGGGATAAGGGGCTTTTGAGGGAAATAAATTTCAGTTTGAGAAATTGCTCACATCTCCGTAATTTGCGCTTCTTTGTAATCATTGTCCTAAACATCACACCTCGTCATACGGGCATCCTTATTTACCACGAAAAATTTAGACACGCTATATGAATATTGCAGTTGCAGGCGGAGCGGGCTTTATCGGCTCACATATTGTTGATGCGTATATCGCTGAAGGGCATAATGTTATCATCATTGACGACATGAGTTCGGGCGACAAAAAAAATATCAATTCGGCAGCAAAATTCCATAAAATGGGCATTGGCGATGCAAAAATTCAGCAGCTTTTGGCGGATGAAAAAATTGAAATCTTGAGCAATCATGCAGCGCAGATTAGTGTGCGGATTTCGGTAGAAAAGCCGAAAGAAGATGCACAAGTGAATATCATCGACACGCTGAATTTGTACGAAGCTGCGCGAGTGGCGAAAGTACGCCGCATTATCTACGCCTCCAGTGGTGGTGCGATTTACGGCGAACAAGACTATTATCCCGCCGATGAAAAACACTCCAAACGCCCCTTGTCGCCCTACGGCGTAACTAAACTCGCCAACGAAAAATATCTTGGCTACTACAAAAGCGTTCATGGCATCGAAAACGTGATTTTCCGCTATACCAACGTGTACGGACCACGCCAAAACCCGCACGGCGAAGCGGGCGTGATTGCTATTTTTGCACAAAAAATGCTCAAAGGCGAAGTGCCGATTATCAACGGCGACGGCACACAAACACGGGATTACGTCTATGGTCCAGACGTTGCGCGGGCAAATGTTTTGGCACTGAGCGACAATGCTCGCGGCATCTATAACTGCTGCACGGGAACGGAATATAGCGTAAACACGCTTCATCAGCTTCTTCAACTAAAAATTGGCAAAGTCGTCAAACGCAAACACGCACCCGCAAAAGCTGGCGAGCAGCGTCGCAGCCTTTGTACGCCCTCGAAAATCCGAAACTTGTTGGCATGGAATCCAAGCGTTACCTTCGAGCAAGGTTTGTCGAATACGGTTGATTGGTTTCGGGAAAATATGAAGTAAATAGAATTGCAGAACAACAACTGCAGAACAACAACATTTTTGATTTTATCGGTCGCGTAGGCACGTTTGCAAGAGCTTTGCAACAAGGCTGTACGCGACTTTTTCTTTCTCTCCAAACCTCATGGCAATACTAACAAAATCAGTATGGAACTACTCCAACGGACTCAGTTTTCTTCGTGCCTTGCTCACGATTCCCTCTGCTATTCTACTCTGGCAAGGGCATAACTACATCGCTCTCGGCGTGGGTATTCTTGCGTACATCACCGATATTCTGGACGGCTGGCTCGCACGAAAACTGGACGAAGTAACCGAGGCGGGAAAAATTATCGACCCGCTTGCCGATAAAATCTATGTTGCAGTGATTACGTCTATTTTGGTGATTCAAGACCGCTTGCCGCTGTGGTTTGTGCTGATTGTGTTGTCGCGCGATTTTATCATCATGCTGGCAGGAAGCTACATTGCCAAGCGCACAGGTTTTGTGCTGCCTTCAAACGTCCCAGGCAAAATAGCAGTCTTTTGTATTATTGTGATGATGGTCTGCATTGTGGCATATCTACCGCCAATTTCCATTCAGGTCAGCATGATTGCTGCGCTCGTGATGATGGCAATATCCTTTGTCTTGTACACGATTCGATTTTTTCAGACCTTGAAAACTATTGAAAAAGCATAGAATTTCTCTTTGAAAGCCCTCTACGCAAGAATACATCAAGGTTAGAGGCCTGTTTTTTCGTTTTTACGCTTTCGCATACACTCCTCTGCAAGCCAGATATAATCTACTGTTCAAGGATTTTTGCTCTCAGGGTCAGTGAATTTTTCTTGCTTGTACGATTTTGGATTTCATTCATTAGACTTTATTCCGAATAGACTTTTTTACGAAACAAGGCAGCATGCTGCCTTGCTCCAAAACCCTAAAAACCTTATTCGAGATAAACTCTATTTATTACAGATGCTTCGACAAGCTCAGCATGAGGATTCAAGAGATATTCACCCTGAGTGTGTCGAAGGGTCAACTATAAAACCAAACACTGCATTTCCGCATGATTCGCTTTCAACATATCGAATATTTGTACGCGCTTGCCGTGTTGCCGATATTTTTCATCGTGTACGTGTGGAGCCGCTCGCAGCGGAAGAAATCGCTCGCAGCCTTTGGCGATGCTACGCTTGTGCGGCAGCTTTTCCCTGATATTTCCGACCTGAAACCGACGTGGAAATTTATGCTCTTCACCAGTGCATATGCGCTGTTGGTCTTTGGTGCGGCAAATCCGCAAATTGGCACGAAGCTGGAAGAAGTCAAGCGCGAAGGCGTGAACATTATGATTGCGCTGGATGTCTCGAATAGTATGCGTGCCGAGGACTTGAAGCCGAACCGCTTGGAACGCGCCAAGCAAGCAATTACGCGGATGCTGGACAAACTCAGTAACGACCGCGTCGGCATTATCATCTTTGCGGGCGAAGCGTATTTGCAGTTACCGCTCACCAACGACTACGGCTCGGTGAAAATGTTCCTATCCGCGATTGACCCCAGCGTGATTCCAACACAAGGAACGGCGGTCGGTGCGGCGGTGAAATTGTCGATGAAATCTTTCAACGCAGAGGAAAAACGCTACAAAACGCTCGTGATAATGACCGACGGCGAAAACCATGAAGACGACGCGCTTAAAACGGTGAACGAAGCCCGCGAAGAAGGCGTTATCGTGCATACAATCGGCATGGGTTCGCCCGAAGGCACTCCCATTCCAACGTATTCGATGGGCTTTCAAACAGGCTTCCGCAAAGACCGCGCTGGCAATGTGATTCTCACGAAATTGAACGAGCAAATGCTCCAAGAACTTGCCGCAAAAGGCGGTGGCGTGTACGTCCGCGCAACCAATAGTGATGCGGGTTTGAACATTGTGATTGATGAAATTGGCAAAATGGAAAAAAAGGAATTTGGAACGAAAGTATTCACCAACTTTGAAGACCGTTTCCAATATGCTCTAGGAGCCGCATTATTACTGCTTCTTTGGGAATTTTTCCTCTCCGACCGCCGCACCGAATGGTGGCGCAAATTGAATCTTTTCGGACACAAACACTCGCAAGCACAGCAACCAACGGAAACGGTGTAAACTCTCATCAATACGTGCATCTATGACTGTTCGCAATTTTTATATCATCATCTTTTTTTGTTGCATCATTGCCACAAGCCCAGTATTTGCGCAGTTTTCAAGCCCTCGTGCTGTGGCGCGTTCTGGCAATGAAGCGTACACCAACGGGCGTTTCAAAGAAGCGGAAACCTCGTACCGCGAAGCATTGAAGCAGGATACGCGCCTCACCGAAGGCACGTTTAATCTTGGCGACGCACTCTACAAACAGAAAAAATATGAGGAATCTGCAGACCAATTCCGCTTGCTTGCCGATAACAGCAAGGCTCCGCGCGATGTGCGTTCGCAGTCGTATTACAATCTCGGCAATTCTTTTGTTCAAGGGAATAAATTGCAAGAAGCAGTGAATGCCTACAAAAGTTCCCTTCGCCTGAACCCCAGTGATGATGAGGCTCGCAGCAATCTCGCTTATGCACAAAAAATGCTTCTTCAACAACAACAGCAGCAACAGCAAAATCAGAAAAACGACGAAAACAAGCAGGACAAACAAGACCAACAGCAGCAAAATCAACAACAACAGAATCAGCAGCAGAACGACCCCAAGCAAAATCAACAACAGAACCAGCAACAGCAGCAGCAATCGCAAACACAGCCAAAGCTCTCCAAAGCAGACGCAGAGCGCATTCTGGATGCTTTGAATAATGACGAAAAGAACATCCAGAAACGGCTCATCAAGCGCAAGGCGGCTGGTGGTGTGGTGATTGAAAAAGATTGGTAAAATTTTGGTGCACGACAAAATCTCTGAACAACAGGTAATGTCAGGCTTCAGTGGCACAGGCATTCCTGCCTGTGTTTGTCGCTTGAAACCCGCACTAACACTCACAGACAAGAATGTCTGTGCCACTTCTGAAGAAATTTTGTCATGTAATTAGGGTGAAATTACAAGTTGTTTGATTTTTCACCATCATTTCCTCATTTTGATTCCCCGAAACTCCCGATGAAACCTCGCGTTACCGTTGTTACTATTTGCTTTAATGCTGCTTCGATTATCCAAAAAACACTCGAAAGCGTCTTGCATCAAGATTACCCAAACCTTGAGTATTTAGTGATTGACGGCGGCTCGAAGGACGAAACGCCGCAGATTATCAAGCAGTATCAAGAAGAATACGAGGCGAAGCAAAACGCTGGAACGCAGAGTATTCACTGGTGGGTGAGCGAAAAAGATAGCGGTGTTTCGGAGGCATTCAACAAAGGAATTGCCAAAAGTACGGGAGATTTTCTCGGTTTTATGAATGCAGGTGATTATTTCGCCAGCAACGACGCACTCTCCAAGCTCTTTGCCGCAATTCAATCTCCGAGCGATGCCGACCTCGTGTACGGCAAAGCGCGGCTTACTTTCGAGAATGCCCCAGAGAAGATTGTTGGCGCACCAAACCGCCCTGCACACAAGCTCCCAAGCGCACATCAGGCAATGTACTACAATCGCGCTGTCTGGGAAAAATACGGCACGTTTCGCTTGGATTATCGCTATGCAATGGACTACGAACATTATCACCGATTCCGCATGAGTCCTCAGTTTCGCTATGCTTTTTCGGATGTGATTGTCGCTGAGCGTCCGCTCACTTCGGCGCGAAATAGCTTTGGCAATCCGTCGCGCACCTACGCTGAATACATCAAAGCCGACCGTGAACACCACAACCCCGCACTCGTGCTGAATTACGCGAAATATTGGCGCGATAAAATCAAAGAGCGTACGTGACTTGTCAGGTCTCGACAATTACAGAGAGGACGCAGATGAAGATGATTAGATTGATGAAGATGATATTGATGAAAAGAAGAGAATTGAATACAGACTTCATTTTTCGTTGATATTTTCTGCATTTTCATCATCTTCATCCCTTCAATCATCTTCATCTGCGTCCAAAAAAATTATGACCTGACCAGTTTTACGAACGCACTCAATGAGTTCATGCTGGATAATTCACGCTTTCGATGTATTTTGCCTCCTCCTTTCACTTTTCATTTTTTTTGTTAAGGTGTCGTTTATGGGACAACTCTGGGATAGAATCCGCCGCGTATCGGAATCGTATATCAATGATGTTACGAAGGATATTGATTTATCCAAAATTGACCCAAAAATCTTGGAAGAATTGCGAGCGCGGAAAGGCGCGTCAAGTTCTTCGTCGTCAGCGGGTTCGTCTTCGTCGTCCACGCATCGGCGCGGCTACGAAACAGAGGAAGAACGCCTGAAGCGCATGATTGACGAGGCGGCAAATCCGCAAGCGCGTAACAATTCGTCATCTTCTTCGCAAGGAAATTCGTCTAACCAGAAACAACAATCTCGCCATCATAATCCGCACGCTAATGGCGGAATGAACGTAGAAGGCGCATTGCAAGTGCTTGGTTTGGCGGTAAATGCTTCCAACGAGGACATCAAGCGCACTTACAAAAAATTGATGATGCAGTACCATCCAGACCGCGTGTCGCATCTGGACACAACGGGGCAAAATCAAGCCCGCGACAAGGCACAGCGCATCAATCAGGCGTATCAAATTATCAAGGATGTAAAAGGATTGTAATATGACGACAAAATTTCCCACACTTCTCCGCGACAGCGCAATTTTACTGGTCGCATCGGCATTTTGCGCCTTTGCCTACAACGAACTTTCTTCCAAACGCCTTCCTTGGGTTCGCGTGGAAAAAGACCGCATTATGGCTTCGGACTCGCTTATTAACTCGCTTGCAAGCACACCCGCAGGAATAACAGCGCAAGCAACAACTTCACCGACAACCGCGCCAACACTTCCCACACAAACGCCTCCAACGCCAGCAAATACGCCGCTTGCGCAGGACGCAGTGCAAAAAAACAAGAAAGATTCGTTGAAAGCCGCACAAAATCTTGCGGCGAAGGCTGAAGCTGTAAAAGCAGAAACAGCAAAAAAAGAAGAACCGAAAGCCAGCAAAAGCAGTACAGAAGCTCCTTCTGGTCAATCGAATGCAAGTGGAAATGCGAGCGCAAATGCAGGTGCAGCCGCGCCGACAAGCGAGCGACCGAAACCGCTTGAAATCCGCATTGACCAAGTAGAAAAACTGCTCGCAAACCCTGATGTTCTCTTCATTGATGCTCGCAAAGCAAACGAATTCGAGCGCGGACACATTGGCAATGCTATTAACATTTTTACGCCAGAATTTGAACAAAGCATCCCGCGCATAATCGGGCTTCCCCGCGAAAAACCGATTGTCGTTTATTGCGGCGGCGGCGCGTGCGAACTCAGCCATGAACTTGCCGCGCACCTCGTCGGCTTAGGTTTTACGCGCGTTTTCGTGTACGTCGGTGGCTGGAACGAGTGGGAGAAGAAAAAAGGATGAAGTATGAAATATGAAGGCTGAAAATGCACCAAGCACCAAGTAACTAAACACCAAGTAACCAAGTAACCAAGTAACCAAGCAACCAACTCCATGAGCTACTTAACACTTCTCGTCGAAAAGAAACACGGCTACGTTATCATTACGCTGAATCGTCCTGATAAGCTGAATGCTTTGAATGGTCAGCTCCTCGCCGACCTGCATCACGCCTTAGTTTCAGCGCAAAGCGATAACGATGTTCACGCTGTCATTTTGACGGGAAGCGGCGCGAAAGCCTTCGCGGCTGGTGCTGATATTTCTGAATTACAGGCACTTACCGCCGAATCGGGTTTGCCGTTTTCGGAGCGCGGTCAGGCGGTAGCGAATTTGTTGGAGCATTTTGGAAAGCCGACCATTGCTGCTGTGAACGGCTTTGCGCTCGGTGGCGGATGCGAAATGGCGTTGGCGTGTCATATTCGCTTTGCGTCGGAAAATGCGCAGTTGGGTTTGCCAGAAGTTACGCTGGGAACATTGCCTGGATATGGCGGAACACAACGTTTGACGCGCCTTGTGGGGCGAGCAAAAGCCACCGAGCTTATTCTTTCTGGCGAGCGCGTAAATGCTCAGGAAGCCCATAAAATCGGACTTGTGAACGACGTTGTTTCGCTGGAAGAGCTTTTGCCACGCGCAGAAAAATTTGTCCAAACCGTACTTTTGCGCAGTCAAACCGCCGTAAAATCGGCTCTTGCCGCCATTCTCGCTGCTGAAGAATTGCCACATACCGAAGGAATGCACTTTGAAGCCGACTGCTTTGCCGCACTCTGCGCAACGGCAGACTTCAAAGAAGGCACATCGGCATTTTTAGAAAAACGTGCTGCGAAATTTCAACATCAAGCCTAAACACCGCATTAAATAACGACTCTGTATGCAAACATCATTGCTGAAATTATTGCTAAAATCATTCCCCAAAATGCTGCTATCGCTCTTCGCGTGCGGCATCGTGTTCATGCTGTCGTGCTTGCACCTTCAGGCGCAGAGCGGCTTGACGCTGGAGCAATTGCAAGAAAAATTGCAACCGTATTTTGCGGAAGAATTAGTGAGCGACCTCAAAGACCAGCTTCCACGCGGTGCGCAGTATCGCATCTGGGGCTGGGACGTGGGTGATTTCACGGGCGATGGTGCGCCCGACGTGGCAATGTCCGTGCGCCTCGCCAACGACAAAGGACGCAACGTGCAGGTCTATCTTTTTGCCGATATTGACGGCTACTTGACGCGCGTTGGGAAATTCCCGTACACCTTTGTCGAAAGCCCGATTGAGGTGGGTGTGTTGATTAAAGACAAAGGCTGTTTTGTGATTGAAAAGTCGCAGGATTTTGATTGGACCATTAGCGGCTATCGGCTTGATAACGGCTCGCTGATGGTCTTGGATTCCTTCAAAACCGAGCGTGTACGCTCCATGACGCACGAAGCGTATCGCAATTTTCAAAATCTTTCGGGCTACGAAAAATACCGCGATACCCGCACCAATGATGAGCTTTTCACAAGTGAGTTTTTGTGTGTGCCGTCCTATCCGCGTGGGAAGTACATTTACAAGGGTTTTACGTCGGATGCGCTCAGTAATTCCGTGAAATTCATTTCCAAAGGCGCATTTTACTGGACAGGAGCCGATGATGCCGCCTTTACCGTGCGCTCGGCGCACAACGAGCAATATCTGTACTTTTTGGTGAAAGTAACCGACGACCGCGTTGTTGGTGAAATAAAGGAAGGTGTGCCGTTTGATAAAGTAGAAGTGTGGCTGGATATGTCGAATGTTACCAATCGTTTTATCAAAAAACGCGCCAAGAACGAGAGCTTTCGCACACGCGCCGAGGGCAGTATTTTTGCTTTTAGCATCAATCCAGGCAATTTCACCGACAAAAAACCCAGCGTCCGAACAAGCGCGGTGGATGTTCTCTCGGACGCACAAAAACAAGCACTCCAGCAAGTAAAAGCTACCGCCACGCTCTGGGACAAAGGCTACATCGTGAAAATGCGTGTTCCGTTCCAGCTTTTAGGCTTTGTTGGTGCGCCCATTGAGGAAGGGAAAATCACGGAATACGGCTGCACGGTCGTTGTACGCGACGTGGATAATGAGTTCCGTCCCGACGAAGAAACCTTTCTTGCAACCTCAAAATTTGATAATTCTAATCCCTCCAGCTATGGCGCATTGATGCTGCTTCCGAATGCGCTAGTCTATGGAGAGGTGCGCAACATCTACGCCGATGCGATTGCTGACCGCTTGCGGGATATTGGGTTTTGATATATTTCTATTGTAACTGCTCAGGTCTTCCCGTCCTACGCTTTCCTAAGCGTAGAACGGGTTTCGCGGTAACGGGTTTCCAAAAAAATACCGTGAAACCCGTTCTACCGTTAAGGAATGGTAAAAAAATAAGTGGTTCAAGTCAGTAGTGGCACAGACATTCTTGTCTGTGGTCGTCGCCTGAAGCCCGCACCAACACGCACAGACAGG
>RDXM01000179.1 GCA_004292595.1 Candidatus Kapaibacterium sp. | reverse complement strand
GTATCTTGTCTCAAAGACTGTTCTGGTGCGGCTTACAGAAATTGCACGGTTTGAAGAGTTTTTCTCGGACGTACTAAAAACGGGACTCACCGAAGTAAAAAACGTCTACTTTGAAACCTCCAAACTCCGCGAAAACCGCGACAAAGCTCGTGAGCAGGCTATGAAAGCAGCAAAAGAAAAAGCAACGGCGATGGCGGCGGCAATCGGTCAAACAATTGGAAAAGCAATTTCCATATCGGAACACGCGCCCTCTTCACATTCCAGTTTTTCGGCACAGCAAAATGTGATGAATTTTTCCGCAATGGGAAGCGGAGCAAGTAATTTCGAGGGTTCGGAGACATTCGCGCCAGGAGCAATCAAAGTAAATGCGCACGTGTCGGTAACGTTTTTGCTACAATGATTTTCTGAACAAAGAACTGACGAGAAAATGTAAATTTAGGAACTTTCTTCAGTAGTGGCACAGACATTCTTGTCTGTGTTTGTCGCTTGAACACCGCACCAATACTCACAGACAAGAATGTCTGTGCCACTGAAGCCAAAAGAGTTGATGCCTTATTTTTCAATCAATCCACAAAGCCCCTACACTTCTTGCAATGGCAGCGTAATCTGCACCACCACTCCGCCCTGCTCGCGCCCTGCAATCGTTACGCCAACATCATCCGTGCGCTTTGGCGCAAGCAAGCGCAAACGCTCTTTCGTGATTTCCACCGCACGTGAACGGTGCGCCGTTCCTTGTGTTTCAGAGCTTTCGTTTGATGTTTGTTTACGTTGCAAACCGTTTCCATTATCCTCTATTTTTATAGACAACAATTTCCCACCCTTCTTTTTCTGGCTTTCCAAAGCCTCGAAAGCTATGAGAATACGCGCCTTTTCGCTCCGCTCCGCGCTTTCAATTCCCCTGAAACCATGCTCAATCGTATTTTCCAAAAATGGCTCTAAAAGCATACTCGGAACCCGCACAGAATCTGGGTCTAAGTCCGAATGAATCTCTACGGAATACTCAAACGCCTCTTGTAATCGCATTTGCTGGATAGTCAAATACTTTTCCGCAAAATCAACTTCCTCTGCAATGCTCACCGTGTCTTGATACGAACTTTCGAGTGATTGCCGCATCACCGATGCAATTTTTGAAAGGTACTGCGCCGTCGAACGAGGATTTGCGCCGCTCACGAGGTGGTGCTGTACAGAGGAAAGTGCATTGAACCACAAGTGAGGATTGAGGCGGGTTCGGAGCAGACGTTGTTCGGTTTCAGCAATGCGTTGTTGCGCCTGCAAACGCCGTTGGCGGTACAGCAACACTCCCATAGCAACCACCAAAGCCGCACCAATACTCACTCCTGCAAGAGCAATATTGCGCTGCCGAATCTCTAAAGACTGCACTTCTGTTGTGAAGCGGAGTTCGGTAAGTTGCTGCTCTTTCTTTTTCGCTTCGGTGAAGCTAATAAGCGCGTTAAGCTGCTTTTGTTTTGCTGCCGATAAGATGCTATCTCGTATGGTGGCTTGTCGCTCGAAATGATAAAACGCTTTTTGAAAATTACCGTCTTGTTTGTAAATATCAGCAAGAAGTTTGTGGAGTTCTGCTATTTTTTCGGGAACATTATTGCCCTCACCGTTATCTTTCAAAAATCCCGCCAGTATTTTTTCTGCAATCGTATATGCTTGCTTGAAATCAGTCTGTGCGAAATATGCTCTTGCTAATATCAGGTTGCCTTCGTCCAATATATCTGCCATTCCTTTTTCGACCGCTAATCGCATCATCTCACGCGCCACCCTGATAGCATCGGATGTTTTCCCCTGTTCTTGCCGAATAATTGCCATGTTGATGAGACCGTTGATGTCCAGCTCATCATCGGGAGCTTTTACAGCGTATTCCCTACACAGAGCCGCATATTTCCACGCGCTATCGAACTGTTTTGTTGCGATAAAATGCGTTGAAAACAGTAATGAAGCCACAGAACTGAGTCTGAGCTCGCGCATTTTCTCGGCAATGAATAATCCCTTCCGCAGATAAACTTCCGCTTCATCGAAACGCTTCAAATCTGAAAGCAAAACACCAAGATTGCTATTCGAGAGACTTGTTTCCTTCTCAAACGGGATTTGTTCCATCTGTTTAACTGCACTAAAGAGGGCTTTGATGCTGTTTTCCATGTCGCCCAATTCGTAGTAGTACCGTCCCAAGCGTAAATGAATAGAGGCAATATTGCTATACATTTCCTTCCTTGTGTCCTTACGGGCGATTGCAAGTGCCGTGTTTGCAAAAGTAATTGCTTGGGCAAAACTATCTTGAATTGCGAAACTTGCTGAAAGATTCACATATGCTTTCCTTTCCAAGTCAGTATTAGCAATGCTTTTGGCGATGGACAATGTGAACTGAGAATACTTTTTAGCAGAGTCTCGGCTCGGAATATTAGGTTGTGTGAGATAGTAAGCAGCAATTCGGTTACAGATTTCCCCACGCTTGAGGTCGTATTTCCCTTGCTGTTCATAGCTTTGAAGCTGCTTGTAGAGGCTTTTGAGTGAATCTTGTTCATCGCTGTTTACTGTTTGCGAGTGCGAGGGAACAGAAATCAATACGAGCAAAATACCGCCGCAAACACGAGAAAATACGCGCTTGAAAGGGAAAAGTGCTTGGGGCGAAAAACAGAACATTATACTTTTAGGAAACAAGATGATACACATTTTTTGGGTCATGAATTTCTCCGTAGTGCTTGAATGCGAGAAAAAAAATGCTTTGCCAAAATACGCTAAAAATGTGATACAATCACGCTTTCCTTGCAATGCGGATAAAACATTTGGGGTAAAAGAAGTATATTGCGTTTGATAATTTTTCCAAAAACTATGCTCAAAAATTTGCTTGAAAGCCATGAATATCGTGATTGATACCAATGTTTTTGTTGCTGCTTTTCGCTCTCAAACAGGTGCATCGTTTCAGATTGTGAGCATGATTTTTACAACCAAGATATTCACGGTACACCTTTCTACGCCGCTTTTGACCGAGTATGAATCAAAAATACGAGAACGAACACCAATTTCGTTTTCAGAAACTGACGAGTTTCTCAGTAACCTCAAAGAGGCATCGGTTGTTCACAAGATTTACTATTTATTTCAAGGTTTTCTGCGGGATACAAACGATGATATGCTTTTGGAACTTGCTGTAAAATCGCAGTCTTCGTATATTGTTTCACACAATATCAAAGACCTGCAAGGCGCAATCAGTTTTGGAGTTACACCCATTACCCCAAAAGATTTTTTGACTATTTTGAGACAACTTCAATGACCGTACAAGTTGAAATCCCCGATGGTTTATTCCATTCTTTGCAAACATTGGCAAAGGTGAGCGGTAAATCGCATACTGAAATTCTTCAATCGTATCTGGAACTCAGCATGAACGAGTTCTTTTCGCGTGTAGAAAAAGAGCGATATTCCAATCCAACGACTCCCGAAAGAGGATTGGAAATCCTGAGAAAATATGCGGGCAATGAGCCGCCAATAGAAACAGATATTATTGACGAAGCCTGATACAATCACGCTTTTCCTCACACGCTGCCATATTCCCTACCCTCACGGTCAATAAAGAATGTCAAACCATTTTTTCGCACCCACGCAAAACCCACTTCGTAGCTCCCAAAGTCGCCTGCGTAGTTGTATTGGAGCGGAATCACTTCCTCGCCGTCCGTGTTGATAAATCCATACAAACCGCCTCGCTGCACGCACGCCAAGCCTTCCGAAAAATCCTGTGCAGTCTCAAACTGCGGTGGAATCACGCTGTTCAGCTTTTTATCGACATAGCCGAATGCGCCATGTTCGTCGTATTGAACCTTCGCCAGTCCTTCGTAAAAATTTTCAATGCTGAAAAAATCAATCATACACGGAATCACTTCTCGTCCCGTTGCATCAATAAAACCTCGATTCTTGCCCTTTCTCACGCGCAGCAAGCCATCGTGAATTTCCCCTGAACAATTATCATACGCAAACCCCGCATCAAACACGGTCTCGCCGCGTGAATTAATGAGGCGAAATGCACCCGATTCATCCCAAACTCCCGCAATACCGTTCACAAAGGGTGCTGCGTTCAAGAAAAAATATTCTCCGTTGCTGTCGCGCAAAGGCAGACCATTCCTGAGCAAATACGAATAGAACGTACCGCGAGCCATATCAAATTCCATGATAGCAATTCCTTCTTGAAAATCACTCGTACAGCTTTCCAAAAACCGAGACGTTCTATCAATTTCGTATTCCCCTGAAGTATTGATAAAACCACGCCTCGTGAGCTTTTTGTGTTCGAGCGATTCAACATACGCAAGTCCTTCACTGAATGAATGCGCTGTCTGGAAAGCAGCATGGATTCTTATGTTGCCGCTTGTGTCGAGAAAACTAAGCGCCGCTTTTCCGAAGCGACGCGCACTTGCCAAACCTTCCGAAAAACGGTTTATATGCGAGTATTCAAGCGGCACAACGACTTCTCCAAGCCTATTTATCACGCCGTAATGCCAATCCGCGTACGCTACGCCATTGCGCACGATTGCGAGGTCGTCTTGAAAAAAGAGCGTTTGGTCGTACTCGCAGGGAATCACGATTTCTCGCTCCGCATTGCAAAAGCCCCATTTTCCAGCATGATTATACGGAATAAGTTGTGATTCTATGCGGTCTGGAGCGGCATTCATTTGTAACGCTCTCCCCAGATTGTTGCGTTTTTCGCCAAAGCACAATACGCCTCGTGGACGCTATTTTTCACGCGGTCGTTTTGCTGAACGGGCAAAAGTGTGATTCCGTCTTCTTTGCTCACCCGCGCCATCGTGTAGCCATTTTGCTTGAAAGCAATGACGCGCTTTTCCAGCACTTCCATTTCAAAATCATTGACGAGGACGCGGTTGGTTTTGCGCGTTTCAGCGTACCAAATGCTGTACCGCAGCACGTGGTCGAATGTCGCAGAATCGAAGCAGGAAGCCACGTTTGGGGTGGAGCAGGCAAAACAATGGAGGAAAAATCCGAGCATGATGAGTGTCCTTGCGGTGTTCATAGATTTGAGTTTCATTGGTGAAAAATCAATTATCCAAGTAATTTGAAAATGAGATTTTTAATTTACTTGGATAATTCGCGTAACTCCAAGCTCTTCTCACCCAAAAATATCCTCTCCTCACCTCGCGCAAACGCCCGTGCTGCCTGGTCTGCACGGCGAAGCGGCTCGGAAATACGATACGCGCTGGAGAGATTCAGCACAATTTCACACGCTACGCCGAGTTCCACCAAATGCCCAACGCTGACAAACACTGGGTTTTTGCTATTTTGTGTTCTGAGTACGCGCCCAACTTCTTCACCGTCCAGCACGACAGGAAGCGTGTTTCCACGCAGTTCGCCCAATTCACCTGCATAGCGTATGAGTGTTTCTTTCGCACAACCAATCGTTGGCAGATTCATTTCCACACCGACGTGCGAGGCGATACCGAATTTTCGCGGGTGCGCCAAACCATGCCCATCTATCAGCAATAATGCGGGCTGCAAGCCGTGTTCGCTCATAACGGTGCGAATCACATTCAGTAAAAGTGGTGCTTCTCGAAAACTAAAGAACTGCGGAATATAGGGAAATGTGGCACGTTGACGACTGACAAATATTCCCAAATGCTCCCCGCCAAAGCGCATCACATCAAGCGCGACGAACCCTTCTTCGTCAACGTATTGGACATCCAACGTGAAAATGAGTTCGTCGTCCGTGCGAGGAATAAAGCTATTTTCACGGTTTGGAACAATTACATTTCGCGAAAGCTCGCGTTGGAGTGTTTCCAAGTGTTGTTGTTCAAATTCTGTCATTGCTATAAATGATTATTTTTCAAAAACTTCTCACGCTCTCGTTCGATGATTTTTCCCGTCCACGCTCCATAGCTGGATAATTCTTCAGCCAGTCGAAAAAACTGCTTTTCCGTGAGAACAGGCATTCGCAGAATATCCACCATTGCCGCACCAGCCATGAAGGAATCCGCATCAATCCTTGCCAAATGAGCGTATTGCTCACATTCGGTATCAGTGAGTGCTGTTTTGTTGTGCAAAAAACGCCGAAAACTTGCGTAGCGATAATGCTCCGTCCCGCTTCCGTCCTCGCTTGCGTTCCAGTGTTCATACTGCAAAGCGAGTGTTTCTGCGGTGAGTGCGCTGTATTCTTGCCAAAGTGGAGTGTAACCTAGTTCGGAAAGCTGTTGTTCGATATTCAATGAAGTATTCATTCTTTACAATCCGCTTGAAAACGGTGATAACCACGATGAAAACTGCTGTTTATACTCAGTCGCCTCAAGCTCCGTTGCCAAAATACAATCCATTCCTCCCTCGTACAGCCCGCAAATCCTTGCTTTCTCGAATGAAACGAAAAATGGACGAATTTCTTCCCGCGCTGCGGCTTGCAGAAGAACGTCGAATTCATGCGGCTTCCAGACTACTTTACTGAATTTAGCCATCATCATCTGCTCTTCGGAAAAATATTGCGGAAATTCCTTACCGAGTAAAACCGTCTCCAATGGCGTAAATTCATAGCTTTTGAGCGATTCATGTTGTGCTTCGTCTTCTCTGTCCGTGATGTCGTTTGTATAGCCATACTCGCCACACACAAGATAAACACTCGCTTCAGAGCTTTCTTCGTGCGAAAATAATGCGCTCAAAACAGTATTGTGCCGAAACAGTAGCGTTTCCCATTCGTCGGGTGTTCTGGGATTGCGCTGTGCTTCGGGAAGACTGTGAACCCTCATCCAACGTCTTGGTAGCTGAGTTCGGAAGCAAAAGGAAACGAGCGGTACGCTACCAAAATGATGTTTCCAGTTGTTCATAAAATCATTCGCGTCATCGTTCATGCTCCTGAAAAGGTCGAAAAGCCGCAGAAATTCGTGGTATGCGCGTTGTTCGCTTCGCTTGCATTTGTTCAAAATCATCGTTGTCCAACCACGAGAAGAATATGGGAAGCCATACTTCCGCGCTACAAAATCGTGAAAGTCCTCAAAGGGCGGTGAAAGCTGCTCCGCAATGCCCTTCATCGCACACGCCGCGCGGTAGCCGTTGATATGGTGGTCGAGTGCCGAAATGGATTCTTTACCCAAATACATTCCGATTCTCAGCCGCATCAAGTCTATGTATTCGTAGAGATTTTCGGGAGTTTTCATAATTTTCTAAAAAATTGCTACAAGCCCAGCATCTATGCGTATGCTATGCCATTTCGCAAAACAAACAGCAACCACAAAAACCAGAAAAATACGGCAAGTGCTACGCCAGCAAGCAGCCAAAGCGCGAATCGAAAAATCTGTTTCATTCTCTCTCAAAATCCTCGCATGATAAATCCATTTCCATCAACAATTACAAATCGCGTAAACTGCTTATCAACCCAGTAACCACCAGAGTTTCCGAACATTTCTGCAAACCATTTGCCCGATAGTTCGTAGCTGTAATGGTGCGACCAATAGTTTATCAAATACAGTGTTTCTGCGGAGTTCGTAATGTCGTCTTGAATGCCCGTAAAAAGATTTTCTGCATAATCGTCAATATCGTAGTTATACTTATCCGACGCTGTTTTCATCTCAAAAACACTTTTTCTATTATTGAAACACTCTTCAAATCGCTCATAGAGCTGAATCCACTCCTCTTCTCTGAGAATACGGCGGTAGGGAATTTCGGGAATTTTTGCCACATCACGCAGGTTTCGTGCGATTTTGGGTCGTATTTCTTCCCAGAAAGCCCGTACTTCCTCGCTAGAAGGTCTGAGTTTGGGAATATATTTGGGCAAACCATCTTCAATAATCGTCTCCACGCAAAATGCCAGCATTTCTATTGCTTCGTCGGCATTGTTCCACGAATCTTGTGCAAAGGATTCCGTTAAACGCAAGAGTTCAAAACAGACCATCAAACGAGTGTTTATGCTCTTTTGGGCGGTTTTGGGTGATGTTTTTAGAAGTTCGTACAAGCGTCGCTCTTCTGCAATGAGGCTATGCCGCACGGCGTTGTGAATCTGCTCTGAATGTGGCTTTACGTCTCGACTCATTTCACAAACTCCCCTGCCGGACCATCCTTGCGAATATATTGCTTTATAGCTTTCCAAGGGATAAATGCTGCGGTTTCGCCATCGGCAAAAGTAGCAACCGACAATGGCGCAAAAATAAACGTGATTCCCGCAGGGCGCATCACCCAAGCAAGTCTGCCCTTTCGGAGGAGATTGGTAAAGTCCGTAATTGAGCCATCCACAACAAATACCGAACCTTGTTGCGTGAGTTTGGCAACGATGAGCGTGTTCAAACGCTGAATATATGCGGTGTCGGCGGTAAAGAGTTCGTTCATCGCAATTTTCCGCCATGTCTTGCCGCCCGCATTCCACCACGTTTCGCCGAAATAATAGTAGTTAAAATGCGCTCCTCCCAAGAACGATGCTTCAACGCGGTACGCACTCACAAATCGCTCAGAACAGTGATGAATACTCATTTCATCGGTTGTTGTAAGGTCGTAGGGAAGGTCGAGTTTTTCGCCTTTGGGCGTATTTTTTTGCATTTCGCTATAGACTTCCTCTAAGCGTTTTCTATTCTTCACAAGCGATTCTGCCATGTTTTTCTGGATAACTGGATTGAGCGAAGCGTACTTGGAAAGTGCGAAAACAGGATATTTCACCGACAGAACAAAGGTTTTTTCTGCCTTTTCGGTGAACTTGGCAATCACTGTCAGCGTACACGGATACGACGTTTTCCCATCGGCAGAAGTCCACGTACCAGTAATGATGCCCCGTTCACGGCTCAGTTTACCAGAAATAACCGCATACGTTTTTTCCTTCACATTTGGGTTTTCGTTAAATTCTCCCGTACTGGATTTTTCCTCAATGTTCACGGAATTATCAGCACCAATGCTGCCTGCCAGTCGTATCACGCCAATATTGCCATCGTAATGGTACTGTCCGAAAATACTTGTTCCTTGAAATGTCATCCAGCCTTGCAAGGTGATGGAGCGAGATTTGGTGAGGTCTTGGAGTTCACCAACGATATAGACCGTTGAGGAATCCTTGATAGGCGAGGTTTCTTGCGCTTGTGCGGGAATGACGCATTGCATAGCAAACAACAAGGCAAGAAGGACGATTGCCTGCAAGCAAGGAAATATCATGCGTTGAGAGTGTTTCATGGGAGAAATTCTGGTGAATGTTATTCGTCGTAAGGAGGTGAATGTTCTTCGTCGTAAGGAATTTGCAACGTGCCAAACTGCGTGCGATAGCCATATCCAACAAACCATTCATCGGTTTCAGTGAAATGCTCTTCTTCGTCAAAGCGAGTATTCACGTTCTTTGCAACCCAAAAACAGTGAAACGAGCCGTAAAATTCGGTTTCCATTTCGAGTTTTGCCGTGTCAAAATCCAGTTGCCTCAGAAAGGCTTCAAACTTAGCTTTGAAGCCATTCCAATCATGCTCAAGGCTTTTGTACGTCGCTGCAAAAGCAATGACGGGTTGTTGATAATAAAACTGGTTGTCCACCGCACCAATGCTGAACATTTCACTTCGCAGATACGGATATTCCGTATCATTGCCAATATTGGCGATGGCTTTTTTCCCAGCTTCGCAAGTTTGATACGTGCTACCATGGAGCGTGATTCTGCCGTGTATGATGGTCATTTCGCCCATAGCATTTATTGCTCGGTGAGTGAAAAAAGGTCGAGAATTTCATACAAGTCTGACTGTGGCAAAAGCAAGCAATCATCAGCATCACAGCCGATTACCCAGATTGGCGAATCGCATTCACGTCCAAAGGCTTCACGATATTTTTGACGAAAATTCTGAATCATTGGAGCTTCTTGGTCATTATACAAAAAGCATCCGCCCCACTGGTCTCCAAACCCTTCACCAAAGCGAGTTTGGTGATATAATTGCGGATTTATTCTGATTGCTGAAAGTCCGCAATTCAGCCAGCTTAGGGTTTTCCCATCAAACGAAAGCACCTTAGAAGGCTGTAATACGGGCTTTCCGTTCTCTTCAACGATACAAAGCGAGTACCCGTGTAATGTTGTAAATTGATTCATTATTCCCTTCCGTTCTGAAAAACATATCATCGTAATCCAAGCTCGGATTCGCACTTTTCAAGCCATTCTGAGAACCATTCAGCAAAACTAAGACGTGTTTTGAAGGATTTATCGCCCTTTTTGGTGTGCGGGAAAATGCCGTAATCGCTGACGGTCGAATCGCCCCAGATTGCGCCATATTCCTGCCCTCGCACCACCAAAAACGAGATATGCCCACATCCTTCTTCGCACAGCCAGAGAATACCGCCGTACTTGGTGAATGCTTGATATTCTTTGTATTGCTCATCGCTGTAAGCATCTAATGTCGCTTCATCCACATAATTTGTTGCTTTTTGGTATGCCTCTTCTGTGCCGTAGATAGCTTCAATCAAGGCTTCGCGGCTTGTAAAAAAATACTCTGTTGTGCGCGTTGTGTGGTCAAATTCAAAAAACTGTTCTACTTCAACATCAGGAAAATAGGGCAGTGTGAATTTGAAGGGAACATCCAATGGAAAACTTTCACAGGCGGCGAGTTTGAGCGGAATCACGCCGTAATGCGGTCCCACGCCACCATTCCCGAAAAATTTTAAGTACGTGCGATAGTCTTCTGGTAATTGAAAGGCATTTTCTTCTTCAAATTTCGCAATCTCATCTTCTGAAAGGCAAGGTTTCATCAGGTATTTGTGGTGTTTCGCGCCAAATACTGTCAGTTCTGTATCTCGACTTTTCAAGCCTTCTACTCGCCGTTTTATTTCTTGCCAAAATTCCATGTAAGCAGCTTCGGTAATGTTCTTCGACATATTTGAAATAGCTGGGATGTTATGTTCACAATGCTCGGAAACCTCTGTCGTGGTCTAGTTTTTCTGAACAGTTATTCCATTTTGGGTGATTGTTTCGTCAACAAATTGTTAATCATTGTGCATATACTAAAAATGGGTAAAAATTGCATATCAAAAAGTGAGAACAGCATGATGCTCATCGGCATCGTGGAGTGTGTGCTTCAAGTCATGGAGAAAGGCGACTTGGTCTTCTGAGACGGCGTTTCCATAGTCCGCATAAGCGCGTTGATGCGACAAGCCCAGACGTTCGTCGTACATACCGCTTTTGTAGTGAACGCCAAAGGTCGTTCGCAGATACTCACTCATCACCGCACCTGTCCAAATATTCCCTTCAAGGGCGTGGTCACACGGACGGAAACCCAGGATGCTTGAGCGAAAGGATGCTTCCTGCTCGGTGGTTAATTTTCCCACACGAGGACATTTACTGGCGGCGCACAATCCCAGAAAGCCATGATTGATATAGGTATGGATATACAAATGACAGCTTTGAGAGTGAATACCCAAGCTCTTGGCAAGAGCTGGGCATTCCTACCCTGAGGCAAAATCCTCCATGCACCGAAATTTGATGCGCGTCGCCTCGTCTTGGTGGCGATGAACAAAGCGGGCATACTCGGTCACATCAAAACCCCGAGTGTGAAAGTGGGTGCGAATTTTATTCATGCGCTAAATTACACTTTTTTGATGATTATATCACCCAAAAGGGAATAAGACAAGTACGTCGCTCAATATAGTTTGTATTATACCCTTCGACAAACTCAGGGTCAAGACCGCTTCAGACCTCATGCTGAGCCTGTCGAAGCATCCTCAACGATATTCAGTCACGTACTTACAGTCTAATGAAGACATTCTCAATCGCTCTCTGCCTTTTCCATCCATGTTGATAAGGTTGTGAACAATAAAAGATTAAATTGGTAAATTGCTTTTTTTACGAAATTCACGATTCACCCTCTGCATCGTTTCGAGTATAGTGCGGAGGTGTGGGCGGCATTGCAAGAATACTTTGATTTGCACAACCACCGAAAGCCCCATGAAGCGTTGCACTACAAAACACCATCATCGGGTTTTGCGTGGCAGGGAACCCTGTCAGTCTCTCACTACACCGATAATTCACCCTTTTACTGTCCGAAGAATGGGTATCACCTCACCTCGCTAATTGTTGCATTAAGAACTTATATTTAAGAACTTCATTCAACACTCATAGTCGGTCATCTTGTTTGTGTAAATTTTGGGGCAACAATGAACAATGATAATAATATTTCTCAAGACGAAAAAGAAGCTGAACTCCGCTTCCATGCTCATCGGTACGCCACCACAAGTATCGGATATTGCACTATCAGTTCCAGCGATGGAAGTATTCTCCAAGCAAACGGCTCTGCAGCACGGATTCTCGGTGTAAGCAGTGAAGAATTTCTTGGACAACGCTTCGTTGTATTTGTGTGCGCAGAACATCGCGCCGCAATTAGTAACGCATTAACAAAAGTTTTGTCGAGTGCGGAGACTCCTGCGACCTGCAACGTCCAACTTCTCCGACCAACTCAGCAATCGCCATTTTGGGTGCATCTTGAGGTATTTCACCATCAGAACGAACCATTCTGCGAAATTGTTATCACTGACATTAGCGAACGCAAAGCACTTGAAAAAGCTATCCATCAGCACGAAATGCAGATGTATTCTACGCTGCAAGCAATCCCGCACGGAATACTCATTCTTGACGCTACTGGCACTGTACAAATGTGCAACAGTGCCGCCGAAAAAATGCTCGGATTAACAGCTTCGCAAATTATTGAGAAACACAGCCCTGCTCAGGGCTTGCGGGCAATCTACGACAATGGCAAACCTATTGAAGAAGCCGCGAATTTCCTGAGTCTCGCCCCAAAGCGCACTCTTTCGCCACTTGCTGCCGTTATCAAGTTGGGATTGGAGCAAAAGAACATTACCATTGGTTTGTTTCACCTCACGAGCGAGGTGCAATGGATTGCCGTACATTCTCGCCTACTATTCCCTGAAAGTGAAGATGGATTACGCGGGACAGTCATTTCGCTCACCGATATTACCGAGCAGAAACGCTTAGAACGGCTTGTGCAGGGAGAAAATACTCAAGAGAGTAATAATGAAGCCTCTTCCCCGCTACCTACTTCCCCGCTACCCGCTACCCCAGACATTCCGCCCCCATCTGCTGCTCCGCCACCCACGACTGCTGCACGTGAAACGGATGCTTTGTATGGAGAATTTGTGACGATTGCAACGGCAACACAAGGAAACATCGTGCTTGATGCAAAAAAAGACATTCTCTATTTGGAAGGCGCAGACGACTACACGCGCTTTACGACTGCTTCCAGCAAAGAATACACGACCTTTGGCTCTGTTGGCAAATGGGAACAGAGGCTCTTTGCACAAGGTTTTCTGAGGGTACATCGCTCGACGATTGTGAATTTTCATGCAGTTCACTCGTGGCATTTTGAAGACAATATTGTTTACTTGAATATGCGCGACGGCAAGCAAATACGGGTCTCGAAGGGCTATAAAGCCTATTTTCTTTCGTATGTGCGGTAGTGGGCTGGTGATTTCCCACTCACCGATTCATTCACCGAGTCTAACTATCCATTCACCGAAGGGGAACGAACTCTGCTCGAAAGCAGCTCGGAAACCATAGTCGGATTGTGCAATTTTGGTCGAACGCAAAGCCGTACCACCAATTATTGCAACGGATATGAGCAGCAAACTCTCTTCACAACTCGCGCAAATCGAAGAAATGCAGGAACTGGTGAATGATTTCATTCACGAAAGTTTGGCAAATCTCGAACGCACCGAACAGCTTGTCGAATCGCTGGGAACAGACGACATCTGGCTTATTGAGCAGAATATTCGTGTGCTTTTTCGCACGTTTCATTCCATCAAAGGCGTTGCAGGATTTCTGCAATTTACCGTTCTGCAAGCACTCACGCACGAGGCAGAAACACTCTTGGATGGCATTCGCAAACGCCCTACGCGCCAAAGTGAAGCGGTACTCCAAGCAATTTATCGTGCTTTCGATGGTATTCGTGCTATCATCCGTGCCGTCGAGCTGCACAAAACGGACGTTTCAACCCATGAATTGGCAGAGTCAGTCATTGCACACATTCAGCAATTCATCCTGCCAAATGAACGGATAGACCTCGATGGAAATGTCGTTCCGCAGCAAACGATGTTCGCAAGTGCGGGAAAACTTTCTGTCGTCGAACCAAACTCCTCTACCCCGCTCCCCGCAACGCCTGAAGAGCTGGGTGCATCGGAAATTGACCAACTCCACTCAAAAACGAAGTTGCTCATTGAAGAATTGCAACAATTGGTGGAACTTGAAAAAACCAATGCTAAAAGACCTGATTTTTTAGAAAAATTTACCGAAGAAGCACAAGAGCGCACCGAACAAATCAATACCCTCATAAGCTCCCTCATGGCAGATTCCCGCTTGCAGGCTGATGCTCCACCAATGACGATTGCACAAAGCGCATTAGTATTTTCCGATATGATGGCGGCTGGCGATTTGTCGGTGAACGACGTTACGCTTCTCACCTTGCAATCGCAAATCGAAAATTTCATTGAAGCACTTCGAGTTGCTTTTCCACTTGATGAAGCACCAGCAACGACACCAGTTTCAACGCCTGATGTACAACACATTCCGCAAAACGCTCCACTTGATGACATTGCTAAAACCTTCGACGGCGCAACCTATACCGACCGCTCGGAAATCCGCGTGGAAACGACAAAACTTGACCGTTTGTTTGATTTAATGAGCGAACTCGTTACGCTGCAAACGATGACGTTGAACAATCCCGACCTCCATAATCTGCACCTGCCTAACTTCCAGAAATCCGCAGCAATGCTCGCGAAAAACATTCGCCAACTGCAAGGCGTAACGATGTCTATGCGCATGACTCCGATAGAAATATTATTCGCAAAAATGAAGCGAGTAACCCGCGAAGTGGCGACGCACGTGGGCAAGCGCGTCGAACTCAAAATGAGCGGCGCAGATAC
>RDXM01000178.1 GCA_004292595.1 Candidatus Kapaibacterium sp. | reverse complement strand
CCTGTCTGTGCGTGTTGGTGCGGGCTTCAGGCGACGACCACAGACAAGAATGTCTGTGCCACTACTGACTTGAACCACTTATTTTTTTACCATTCCTAAGTATTCCATTGACACATTCTTTATTTTATCTTTGTTTTCTCCACGATTTTTCTTTATGAACACACAAAACCTGAACCGAGCATTTGCGGCACTGGTGTTCGTGATTTCCCTCACGACGTATCTGCTCACCGTCCAACAGACGCTTCCCTTCTGGGATTGCGCGGAGTTTACCGCCGCAACTGTCTATCAGCAAGTCCCGCACCCGCCGGGCGCACCGCTTTTCCTCATGGTGGGCAAGCTCTTCCATCAATTTATCCCCTTTGGCGACCCCGCATGGCGCGTGAATCTTGTGTCGGTGTTTTCCACCGCCTTTTCTGTGGTGCTGTTGTACCTCATCACCGTCATGGCTATCAACAATATGCGCGGCAAACGCCCCGAAACCTTTGCCGAAGCGATTGCCGTCTTTGGTTCGGCGGCGGTGGGCGCGTTGGCGTTCAATTTCAGCGATACGCTCTGGTTCAACGGCGTGGAATCGGAGGTGTACGCCGCTTCGACGGTCTTTGTAGCGGTGATTGTCTATTTGATGATGCGTTGGAACGAAGAAGCAGACAACGCAGGACATGAGCGGTATTTGCTGCTCATTGCGTACTTGATTGGTCTCTCAACAGGTGTTCACTTGCTTTCGGTTCTCACGATTTTCTCTATCACGATGGTCGTGTATTTCCGCAAGTATGAAGTAACGACGCGGAGTTTCGTCATTATGACCGTGATTGGTTTAGTCACCTTCGCGCTCGTTTATCCAGGTATTGTGAAGTTCTTCCCCGCGCTTTTGGGCGGCGACTTGGCAATTAAAAATGCAGCCCGCGAATACGCCGTAAAAGACAGTCCGCTTATGATTGTGCTGGCGGTAGTGATTTTAGGCGGTGCAGGATATGGCGTTTGGTATGGTCGCTCGAAAAATCACCCTATTATCGGCTTGGTGTGTAGCGCGTTTTTGCTGATGGTTGTTGGCTACAGCACCTACACGCAAATCCTTATTCGCTCGAATGCAAACCCGCCAATGAACGAGAACGCGCCAACGAACTTGAACAAACTCGTGTCGTATTTAGGACGCGAGCAGTACGGCGACGCGCCAAGCTGGCCCCGCCGGTATCAGCAAGAAGGCTATTTCGTGCAGGAGTACAAAAAATATGGCGACTGGTATCAGCCAGAAATCACCCGCGCAGAACGCTCGGATGGCTCGGCTATTCCTGTGCCGAAATTTACAAAGGTGAATTTTGCGGGCGAAATGAATTACTTCTTTAGCTACCAAGTTTATCAGATGTACATTCGCTATTTCCTCTGGAACTTCGTCGGGCGCAGCAGCGACCAGCAGAACACGCCCGTTGCATGGTTCAGCGCAGAGGACAGTGATTTGCACAACTACGACTCTGGCTACGGACATTTGTTCCCAATTCGCTTTTTCGCGCTGCCGCTTATTTTCGGGCTTATCGGCTTTTTCTTCCATTTCGCACGCGACCGCCGCATGGCGTTTGTGCATTTGGTGATGTTCTTGCTGATGGGCGTGATTGCTGCGATTCAACAAAACCAGCAAAACCCACAACCCCGCGAGCGTGATTATTTCTACGTTGGTTCATTTATGGTCTTTTGTATGTGGATTGGTATTGGCGTGTACGCTCTGATTGAAAATCTCTTCAAAAGTGCCGTCAAACCTGATGAAGCAGGCAATGGTGCATCAGGCGGCAATAGCAACGGTACTGTAAAACTTGGCGGTGCGGCAGCAATCGTCGTGGGCGCACTTGCACTTGTGCCAATAAACATGGCGGTTGGCGGCTGGAAATTCCACGACCGAAGCGGCAACTATATGCCGTTTGATTACGCCTACAACATCCTCCAAAGCGTTGAAAAAGATGCAATTCTCTTCACCAACGGCGACAACGACACCTTCTCGGTTTGGTATATGCAAGACGTGATGGGCGTTCGCCGCGATGTGCGCTTGGTGAATTTGAGCCTAGGCAATACGCTTTGGTATGTGGACCAACTCAAGAACCAAAGCCCGTGGGGAGCAAAAAAAGTACCGCTCAGTTTCTCGGATGAATCCGTGCAGCAAAGCGATGAATACGATGCGCGCGCACTGAAAACACCCGATGGACCAGCAGAAGAATTAGAAATTGAAGTGCGCGAAGAGGTGTTGCGCCGCTTCCAGACCGACCCAAGTGCGCTTGTGGTCAATAACGTCGAAAAATTGCCCGATTCGATTGCGAACCGCAAAACCACCGTCAAAATCCCGTTTATCGGCATGGCGATTGGCGAAGAAGACGGCAAACCGCGCTATTTGTACCGCATTCAAGACCAAGTAGTGAAGGACATTCTGAAGCAAACGCAGTTTGAACGCCCCGTGTATTATTCGGGTTCGGTCGGACCAGATGCCTACTGCGGTTTGGAAAAATACTTCCGCATGGAAGGGCTTGCCTACCGCGTCTGCCCAGTGCCGCAAACAACGGCAAAAGGCGGTCAGATGGTGAACGAGAAGGCAATGGACGAAACTATTATGAACGTGTTGCCGTTTGATGAATTCCACACCGAACCGCATTTAGGCTTCAAAATTCGCAATTTGAACAATCCGAAGGCGTATTTTGACGAATCTAATCGCAAGCCCGCCGTGAACAACTTCCGCAACTTGTATTTCACCTACGCAAACTACCTGATTTACGATGCGAATAATGCGAAGAAGTCAGCAGCCGTGCTGGATACGATGAATAAATACATTGGCGTAAAGCAATTCCCGATGTTCTATCCGCAAATTTACCAAATGGCTCTCTTGTACGACCGCGCTGGCGCGAAGGAGCAATCTCGTCAGTACGCACGATTAGCGGCAGAAACGGCAGAACGCCTCATCGCCAATCCAAAACTTGCCGAACTCGACCCCTACACGCGGAGCTTCGACCCGAACATCGTTGCGACCGAGGCGTATGAACTTGTTGGCGAGTTCGATAAAGCGATTGCCACGTTGCGCAAATATCAAGCGCAGATGAACAACGCACCAGAACTGCAAGTGCGCATTGACGAGGTAGAAATTAAGCGACAAGAATTCAAGGGCGACACGAAAAAAGCTCTCGAAGTGGCAGAGCAGCTTCTTGCCAAGTATGAAGCGCAAAACAGCGATTTTATCAAGCAAATGCTTCCGGGCATTCGGCAGAAAGTAGCGAAACTACGCTTGCAGCTTGGTCTCGCGCCTGTGGCGAATCCTGCTGCCAGCGCACCAACGGCGGAAACACAGCAGTAATCGGACATTCAATGTTGTTCGCTTGCGAATACGAGCAAAAATGCCGCTTCAAGAACATTCTTGGCGCGGCATTTTTTCTGATACAATTTTTTTGATACAACTTTTTGACACAACAGCAGCACTAAGGAATAGTAAAAAAATAAGTGGTTCCATCCAGTAGTGGCACAGACATTCTTGTCTGTGCTTGTCGCCTGAATCCCTCACTAACCCTCACAGACAAGAATGTCTGTGCCACTAAATATTGTTGAAGTTTATCCATTTAATTTTTGAGTCTTTCTAAAACAAATTTCTACCGTTTTCAGATTTCAATTTTCAATACCACGCCAC
This sequence comes from Candidatus Kapaibacterium sp., assembly GCA_004292595.1. Taxonomy (GTDB): domain Bacteria; phylum Bacteroidota; class Ignavibacteria; order Kapaibacteriales; family UBA4661; genus PH2015. The sequence continues at coordinate 11,247 of RDXM01000178.1, read as the reverse complement.
CAATGAAAAAACTTGTTCTTAAAAAAACGCCATTTGATGCCGCTTCTGGGCAATCGGCGCGGGTGTATAAAATCAAGTATGCCGAAGAATTGAACGAAGCACAGCTTGATGCCGTCATGCACGACACGGGCGCAGCACTCGTCGTGGCGGGCGCAGGTACGGGCAAAACGCGGACACTTGTCTATCGCGTGGCGCGGCTGATTGAAGATGGCGTAGAACCCGCATCAATCCTGCTTCTCACCTTTACGCGCAAGTCTGCCGCCGAAATGCTTCGCCGCGCAACACAACTGCTCGACGGCAGATGTGAAGCGGTCTCTGGCGGTACGTTCCATTCCTTTGCGCACGGCTATCTGCGCCGCTTGCCCAAACACCTGACTGCGCTTGGCTTGGACAATAATTTCACCGTTCTCGACCAATCCGATGCCGAAGATGTTGTGAATTTGCTGCGTTCGCAAATAATTGGCAATGATAAAAAACGCCGCTTCCCGCGCAAAAACACGCTCTTCGCCATGTTTAGTGCCGAAGCAAATTGCCGCAAAGCGCTCGAAAGTATTATCCACGACAATTACCCGCAATTCGAGGAAGACACATCTGCAATCAAGCAACTACGCGACCTCTACGTCGCTTACAAACGCAAGCACAACCTCGTGGATTACGATGATTTGCTCGTGCTGTTTTTGGAGCTTCTCCGCATGAATCCTGAGCTTCGGCGCGATGTTCAGAAGCAATATCGCTATATCATGGTGGATGAATACCAAGACACAAACCAGCTTCAGCATGAATTGGTGCTGTGTTTGGCGGCAATCCACGAAAACGTGATGGCAGTTGGCGATGACGCGCAAAGTATCTACTCCTTTCGCGGTGCGAATTACGAAAATATCATGCGTTTTCCCGATTCTTTTCGGCATTGCCGCTTGATTAAACTAGAAGAAAATTTCCGCTCCACACAGCCCATTTTAAGCCTTACCAACGAAATTATCCGCCGCGCTTTGTATCGGTACGACAAGGAATTGTATTCGCGCAAATCGGGCAGCACCTTCCCTATGGTGATTCAATGTGACAAAGAGGCGCAGCAATCGCAGTTTCTCGTACAACAAATCTTGGAATACCGCGAAGAAGGCTTGCCGCTTGATGATATTGCTGTGCTGGTGCGCTCTGGCTTTCATTCCTTCGACCTCGAAGTGGAGCTGAATCGCGCCAATATTCCCTACCAAAAATTTGGCGGATTTAAGTTCGTCGAAACCGCGCACATCAAAGATATTATCGCGCATTTGCGGGTCTTGGTCAATCCAAAAGATGCCGTGAGTTGGAATCGGATTTTGCTGCTGTTGGAAGGCGTTGGACCGAAAACTGCGCTGAAGGTGATAGATGCGCTCGTTGCGGGCAATGTTACGCTGGAGACCGCACACAATCTGGGCGAAATAGCACGTGGCGATGAGCAAATCCGCCGTTTGTTCAATCTGCTTGCCCGCCTGAACACCGAGAAACTTACGCCGTCCGAGCAGACGTGGCAAATCATTGACCACTACCGCCCACAGATGAAGCGCAAGTACGACGATTACAAAAAGCGGACAAAAGATATTGAAACCTTTGGCGGCATCACCGAGCGGTATCGCAGTATTACTGCGCTCTTGGCGGATATGGCAATCGAGCCGCCCGTAGAATCCGTCGAAGATATTGCCGCAACAGGCAGCGAGGATGAGTTCTTGACAATCTCCACAATTCACTCTGCAAAGGGCTTAGAATGGGGCGTTGTGTTTGTTATTTGGACGCTCGACGGACGTTTCCCGCCCGTGCGAGCTTTTGATACGGAGGAGAGTTTGGAAGAAGAACGGCGTTTGTTTTACGTTGCCTGCACACGAGCAAAGGAGCGACTTTTCCTGACCTACCCGATAAACATTTATGACCGCGAAACAGGCACGGTTCTGGGCAAAGTATCGCGCTTTTTGGATGGGCTACCCGAAGAACTCACCGAGCGATATTTTCTTGCAGATGAGGAATGAGGAAGGAAAAATGAGAAAGGAAGATATATCACTGCCATAGCACACGGCACACCTGATAGACCAGCAATGAAGCGGTGTATGCCAAGACCAACGTATAAGAAAAAGCAAATGCGGGATATTTCCACGAGCCTGTTTCCCGCTTCATAACAGCAATCGTGGACATACATTGCAGTGCGTACACATAAAACACCAAAATACTGATTGCTGCTGGAAAAGAAATCGTCCGTTGCAGAATTGTCCGGAGCTGCTCGTCGCTCTCAGCAATGTCCACGCTATAGACCTGCCCCATCACCGAAACAAAGACTTCTCGCGCAGCAAAACTGCCGAGAACGCCCACCGTTACTTTCCAATCGAACCCAAGCGGCGCAAATACTGGTTCGATTGCCTTTCCAATGCGCCCGAGTGCTGATTGTTCGAGTTGAATTTGTTTGGCGCGAATTGGCTCTGTACCGCTCGAAATCTGGGCTTGCGGGAATGCACCTAATCCCCAGAGAAGAACCGACAGCAGCAAAATCGTTGTGCCAGCAGAGGTAAGAAATTGCTTGGTGCGATGGAAGAGCGTGAGCAGAAGCCCTTTCCACGTGGGAAAGCGATAGGGAGGCAGTTCCATCAAGAAAGGCAATTTCGAGCCGTGAAATGCGGTACTTTTCAAAACTTTTGCTGCAAGCAAGCCTGATACGCCGCCGAGTGCGTACAAGCCCATCAGCACAAGCCCCTGCACGTTGAGAATGCCGGCAAGAAAAACCGAAGGAACAAAGGCTGTAATCATCAAAACGTAGATAGGAAGCCGCGCCGAGCAAGGCATGAGCGGCGCAATGAGAATAGTCGTCAGGCGGTCTTTTTCTGAGGCGATAATCCGTGCCGACATCATGCCGGGAATGGCGCAAGCAAAAGAACTCAGAAGCGGCACAAATGCTCGTCCTTGCAAGCCAAATGCTCCCATTGCTCTATCCACCAAAAATGCGCCACGTGCCAGATAGCCGACATCTTCCAACAGCGTGATAACAAGCGTGAGAATGAGAATTTGCGGAAGAAATTTTATCACCGAGCCAACGCCAGCAATTACGCCATTGACGACGAAATCTTGCACAATTCCTGCTGGCATGAGCGTTGTTATCTGGTCGCCGAGCGCGGCAAAAAGTGCGTCAATGCCATCCATTGCTGGAGTCGCCCATGTAAAAATTGCTTGAAAAAAAAGCAGCATGACTGCCAGAAACACAAGCGGTCCCCAGAGCGGGTGCAGGAATATCGCATCAAGTGTGAGCGTCAAGGCATCGTGTTCTGGAATACGCGCTACGTCGCTGGCAATCTGCCGCGCCCATTCGTGCTGCTGTTCGATAGATTCTTGTTCTGGGTGCGGGGTGCTGCGAGGAAGTTCAGAGGAAATATCGCTCAAAAGCCCCTGCAATGCGGCTTCGGGTGGTCGAAAATCATTCGCAGCAATGGCGTGGCGTATATCCTCTATGCCAATGCCTTTATGCCCGACAATGCCGCATACTTCCACGCCCAGTGCGTGCGCCATTTCAATATCATCGAACACCCCGCCACTGGCTTGAATGCTATCAATCATAGTGACGGCAACGATAGTTGGTATCTTGAGTGCGGCGTATTGTGCGTAGAGAAAAAGGCTTTTTTCCAAATTCACGCCTTCCATCACAAAGACCACTGCATCTGGCTGTGCGTAGCGCGAATGCTCGCCGCGCAAAATTTCAACACTAATTTTTTCGTCGGGAGTTTTGGGGTTCAAACTGTACAGACCGGGCAGGTCAATGCACTGCACGTGCGTTTGTCTGGCGTTTGTTGTCGTGGAATCTGTTGGCGAAGAAGGCTGCGCGGTAGGCTGCTCTGCAAGGCGTATGCTGCCTGTCTTTGCTTCGACGGTAACACCAGAAAAATTACCTACCTTTTGCCGCAATCCCGTCAAGGCATTAAAAATGGTAGATTTTCCAGAATTTGGTGTGCCGACAAGCGCGATAGTACGAGGCTGCATGGGAACGGATGAAGAATAGACAAAATGAGGAAGGCTGAAGTTCAAGAAGCCAAGACTTCTTTTTTCTCTGTGGGTGGTGTTCTTAGCCCACGCGCTCGAGCTTCATATGGCTAATTTCTTCAGGACGCAGCACAATGCGGGAATGGCGATATTGAATTTCAATCGGACCTTTGAAGGGTGCTTTGCGCAAAAGGCGAATGAGGGTACCCGGAATAAGACCAAACTCCCGCAAACGCTCGGTAAATGCGTCGTGGTGCGTGTAGTGCAGAATACGCGCTGTCGCGCCAATGGGATATTCGCTCATAGTCTGGAACCAAGAAGGTGAAGGGAATATTATTGTTGCCGTTCAAGTAATGCTAAATTAAACTAAATCTAAATAAGGGGCAAGGAGAAAATCGCAGGAGATATTGCCTCGGCGTTCTATGTCGTTATTGATAATGACTTTGTTGATAGAATACTACTACATTTACTGAGAAAATACACAGTTTTGACACTGCTATTCGTGTCCGTACGTTGTCGAAAGTGGCATAGAAACCTTCTTTGGAAAAAGGTGCGTCCCCAAAGCTGTGGCATCGTAATTGCCGCGAAGGGAGTAATAACAAAGGAAGCAGCCTCACACCAAGCCTCTGCATACCACGTGGTTGGAGATAAACTCTCATATATTTCCATGCAATTTGGCTCTCAGAAACATAGCAAAATACTGGATTTTTATGTAAAATTTTCGTATCTTCCAGCGATATGTCGAATTATCTTTACGAAACATGATAGTCCCCATACCGCAATTTTTGCTGAGGCTTTGCATGATACCACATATGACTTTCTTTTCTTCTCTCTTGAGCGTGATTTCTTCTGTTCTTCTCTGCCTCGCACCCGTGCTGGTACTCTTCTGTGCGCCACAAGAAGCATACGCACAGGTAAGCAAAGGTCTTGACCCCGCCCGTCGCCTCACACAATATATTTTTGAATCATGGACGGAAGACCAAGGATTGCCGCAAAATGCCGTGCAAGTAGTAACGCAGTCCCGCGAAGGCTACATTTGGTTCGGGACACAAGAAGGTGTTGTCCGTTTTGATGGAGTACGCTTTACGGTGTTCACGACCTATAATTCGCCTGGACTGAAGGGGCGAAATTTCTATGGAGTTACTCAAGACAACGAGGGTAGAATCTGGGTTGGCGCATATGGCGGCGGGATTTCGGTCATGGAAAAAGGAGTATTTCGCAATTACGGAGCAGAAAAAGGTATCACGGGCGATGTGGCGGGACTTTTCCAAGACAGCAAAGGAACAATCTGGGCAGCGGTGGACAACGGCTTGCACCGCTTCAATCCAAGCAAGGATGCTTTTGAACACCTCGCCGATGCTGGCGGTCCGGGTGTTGCTCATATCAGCGCGGTTGTCGAAGGTAAAGAGGGAACACTCTATATTTCCACCTACGAAGGATTTTTCACGTACAGCAACGGTGCGTTCACAAAATACACCAAGCAGCAAGGTTTGAGTATTGACCGCGTGAACTCGGTGTACTGCGATAGGAAAGGTACGATTTGGCTTCCGACCGATGAAGGCTTGCATAAATTTGAAAATGGTAGTTTTACCGTCATCACCCAAGCAAATACGCCTGGTTTGACGGATAATGTCATCAATGCAGCCTACGAGGACAGCAACGGTAATTTTTTTATTGCTACGGGAAATGCAGGCTTGGTACGCCTCCGCAATGGTCGTGCTGAATCGCTCACGTCAAAAAATGGCGGATTAACGAGCGACAACATTTTGTGTATTTATGAAGACCGCGAAGGCAGTTTGTGGTTTGGTGCGCAAGGTGGCGGTTTGTGTCGTTTGAAAAATGGAAAATTCACCCCCTTTGGCGTAACCGAGGGATTGTCTGCGCCAATGCTCTGGGGCGTGTTCAAAGACAGTAAAGGTACGGTCTGGGTGCAGACCAATGGTGGCGGCGTGAATGAGGTGCGCAATGGTCAGGTTGTGAAGGTCTATAACGAAGCAAACGGCTTGCCAAGCAATATTGTTCGCTCGGTGGGCGAGGACAAAGACGGAAATATCTACTTCGGAACGCAAGAAAAGGGCTTGGTGAAGCTCCAAGGCGGCTCTGGCGGGAAAATGAGTATTCTCACCAAAAAAGACGGCTTGGCGGGCGATTTTATCCGCACCACATATCAGGCCGCCGACGGCACGTTTTGGATTGGCTTTCACCGCGAAGGCATCACGACAATAAAAGACGGCGTGTATAAAACCTTCACCACCGCCGACGGCTTGCCAAACGGCACGGTGTATTCCATTTCGCCTGTCAAAGACGGCTCGCTTTGGATTGCCACACGCGGTGGCTTGGCGAACTATCGCGATGGAAAATTCACCCCCTACACCACGAAAGAGGGGTTGAGCGAAAATATCACGATGGCGCTCTACCAAGACAGCGACGACGCGCTCTGGATTGGCTCAAACGGTGGCGGCGTAATGCGCTATAAAAACGGCGTGTTCAAAGCAATCACTACCACACAAGGTCTGCCTGACGACACCGAGTATTCCTTGCTCGAAGACAAACAAGGCTATTTGTGGATGACCTGCAACAAAGGCGTTATCCGCGTACTGAAGAAAGAATTGAACGAGGTCGCCGACGGACAGCGCACACGCCTCAGCAACGTTGCGCTCTACGGCAAGCTCGATGGGATGCGCTCTTCCGAGTGTAACGGCGGAAATAAATCGCCTTCGACACGCGACGACAACGGCACATTCTGGTTTCCAACGATTGCTGGTGCTGCCACGATTAACCCTGACCACGTTCCCATCAATCAACTTGAGCCGCCCGTTGTTGTCGAGGAGTTGATTGTCAATCAAGAACCGATTTCGGTGTACGACGAAGATATTACCATTCCAGCAGGCAAAAGCAGCTTTGAGCTTCGCTTTACCGCGCTTAGTCTGCTTTTTCCACAAAAAGTACGTTTTCGCTATAAGTTGGACGGATTCGATAAAGACTGGATAGAAGCTGGTACGCGCCGCACTGCCTTCTACACGAACATTTCTCCGGGCAATTACACCTTTCGTGTGCAAGCCTGCAACAATGATGGAAAATGGAATGAAACGGGTGCGGCATTGAAATTCTATTTTCAGCCGTATTTTTGGCAAACGTGGTGGTTTGTGCTGTTGTGTTTGTTGGCAGTCGGTGGCTGCATTTATTGGGCGTATCGTATTCGCATTAAGGCAGCAGAAAAGCGCGAAGCAGAACTGAGCAAGCGCATTGACGAAATGGTGGTGGATTTGAAAACTGCCCACGACGCAACCTTAGTCGAAAAGGCAAGCGTGGAGAAAAAAGTAGAAATTGCCATCCGCGAATCCGAATCGCATCGTCGGTATTTGGCTTCGTCGGTGGAGGAATTGTTGCAAGAAATGACGCGCTTTGCATCGGGAAATTTGAACATCAACCTTATTCCCAAAAGCAGCGACGACATCGGGCGGCTTTATCACGGCTTCACCAAAGCGGTGGAAAATATCGCTAAAATGATGAAGGAAGTAAGCGAAGCCGTGAACACGACGGTGCGCGAAAGCCGAGATATTTCGGAATCCACGACCCATATGTCGCGCAGTGCAGAAAGCCAGAGCGTTCAGGTGAGCGAGGTACGAAGCGCGATTAAGGAAATGGCAAGTACCATTCACGATACCTCGCGCAATATTACACTCGTTGCCAGTATTGCCACTGAAGCGGGGGAAAGTGCGCAAGAAGGCGGTAGAATCGTCGAGCAGACTATTCAAGGTATTGCCAAAATCACCCAAGTGGTGCAGGCATCGGCAGCAACAGTGCAGCGTTTGGGCGAAAGCAGCATTGAAATTGGCGATATTATCGAAGTGATTAATTCCATTGCCAATCAAACAAATCTTCTTGCGCTGAATGCGGCGATTGAAGCTGCTCGCGCAGGTGAGCAAGGGAAAGGATTTGCGATTGTTGCCGATGAAGTGCGCATCCTCGCCGAGCGCACCACACAAGCGACAAAGCAGATTACGGTGATGGTGATGCAAATTCAGAAAGATATTGGCGAAACGGTGAAAATTATGAAGCAAGGCACCCGCGAAACGGCAGTTGGGAAGCGTTTGGCAGAAAAAGCAGGTGTGGCATTGGGGCAAATTATTGAGCGAACAAGCAAAGTTGCAGGCATTACGACGCAAGTAGCCGCCGCGAGCGAAGAGCAAGCCGCCACAAGCGAAGAAATACGCCGCAATGTGGACGGTATGACGCATACGCTGGAACAACTGACGGGCGAAATCAAGGAAATTAGCGATGCTGCCGATGAATTGAAACAAATGGCAGGAACGCTGCAAGGCTTGACGCGGCAGTTTCGGATGGTGTGAGCCAGAGGTATTGAAAATGGGGTGAGAAGCAGGCACAAAAGATTGCCAGAGAGGGGATGTCTCGTCGCGCATAGTGGTTTATTGGTTAAAATGTGGTAAATTGGTATATTCTTTGAGGTTCTTTTTATGTTCTATTTTCTTAGGTGTAGGAAAATTTTTTAGGGATTTTTATGCTTCAGCATCTCCGCTTCTCTCATGCGGGACTACCTCAACTCCAAGAGCAACCGCGTGTTCTCTCGCTTCTGTTGGATAAAACCGACGAGCGTGTTTATCTTATCAACACTGATTTTGAATTGTTGTACTTCAATCGCACAGCCGCACACGAGCTACAAGCGATAACAGGACGCAAAGTGCAGGTCGGTGAGAATATTTTCGCCGTGCTGCCTGCATCATTGCTTGATACCTATGGTCTTTTGTATCGGCAATCGCTTGAGCAGCACCATGCAAACATGATGGCAGGACGCTCCATTACTGGCGATGGCAAATATCGCACCCATCAGGGCGAGGAGCGATGGATAAAAATGCGCATTTCGCCAATGCAGATGCCCAACGGTGAGGTAGCGGCGATTGCGGTGATTGTGAAAGATATTACCCGTCGGAAAATTGCTGAGCGTCGGCGCGATGAGTACATTCAGCACTTGCACACCATTTTGGAAACCATGCAAGAAATCATGCTGGCAGTGGATGAATTACAAAGTATCGTGAGTTTTAATCACGCTGCGGCTCGTGCCTTTGGGTATTCGGGTGAGGAAATACTCGGCAAGCCGCTCTCGGAACTCTTTCCAGAGCATTTTGTGGAATTGATTACGCAGTCGTCTTCTGGTGAATTGCAGGGCAGATGCGCGGTGCAATCTGTTGTTGGTCGGCGGCGCACTGGGGAAGAATTTCCGATAGAAGCAACGGTGTCCTCGTCGCTGCACGACGGGCGATTTTTCTTGACGCTCATTGCCCGCGATGTAAGCGAGCGCAAGCAAATGGAGCAAAAAATACGCACCGCAAACAGAGCATTGGAGCAAAAAGTTCTCGACCGCACCGAAGCCCTCTATGCCAGCAATCAAGCTCTCCAAAAGCTCAATGAGGAGAAAAATGACCTTATTAATATGCTCTCGCACGACCTCAAAAATCCCATCGGGATTGTGCGTGGTTTTGCCGAAATGCTCCAAATGGAAAACAACGGAAATCCAGAAATAGAGCGGATTGCGGGGCATATTGCTCATACATCTGAGACGATGCTTGCTCTTGTAACGAATCTGCTACATTTGAATACCCTCGAAAGTGGTGCGCACACGCTCCATTTAATGAAACTCAGCCTTCCTACCTTTGCACAAGCCCTGATTGATACAAATGCCGTCAGCGCAGCACACAAGGGAATTTCGCTTCAGATTCGTCAGCACGCGCCGAACCCAGTGTGTGCGGTGATTGCTGATGAAATTGCACTACATCAAGTGATTGATAATCTTCTTTCAAATGCGCTCAAGTACTCGGTACAGGAAAGTGTCGTTGAGATGCATATTTTCAGTGTTCACGAGGAAAATCTTGCGACAATTGAACAAGAGGTGCGCTCTGTAGGACTATGGCTTACACGTCCTCTCACACCGCACACGGTCATTCTCGCTATTCAGGATGCTGGTCCGGGTATCGCAAGTGCAGAAATACCATTGTTGTTTACGAAATTCCGTCGCCTTTCTGCTCAACCAACGGGCGGCGAAAGCTCGAATGGTCTGGGATTATCCATTGTCAAGCGTTTGGTGGATGCCATGCATGGTCGCGTTTGGTGCGAGTCGGTGTACGGCAAAGGAGCAGTGTTTTATATGGAACTTCCGCGCCCTGTTGCAATGGAAACACAGCAAGTACACGTTCCGTCTTCGTTTGCACACCAGGCGTATTCCGCAGCAGGACAAAAGCTAAGTGTGCAGTATTCGTAACTTTTTTTCTGCAATTATTGGACAAATGTGCGAAAAGTCGTATATTGGGAATCTGTTTCCGAAAAATGGAAACATAATGCAATACAAGTTTTTCGGAGAGGTGCCAGAGTGGTTGAACGGGGCGGTCTCGAAAACCGTTATAGGAGAAATCCTATCGAGGGTTCGAATCCCTCCCTCTCCGCAAATACTTTTTGTTGCAAAGAAAAACAGGCGATGGTGTTGCCCGGATGGCGGAATTGGCAGACGCGCTATATTCAGGTTGTAGTATCCTCCGGATGTGCAGGTTCAAGTCCTGTTCCGGGCACAAAAAAACCACAAAAGCCGCATGATTGCTCACGCGGCTTTTTTCTTGTCCCTTTCTTGTCCTAAACTTTCTTCTTCCACTTGCCTTTTTGTGGCGGCTCGTCGTCATGCCGCCATTCGGAATTATTGACTTGAAAACAATATATTCCACCCCACGAGCGCGGATAGAATACTGTTGTCTCCTCGTCTTTGAATCGTTGCCACCCTTCTTGATGAACTATCCAGCCTCTATCTCCATCCAGAATGGAAGGGTATTTTGTATTGAAACCTTTGTGCGGTTTGCCTGTATAGATAGCGGGTTTGGCTTCTGTGCGGTTTATCATCCGACTTCTCCTTGTCGTTGTCGTTGTCGTTGTCGTTGTTTTTCAAGTTGAAATAGTTGTTCCACATAATTCTTGGGTGTTTCTTTTTTGCCTTTCGCTTTTTCGGTTGGCTCTTCACATGGCGGTTCGATTCGCTTCACGACATAATCATCCCAAAAGTTACGCGCCAGTACATACAACCGTTCTCCTTCGTCGCGGTTGCGTGGAATCCGCACCAAATCTACTTTTGTACCCTGCAAAATACAAATCATTGCTTCGTTCAAGTTCAAAAGGTGCATGGTGTATTGACATTGCGCCTCGGCACACGCGAGTTTCTTCCGTGAAAAGTACGATGAGATTTTTAGTTCCATG
>RDXM01000033.1 GCA_004292595.1 Candidatus Kapaibacterium sp. | reverse complement strand
CGTAGAACCAAGTATTGGTGCGCTCGCCAAGCAATCGCCTGAAAAGCGCATGAAATCTTGTGTTGCGGCGAAAAAAGCGCGGGAAGTTGAAGCGGCATTGTTGTTGTGCAAACACGTATTTCCGCTCGTTTGTGTAGAGCCCAAGCATTGAAGCGGCTTGCGGGCGTTCAGGCGCGAAAAAGCATCGTGCGGCATGAAGAGACCGAACTTTTGCTGCGGGCGACTTCGGGGCTGCTGCGTTTTGTACGACCTCTTGCATATTTACGAACTTTGTGCTATTTTGAGGCTGCACTCGCATTTCTCCCTCGCGCCAGAGCTGAGAGTTCGGCGGCGACTCGGTGTCGTTGCGTCTGGCGGCGCACTTGTGGTTGGCGTTGGTTTCCAAATTGCCGCCGAACAGCGTAGAACCAAAGTATCACGGTGTAAAACTTACGCTTGATTCTTAGCGTCTATTTTCATAGCTTGTGGCTTGAAGTTCGATTGAATCAAACAATCAGATACAACTCAACCCTTACAGCTATGTCAGCAGTAGTTAGCAAAAGAGCAACAATAAAAATCAGTGTTTTAGATGAACCTTTGTGGTCTCACAAAGATAACATCTTAAAGATTCCGTTCCCACCGCCACACAAACCAAAGTTCAAATTTATTGACTTATTTGCGGGCATTGGTGGTTTTCGTCTTGCGTTTCAGAACCTTGGCGGTCAATGTGTATTTACGTCTGAGTGGGATGAATACTCAAAAAAAACCTATCATGCTAATTTCGGCGAAATGCCTTTTGGCGATATTACTCAAATAAATGAGTTTCAGGTTCCTGAACACGACATTTTAGCGGCAGGTTTTCCTTGCCAAGCATTCTCCATAGCGGGAAGGCGTGAGGGTTTTGAAGATACTCGCGGAACGCTTTTTTTTGATGTTGCAAGAATCATTAAGGCGAAGCAACCCAAAGCCTTTTTTCTCGAAAATGTAAAAGGTTTGGTAAACCATGACAAAGGTAGAACCTTGAAAGTCATTCTTGAGACATTAAGAAGTGAGTTAAATTATTTCGTGCCTGAGCCGGAAATTTTGAATGCTAAAGATTTTGGTGTTCCTCAGCACAGGGAAAGAATTTTTATTGTTGGTTTTCGCAAAGATTTAGATGTTAAAATGTTTGAGTATCCGAAGCCTTTCAGCAAAGAAATATGTTTTGCGGACGTAAAAGAAGAACAAGAAGTTCCTGTAAAGTATTATTTGTCAAGTCAATACTTGAAAACTCTGCGAGAACATAGAAAGCGACATGAAAGCAAGGGTAATGGTTTCGGATATATCATCATCAATGATGAGGGTATTGCAAATGCTATTGTTGTAGGCGGTATGGGGCGTGAGAAAAACCTTGTTTACGACGATAGACTTACAGATTTTACCCCGCAAACAAACATTAAAGGACCAGTAAATAAGGAATACATTCGCAGAATGACACCAAGAGAATGGGCTAGGTTGCAGGGTTTTCCTGATACGTTTAAGATTATTGTTGCTGATGCGCAAGCCTATAAGCAATTTGGGAATTCTGTTGCTGTACCTGCGATACAAGCTACTGCATTGCAAATTCTCAAAACATTAGGAGTGTAAATATGGGCATTCTACGCACTTTGGATATTGTGAAAGGCGATGACCAAATCGCTGCATCAATCTTTGAAAACTTAGCCCCGCATTTTCTTGATGTTGCTTATTCTACGCCTTCCGAATATGTGAGCTGGTATTGGAAAAAGTACCAAGAGTCAAGAGTTGGAGACGATTCTACGAACAATGTGAATGGCAAAGTTTTTGAATATATTTTGGCAACATTGCTCGTGCGAGAAGAAATTTTGCCAATTTACTTGTCCGCACACGTAGCCTTTGTACCAAATGTGATTTACGATATTATGCTTTATACAGCTGCTCGCGGTCCGATTTGCCTCAGCGCAAAAACCAGCCTTCGAGAGCGATACAAGCAAGCGGATTTAGAGGCAATCGCACTTAAATATGTTCATCGTAAGTCATTGTCATATTTGATTACTATGAATCAAAAAGAAGCAAATAGCGTAAATCAAAAAATTTCGACGGGTGATGTTATTGGGCTTGATGAGGTGATTTTTGCATCAAGCGAGAGATTTGATAATTTGATTTCTGAGCTTAAAAAAATGACTTTCACTGACTCACCAACGGTGCAAGTGATTACCTCAAATCAAATTGTAACAGCCGATAAAGTCCAGAAACTAATGCCTAGATAGGCTGAACAATGCGAACTTCAGCTACAGCCGACTCGGGGGCTTCTGCCTTGCGTTCACCTGGCTACGAGTTTACTGGCTTTGTGCGAAATCGAAGGTTTGTACACACTTCCCCCTCGCGCCAGAGCGAAGAGTTCGGCGGTTCAAAGCGGTGAGCGTCTTTCGTTGTTCGTGTGTGTGGCGTTGGTTGCCGCATTGCCGCCAAACT
>RDXM01000089.1 GCA_004292595.1 Candidatus Kapaibacterium sp. | reverse complement strand
AAAAACTCTGCGATTGTGCGGGCTTGCTCGGCTTTTCTCAAACAACGTTTCATTGGAGAAACTCCTACGATATTGGCTTTGCTGCTCAGTTTTTCCATAAATGGGGAGGCTTAGAAATTTATGCGGAGGAATGCGCTTGCTGATACCACAAATGGAGAAAAAGGAAATGTTAACTCTTCTAGTCGTACTGGTCTATCTTGAAAAAAATATGTACCATTGAAGGGGAAAAATACCTGCCCTAAAAGTTGTGTTCCGAGCGAGAGAGAATTTGATTGGAATAAGACGTAGTCTATTTTTCCATGCCCGCCTATCCCCAAATCACTGATATATCTGTCTTCGGTATCACGGCTCGAAAGGCTGGGAGCAGCATAGTAAAGTTGCCGTTGTCGCAAGGACAGTCCTGCGCCAATTCGCAGTGCTGGAGCAGAAGGAAATTTAAATAAACACGTCATATCTACATTTGTATTTACAAAGACCTGTGTGAATACACTCATACTTTGCCCATCTCGCCCTGTAAAACTGACACCGAGTTCTGCATCAATAAGCGGTGAGAGCGTACGACCGTACATCATAGAATAGAGCAGCCCCAAGCGATACATGGTTGCGTCACCAAAGGCATAGCCTGCTTGTATCGCAAAATAATTTTCCTTTGTACTATTCAAATCGTCTTGAGATTGTTCCTGTGCAGATGTTGATGAATAAGACGAGAATGCCAGTAGAATAGAGGCAAATAAGATACTTTGCCAAAATTTATGCGATAAAATATTCATACGAAAATATCTATCTGTTAATGAAAAAATGTTCGTACCGATAGCTCAAGTCCAACTGCACCGCCGATAGTACCGCGTGGAACTTGGGTATTCTCGCCAGAAAGCGGCATACCATAGATGTTTGCAAATCCGCGTATAGACATTTCAAGCGTGGGTGCTTGAAAGAGAATATATTCTATTTTGCAGGTTGCTCCCGCCGAAATATTTTGCTGATATGTGAAGGAGCGATACGTTTGCACCATACCAGACGACAGGATATTTGAAATGACTGTTGAAACGCTCATCGCCTGATGTCGCACAGACAAACCACCACCAACGCGAAAATTCTGTACTCCCACAAAAGGTTGCCCAAAGATTAAAAGGTCTCCGTTCCACGTTGTGCCAACAAATCGAAATGCAAAATCGTTCTGTAGGCTGACTGCCGTTGAGTGATGCTGTAATCCAATTTCTAATTCTACATCGGAAAGCCTTTGTGCGTAGCGAGTGGAAAAAGAAATAACTTCGCGTCCCGTTGAAGCATCTCCTGTGATAACGCCGATTCCAAAGCCGAGAGAGTGAATCTCTCGCCTAGCATTCGATGGCGGGAATAAGATGTTTTGCTTTGTCTCCCTGCCTTCCTGCGGCTCGAAAGCCGCAGGAAGAGAAGAAGTTTGTGCAAATATTGGCATCCATCCAACGCTCAGAGTAATAAGTACTCCAGCGATAATAAATAATTCGGGAAGCATTGTTCTAATTTTTGTTATTGCCATGTGTAATTTGCAACTGTTGGTACAGAAGGGTAGTTCGGGTCGTATCTAGTAACATTCGAGCCTGGTGGTGGAAGGGTAATAATACCCGTTGGGCTGCTCGTTGCTGTCCAACGATGATAGCCCCACCAATCATCAAAAATGTCATATTGTCCCATGGTGAAGTCATCTTCGTAGTATTTGAACTCTACAAATAAGGTTGCGTCATTCGCTCCAGGCGGCACCAAATTATGCGCTGTATTAGGATAGAATGTACCGCCAGAAGGGTATGCACCAAGATTATTGTTTGTATAAGGCCACCATTGCTCAAAACCAGCAGAATTGCGTCCGCCAATTTGGAATGTATAAATCCACTCTGTACCACCATTCCACCAGTCTTCATCGGCTATTGCTGGAACAGTAACCCAATTCAATCTGACGCTTGTCGAGCCGCCAGAAACAAAGGGCATGATTTTATCTTCTGTGGGTTTGTTGGGAGCTTTTGCAGTAAAATCCAGAATTTGCGTCTGTGCTTTTGAATCATGAGAAACACCTTTCACAAGACTTTCTCTTACCATACCATCCAGTGTAGCACGTTCATTGACGGTAATAACAAGCACAGGGCGTTTTTGCGCTAACGCACCATCTTTTCCAAAATCAATACGATTACCTTTGCCATCAAAAGCGGGTATGCTACTACGTTTTTCAGGATCTACGTCCATTGGAACAAAGGCTACAAACGGTGTTGTTTTTTTATCCCAATTCTGTGGGAACGCCCAAAAAAGATGAACAGGAGCATTCATAAATTTCTCAAACTTCTTAATCGCCGCATCCACATTCCCAAGCCCCTTCACCACAGCATTTTTGCGCCCTTTGCCAAGCTCCGCATCCACGCGCTTGTTCCAGCCGCCATTGTTTTTGAGTTTGCTGTCGGCTTCGAGGTGCATCCAGAGCGTGTTGGTTTCGCCGTCGAATTTTTCCATACACTTCTCGTAGATACGCTGCGTCAGTGCTTTATCTTCTACCGCTACCGCCACTGCTTGCGCGATTTCTTCCAAACCCGCCGACATTTCCTTTACTTCTGGCTTTGCCAAAAACTCTGCGATTTTGCGGGCTTGTTCTGCCTTGCGCTCTTCGTCGCTTTGTGCTGCTGTGCCGCCAGCTTTGGCGTTTGCTGTGCTTGCCGTACTGTTTTCTTCGCTCGGAAGAAAGCCACCAATAGGATTATTGCTACCATTCTGGCAGGCTGTCGCCATGCCGCTTACAATGACACCAACCATAACAGCCTTGATGCTGCTCATGCTAAAGAAACGTTTCATCGAAGAAACTCCTAAAAATTGTGAGAAAAAGTTATGAAAAACCTTTGCTACAATTCTCCGAGAGCGTATTTTGCGCTTTGAACAATCCTCAGCCAAGATTTTTGTTCTCGTCGCCTCGTTGCGGAATTTTTGTAGCGGGGCTTTTTTGTTTTTGGTAGTAGTTTTTGTGTTCACAACGCCTGCAAGCCCTGATACCAAATGAGTTTTTCCTTGTGCGTTGTGTACAGGTGCAAATCTACCGACTTTTCCAGCACGAAAGAAAAAAAAGGAAAACTTGGTAAAAAAACGACCAATTTTTCCCTGTTTTTTTTGTAGTTGCTTTTTATTGAAAATATTGTAAGGAGATTGTGTCTGCCGTCCCAGAACACGCTCCATTACTGCATTCCAGCGATATTGCTTGTTCCTCTTTTCCTCACTCGTGTTTTTTTGATACTGTTATGTCCTCATCGAAGAAACCTTCGCCGAAGAAATCTTCACCGAAAAAATCTGCCTCGAAAAAATCTGCCTCGAAAAAAACTTCTTCAACCGAGTTTCCGCCAAAAAAGGCATCCCATCAGACATCTGCGCCGCCGCCGCTTCCGCCGGGCGCGTCTGCTCCTTTTCGCATTCTTATTGTGGAGTCGCACCGCATCTACGCTCGCGGGCTGCATATGGACATACGCAAAGAAGAGATAGCTCATACGGACGTGCAGCGCGTCCAATCCTTCGAGGAAGCGGAAACAGTGATGGCAGAGCATCCGCCGCAAGTCGTGATACTCGGCTTGCAGCTTCCCGAGAACGGCACAGAACGTTTCTTTGAGCAATACCCCGCGCACTCCCGCCGATTCGCGCTTATTCTCTTCGATTCTCACGTGGAGGAAAACGACGCGCACCAGAATTCTTTACGCCACCAGATGAACGCCATGCATCTGCTCGCCGAGCAGCACGCCTGCAGCTATCTGCGCGTTGGTATCTTCCACAATGATGACTTGGTTGCCTCGCTGGAACGCGCTCGCCGCGAGGTGCAAACGCTACTTTTGAAGGAGCAGGAACAGCGCATCATGATGTCGTTGGAGGAGTATCTGCATCATCCTTTTGTGCTTGCCGTCAGCAAATACGCACAGAATCTGCCCGCGAAAACGCGGACACTTTCGGCACAAGCAAGAGAAGGAGTTCTACGCTTTTTTGTGAGCAAAGAGCAATATGTGATAGAGTTCGACCGTATTTTGCGCGTGCAGGGCGAGGGAAAATACTGTTATCTTTTTTACTTCAATGCACAGGGAACGCTTGAGAGCAAGCACGTAGAAAAAAAGTGGATTACCAATACCTTGCCAGAATCGCTCGTGCGCGTCCACACTTCGCATTGGGTGAACATCGCCTACATTTGCAGTATTGAGGAAACAGAAATCACGCTCTTGAATAGCGACACCGTGCCGCTTTCACGCGCAGGACGTGAAACATTGAGCAATATTTTTTCTCACCTTTCTCCGCAGCTCTACGGTATTTTGCTGCTCCAAAACGCACTCGACACGCCATCTGGCAAAATTTTTGGTGTTCAAAAAAACACCCCCCAAAACACTCAAAAAGTTTTTAGAGCAGTTTCGAGGGGCAATAAAGCGCATCAACACTTGATTCTGGCGTAGAAGGTTGCGTTTTTTTTTGAGCAAGGTTCTCCTCTTTCAGCCCTCCTATTTCAGCCATCATCCTTTCCTAAAACTCCAGCAATGACCGCACTTCGGCAAGCATTTTCGCTTTGTTGGGCAAAACTTCCTGTTCCAGCGTTGGCGCGAAGGGCGTAGGCGAATCGAAGGCAGCCAAGCGGCGCACAGGCGCGTCCAAGAACGTGAAGGCTTTGTCAGCAATGCGAGCAGCAATTTCACCGCCAAAACCGCCTGTAAGCGTGGCTTCGTGGGCAATGAGAACGCGACTTGTGCGCTTGACCGAAGCCAGCACGGTTGCTTCATCGAAGGGAATGAGCGTCCGAATATCAACTACTTCTAGTTCAACGCCTTCTTTCGTCATATCTTCCGCCAACGCAAGTGCTTCATGCACCATTGAGCCGTAGCACACAATCGTTGCATCGCGTCCCTGCCGCACCACTGCTGCTTTTCCGAGCGGTACGATATGCTCTCCTTCGGGAACTTCATCCTTAATTTTTCGGTACAATCCTTTGTGTTCGTAAAACACAACGGGGTTGTTATCGCGTATTGATGCGGTCAGCAAGCCTTTTGCGTCGGCAGCCGTTGCCGGACAGACAACCTTGATGCCAGGCGTATGCGCAAACCACGCTTCGGAATTGCGCGAGTGGAACGGACCACCACCCACGCCGCCACCCGACGGACCTCGCACCACGATTGGTACGCCCATTGCCCAGCGATACGCCGTTGTTCCCGCGACGTTGGCAAGTTGATTAAACGCATTCGTGACAAAATCCATAAACTGCATTTCTATCACGGGGCGCATTCCGTTCAAGGACGCACCAATAGCCGCGCCGACAATCGCTGTTTCCGAAATCGGTGCGTTCATCACGCGCTTTGTGCCAAATTCTTCTTCAAATCCTTTCGTTACCTTGAACGCCCCACCAAAGCTCCCGCCAACATCTTCGCCGATAATAAACACCGATTTATCGCGGCGCATTTCCTCGCGGAGCGCGTCCGAAATTGCTTGAATGTAGGTTATGACTGCCATAGTATTCCTAATTTCTTTTTGAAGTGGTTGAATGCGAGGTTTAATCTGGGGTACACGCCTGTTTTTTGATTTTCACACTTTTGAATGATTATACCTACACACAAGGTATAATATGCTGTTTAGGCGTTTTTTCTCTCAAGGTCGGTGAAATCGTGATTTTTTTGGACGCAGATGAAGATGATTGAATGGATGAAGATGATGAAAGAATAGAAAAAATCGAATAGACAAGCGCATATTCACCCTATCATCTTCATCAATCCAATCATCTTCATCTGCGTCCCCTTATCAAGTTGTTGCAACCTGACCAATTTCACGAGATTTATTGCGGTGTTTGAGGCGTTACATCGCGCAGCATTGCTTGCGGCTCGGCTTCATTGCGGATTTTCTCAACGGCATCTTGTGCGGCGCGTTGTTCCGCGTCTTTTTTGTTGCGCCCATTGCCCACGCCAACTCTTTCCTCGCCAATCCAGACTTCAATCACAAAATTTTTGTTGTGGTCGGGTCCTGATGCTTCGATGATGTTGTATCTCGGAACGCCCGTGCCTTCTGCTTGCGAATGCTCCAGCAAGATACTTTTGTAATTTGTGTCGCGCATGAGCGAGCCTTCATTCATCACGTGGAGCAGCACCGAATTGATGATAAATTCTTTTGCCGCTTCTGCGCCAGAATCAAGGTAAATTGCCGCAATGATGGCTTCTAGCGCGTCAGCGAGAATAGAATCATTGCCCTGCTGCAAGGAATGACGCGCACTCAGGCTCACCATGATAAATTCATGCAAACGCAATTTCCGTGCGCAATATGCCAGCGATTTTTTGTTCACAAGCCACGAGCGCATCTTGGTCAGCTCGCCTTCTTGTACGTCGGAGCGCAGGTAAAATAAGTATTCGGCAATCACGGAACTTAAAATTGCATCGCCAAAAAACTCCAAGCGTTCATTGGAATAGACATTCGGATTGTGCAGAATTTGCAAGTACGAGCGGTGCGTCAGAGCTTGCTCAAAATACGAGACCGTGCTAATCGGCACACGCAGGACGTTTTCAAGGTCGTGGACTTTTTCCGGCGAAAGAAAACCAACGCTCGGAAACATGGAATCATCCAAAATACTGGAACGCAAAAACTTGCTCGGAATGGCGGCAAGTTTCAGAATTTTGGTATGCAGTTGTTGAATAAAACTGTTCAGCATGGCGAAAACACCATTGTAGAAAACCGAGCCGCCGGAGCGCACGCATTCAGTGAATTAGGGATAATGCGTGTGGTCTAAAGGCTCAAGAATATAATTTCATGAGGTATCAATCTAGCAACTCTCTACGCCTTCCAAATTTGCGCTGGCTTGGCATTCGAAGCAAAGGCAGCAAGCGCGTTGCGGGTGTCAATCACGGTGTCGCACCATTGCAGGAGTTCAGCGTAATTGACCGCTTTGTGATTGGTAACAATCACCGCCGCGTCGTAGGAAGAAATCATGTCTTCGCGCCATTCCACCGAGCGTTTGCCCGTGTAGTCGGCGTGTTCGCGCGTGGGCGTAATCGTGGGAATATACGGGTCGTAGAAATCGACAATCGCTTTTTCATTCTGCAATAAATCCATTATTGCAAAGGTTGGCGATTCGCGCATATCGTCCACATCGGGCTTGTAGGCTAGTCCCACGCAGAGAATTTTGCTGCCGTTCATGCACTTTTTCTTGTCGTTCAATGCCTCAATCGTGCGGCGCAAAACAAACTGTGGCATGGCAGTATTTACCTCGCCCGCAAGCTCGATAAAGCGTGTGTTCAAGCCGAATTCACGTGCTTTCCACGTGAGATAAAAAGGGTCAATCGGAATGCAATGCCCGCCTAAGCCAGGACCTGGATAAAACGGCATAAAACCAAAGGGTTTCGTCTTTGCGGCTTCAATAACTTCGTGAATATCAATGCCCATTTCGTGAAAAACGAGTTTGAGTTCGTTCACAAGCGCGATATTGACTGAGCGGAAGATATTTTCGAGCAATTTCACTGCTTCCGCCGTTTTGGGATTCGACACGCTCACCGTGCGCACAATCGCTGCCGAGTAGAGCTTTTCCGCGATTTCCAGCGCGTCTGCGCCATCGCCGCCGATAACTTTCGGAATTGTTGCCGTGCCGTAGTTTGGATTGCCTGGGTCTTCGCGCTCGGGGCTGAAGGCGAAATACAAGCCTTCGCCAGACTTCAAACCAGAAGCCTTTTCGCAAATCGGACGAATGATTTCATCGGTCGTGCCAGGATAGGTCGTGGATTCAAGGATGATGATTTGTCCTGCGCGGAGGTGTGGCGCAATAGTCTGGCTGGTATTCACAATGTAGCTCATATCTGGCTCGCGGTGCTTGGTGAGCGGCGTTGGGACGCACAAAATCACGGCATCTGCCTCGCGGACGAGCGCGAAGTCTTTGGTCGCACGAACCCGCTCCGAGCGGCTTAATTCCTGCATTTCTTCAGCGGGAAAATGCTTGATGTAGCTTGTTCCTGTGCGGAAGGCTTCCATTTTTTGTTCGTCGATATCGAATCCAATGACACGAAAACCTTGTTTGTAAAAAGCTGCCAAAAGTGGCAAGCCCACATAACCCAGTCCAACAATGCCAATCGTGTAATCACGTGTTTCTATGCGCTTTAGAAGTGCATCTTTCATGGTGCAACGCTTTATTTCAGAGAAATTTTTGTAGTTATTTTTTGTAATTTGAACATCCAACGCCGATGCGTCGTTGTTCATCCTTACGCTAAACGCAAAGCCAACAAATATACCACGTTTTTTACACGCTATAAAGAACAAAGAAAGAAGCGCGAGAAATCTCATGCAGAAAACATTTTCAGGAACTATGTTCGTGGGCATTGCTGTCACCGCGATAAGTGTGTTTGTTTTATTGTTTTTACCACCAGTAACCATGAAGAATGCAGGCTTGCGCGTGGTGGAATTGCTTATCCGCAGCACACTTCCGCGCTCGGAAGGAAGCAATAGTGCTGTGCAAGAAATCAGCGTGGAAGAGCTTTCTGAGCAACTTCAGCAACATCCTTCGCAGATTCTCCTTTTCGATGTTCGAGAAGAAAAAGAATATGTCGTCAGCCACATACAAGGTGCGGTGAGGCTTTCGCCCGAAATCAAAAGTGAGGAATTTCGCCGCGTACTTGGAAGAACTGCACCCGAAAAAAAGATAGTATTCTACTGCTCCGTTGGAAAACGCAGTGGTGATGCGGTTTGCAGGCTAGAGCGAGCTGCAAAAGAATCTGGTGCAGAGGCTGTGTTCAATCTCACGGGTGGCATTTTTCGCTGGCACAATAGCAGCTTGCCTGTTGTGAATGAGCAGGGTGTGGTACGGTCTGTGCATCCTTTTAATCGTTTTTGGCAAATGTTTGTGGATGGATAATTTCTGAAAGTATAGCCACAAAAAAGCCCGTAAGAATCGCATTCCTACGGGCTTTTTATTCGATAAACTTTTTGAAGCTCTTTTGGACAATTTCTTACGAAATAAGTTCCATCGATTCTTTCAAGTACGGGTCGTTGAAAGCAACAATGGAGCGGGTTCCAAGCTGACGTGCTACCAAGAAGAAAAACAAGCCACCAAAGAACAACCATGAGCAAACGTCTTGCCATGATACGCTGAGGGTTGGGCTAAAGTTCGGCAAAATGATAAAGCACAAATCAATAAAGTGCATGAAGAGAATCCAGCAGCCAACGCCCACAAGAACTGCGGGGTTGCGCTTGTTGCCCTGCGTGAGCAAGGTTACAAACGGAACGATGAAGTGTCCGAAGACCAAGCCATAGCCCAAGAACTGCCAGTTGCCGTGCGCACGGTGCCAGAAGAAGAGAACCTCTTCAGGCAAGTTGCCGTACCAAATGAGGAAGTATTGCGAGAACGTGATGTACGTCCAGAATACCGTAAAGGCAAACATGAATTTACCAATATCGTGGAAGTGTTCGCTCGTAATGCCTTTGAGCAAACCTTGACGCTTGAAATTCACAATGAAAATTGCGATGAGCGACAAGGTAGAAACGAAGTTACCAGCGAAGAAATAGACACCAAACATCGTGCTGAACCAGTGCGGGTCGAGCGACATCACGAGGTCGAAACCTGCGAAGGTGAGCGACATTGCAAAGAGAAGCACAAAAGGCGCAGAACGCTTCATGTTCTGGCGTGTTGGCGTATAATCGGTGCTGCTTTCGTCTTGCTTAAAGGAGTTCTGAATGATGAGGCGATAGGTCAAGAACCAAATCACCGCATAAATTGCAAGGCGAATCGTGAAAAAGGTCGGATTCAAATAGCCGCGTTTGGTGTTCAGAAGCGCGTCGAAATGCGGTCCTGGCTCGTAAATGTGCGGGTCTGCCCAATGGTAGAGTTTGTGCGAGAACCACACATCAACCACAATAGGAATAAGACCAATCAAGACCACAGGCAAAAATCCTGCAAAGAGTTCGGGAATACGACGGACAAGTGCGCTCCAACCTGCATTCACAAGGAATTGCAGCGTTGAAAAGAACATGGACACAATCGTAATTCCGGCAAAATAGATGTAGCCGACTAAGTATGCCTGCAAGAAGCGACCTGCGTCGAATACAGCCGCAGCCGCCATTCCGACCGCACCAATGCCCAACGCTATGAGCGAGTATTGGTGCAGCTTTTTGGCAAAGCTCGAATCAGCAATAATAACGGAGTTCATTATTCATCCCTGAGTTTTTATGTTACACAATGAAGGAATTAAGGAAAGCCGCATCATTACTGCTGCTTTGTAGGTGCGCTTGTAGAAGCTGTCATAGGGGCTGCGCTTGCCATTTTCGGATGTGTGCCGCCGTTCTGCAAAACACGAATGTAATGCACAACGCACCAACGGTCGAGTTCTGAGAGTTTGTCCGCGTATGAGGACATGATGTTTTGTCCCGCGCTTATCACGTGGAAAAATTTTCCATCGGTATAAGCAACCGCTTCTGGGCGCACAAGGCTCGGCGGATTTGCAAAGCCTTTTTGCACGACCAAGCCGTTTCCTTTGCCGTCGTAGTTGTGGCAAGGTGTACACATGGTCTCGAAACGATTTTTGCCGCGTGCAAGCACTTCGGGCGTTACGGGAATCGTGTTGATGTTTTTCGTGTCGGCATCATCCAGCGAAACCGCATACTTCGTGCCATTGCGTGGAACGGTGTATTCAACAGGTTCGCGGGTAGCTTTGCCGTCAGCGAAGAAATTGGACGCTGCCTGACCTTTTACTTTCGGCTGGTTGTCCATGTCGCTGATGATTTCAAGCGGCGGTGTGTCGGATGTCCACAAAATGTTGCCAGAGAGCAATCCTACCCAGAAGATTGCAAACAACACCAGAAACAACGCCGACCAGAAGCCGAATTTGCGTTTGTTATTTGACATAGTTTTTACGAATACTTTGAAAGAAAGGATGAAATCTGAGGTATGAAATATGAAACGTTGAGACAAGCGTTAAAGCGGTCTGCGGGTTTCATCCTTCATATTTCATACTTCATATTTTCCTTCTGGGTTGGAGATTAGTTTACATATTCTGGCTCGTCGTGTTCGACGGTTTCATGCACCACACGCACGTTTGCTGCACCTAATTTGGTGAGCAGTGCTTGGGCAGATTCTACCGTGAAACGCGGGTCTTCCGCTTCCAACACAACGCACATATTATCGTCCTGAGCGGCGATAAAACCTGCATCGTACTGATATTTTGAATGCCAATTCGGGAGTTTGTTCAGAATGAAAAACATCGTGAAAAATACCGTGAGTCCTGTACACAAGACCATCAATTCAAAGAACACGGGAACACCGAAGTGTGGCGTAAAGAGCGGTTTGCCGCCGATATTGAGTTTGTATTCAATCGCGCCAGACCAGTACTGGAGAGCGAAAGCAGATGACAGACCGAACAAGCCACCTGCCAAAGCAAATTTGGGGAGGCTGGTTTTCGGCATTCCCATTGCTTTTTCCAAACCGTGAACTGGATACGGCGTATAAATATCAAATTTTGTATAGCCTGCTGCGTGGATTCCTTTTGCTGCTGCGGTTACGGCATCAGCATTTTTGTAATCTCCCATCACAGCGATAACATTACCTTGTGCCATAGTCGTGAAAATTCAAAGGTGATACTTTCGTGATTTATCGGTGAAGATGTGAGATTTAATGCGCTTTTGCATGACCATTTGCGTCTGCATGAGCATGGTCATCATCATCGTGATGATGATGGCTCGGCTGCGAACCAGGCATAATGCCTTTTACTTCCGATGCAGCAATAATCGGCAAATACTTTGCAAACAACAAGAAGAACACCATGAACAAACCGAATGTACCGATGAAAATAGTAATTTCCACCCATGTCGGCGTGTAGTAGTGCCATGTTGAAGGCAAGTATGCGTGGTGAAGCGAGGTCGAGATAATCGTAAAACGCTCGAACCACATACCGATATTTACAACGATGGAAAGGAAGAAGGTAAACATGACGTTACGGCGCAATTTCGCGCTCCAGAAGAACTGAGGCGAGAACACATTACAGCTCATCATCATCCAATACGACCACGCATAATCACCCGTTGCACGGTTGATGAACACAAATCGCTCGTAAGGATTGCCGCTATACCACGCAATGAAGAACTCCATTGCATACGCATAACCTACAATCATACCTGTGGCGAGGATGATTTTGTTCATGTTGTCAATGTGCTTCAGCGTGATGTAATCATGCAAGTCGAGGATTTCTCGCGCAACGAGCATGAGCGTAAGCACCATCGCAAAACCAGAGAAAATAGCACCCGCAACGAAGTACGGTGGGAAAATAGTCGTGTGCCAGCCTGGAAGAATTGAGACAGCAAAGTCGAAGGATACGATAGAGTGAACCGAAAGTACGAGCGGTGTAGAAAGACCTGCAAAAATCATGTACGCAAATTCGTAGTGATGCCAGTTGCGGGTAGAACCCGTCCAGCCCAAGCTGAAAATTGTGTACGCTGTTTTTGCAATTTTGCCTTTTGCGCGATTGCGAAGCATTGCCAAGTCTGGCACCAAACCAGTGAACCAGAAAAGGAGCGAAATCGTGAAATAGGTACTTACCGCGAATACGTCCCACTCAAGCGGGGAACGAAAATTCACCCACATTTGCATTTGGTTCGGATACGGCAAAAGCCAGTAGTCAAGCCAAGGGCGACCTGTGTGCGTAAGTACGAAGACCGCCGCATTGATAACGGCGAAAATAGTCATAGCTTCGGCAGCGCGGTTAATCGCCGTGCGCCATTTTTGACGGAAAAGAAAGAGTACCGCAGAAATAAGTGTGCCAGCATGACCAATACCGACCCAGAATACGAAGTTGGTGATGTCCCAACCCCAGCCGACGGTATTGTTCAAGCCCCAAACACCAATACCTACGGCAATGGTGTACACCAGAGCGAGTATCCCTGCGCCTGCCACCACAGCCGACGCAAAGAGCGCGAGCCAGAATTTTGGGGTTGCTTTGTCTTCAGCGATGCGGGAAATATCAACCGTAACGTCATGGACAGTTTTATTGCCCAAGACAAGAGGTTCACGGACGGGTTTGGCGGACGGGCTATCGTGATAGCCGTTCATTGCCCCGTTTTTCAATCCCGTAGCGGCTGCCGATGCAACTTGTGCTTGTGCTTCCATAGCCTTACCTTTTGGAATGAAGTTTTACAAATGTTTAGTTCAAAGGTTGTAAGCGTAAAAGGTGTAGTTCACTTTAAAAGTGGACTACACCTGCCGCTTGGATTATCCGTGATGACCACCCGCGTGTGCTTCTTCTTTCTTGCCTTCGACATTGCGCACTTTTGCAAGATACGTGATTTGCGGACGGACGTTTAATTCTTCCAAAACCAAGAAGCCGCGCTCGCTTGTGCGTGATTTCGAGACCGTGCTTGCTGCATCGTTGGTGTTGCCAAAGAGGATAGCATTTGCTGGGCAAGCCTGTTGGCAGGCGGTTTGGAGGCTGCCGTCTTTGATGTAGAGTTCGCCCGCGTCTTTTGTTTTCTGACGCGCTTCGGTGATACGGTGTGTACAGAAGGAGCATTTCTCCATCACACCACGCATACGCACGGTTACATCAGGGTTGTGGACGAATTCTATTGGAGAACGGTCTTTTTTGTGCCAGTTGAGCCAGTTGAAACGACGCACTTTGTACGGGCAGTTGTTTGCGCAATACTTCGTGCCAACGCAACGGTTGTAGGTCATTTCGTTCAAGCCTTCGGGGCTGTGCGTTGTCGCCGCAACAGGGCATACATTCTCGCACGGCGCGTTTTCGCAATGCTGACACAACATCGGCTGCATCGTAACTTCGGGATTGTTTTCCATATCCGAACCGCCGTAGTAGCGGTCAATGCGCATCCAGTGCATATCGCGGGCATTTGCGGTGTGTTCTTTGCCGACAACCGCAATGTTGTTTTCCGCCTGACACGCCGTAATACACGCGCCGCAACCGACGCACGCCGACATATCAATCGTCATGCCCCAGCGATGACCGTTGTACTGGAAGCTCTTCATAATGCTCTTTGGCAATTCGCTGTTTTTCTCAGATTCTTTGCCTGGAACTTCTTCTTTATGAACGAGATGCTCACTTTTTGATTTTACTTTATCAAGCGTGGTATCAAGCGCGAGTTTGCGTCCCATAAGGTCGGAGTAACGCTGCGTCGAAGCAATTTTGTATTTCTTGCCCGTAAGCTCGACCGTTACTGCCACGTAGCCGTTGGACTGCTCTGCGCCCATGAGCGCGTACGCATTCGCGCCAACGTTGTCGGCAACCTGCCCAACGTTTGTGCGTCCCCAGCCTGTTGTTGTCGCAATTACGCCATCTGCCATGCCGAATTGTACCCATGCTGGAAGCTCCACAACGCCGTTCGCGCTTTTTACGCGGATAAGTTCGGTTGGGTAGTGTTCAGAGTTTAATTCTTTTGCGCGTTCAGCACCGAAGAGCTTTTCAGCCGTTTTCGGACTCATGAGCGCGAGGTTGTCCCATGTTGTTTTGGTAACAGGGTCGGAGAGTTCCATGAACCAGCTTGTATTCGAGACGCTACCGTCGTAGTGCGCATAGGATGGCGTTACAAGGCAGACCAAATCTGCTTTTGCAACTTTTGCTTGCGCAATAAGCCCAGAAGCCGCACCAGCATTCACGTTTGCTGCTGGAGACGACGCTGCGCCTGCTTTTGCAAGACCATCGCGAAGGACTTGCGCCCAGTATGCATCGAAGGTTGCGGGTTTTTCGCCAGAAACGCTGCCATACGAAGCAGTCCAACGAGCGCGTAAATACTCGACATACGCAAATTTCTCACCCAAGCTCGCAAATGCGTCCGCTTTCACTGCTTTTGCCAATTTCATGAGCAAATCTTGCAATGAAAAACTGTTCGGGTTGAGCGGCGCAACAACGGGCTGCTGAATAGAGACAGAGCCGTCGAACGCCATTGCATCGCCCCACGATTCGAGGTAATGCGCTGCCGGAACGTAGGCGGTACACATCGTGCTGGTTTCTTCTTGATACAAGGAGAAAGCGTAGCGATGTTCAACTTTTTTCAAGAGTTCTTGTGTTTCCGCATCAGCAGAATACGCAGGATTTACGCCCGCAAACACAACCGCGCCAACTTTTCCGCCTTTTAATTCTTCGCGGAATTCGGCGATTGCTGCATTCTTGCTATTGCTCATCGGGATTTGATGCGCCGTGTCAATCGCTTTGCCTGCGCCAAATGCACCAAGAGCCGCATTGATAGCGATACCAAGTGCGTGTGCGCCTGCTGGAAGATGGTCGCCAACGCTGACCACTGCTTTGCCCGAAGCGGCTTTGAGTTCCGTAGCTACTTTTTCCGCATCCGCTTTTGCTTCAGCCGAAAGTCCTGCATCGTCACCCGAAACGCCCGCGCCTACGCCCTTTGCAACGGCTGCAAGGAAGGCAACAAGTTGGTCGGGAGCAAGGCGCATACGCTTGTCTGCGTTCATGCCCGTAAGCGACATCATGCTTTCGGCAACGATGAGCTTGCTCATGCTTGCATTTTCAAACGATGGCTTGCGTGTTTTTGCAAACGACTTGATATTGTGAACAGCGTTTTTGTCTGTTCCCAAGAAGTCTGCATCAACGCTGAGAATTACTTCTGCTTTCGAGTAATCGGTTACAAACTCCGTATCCATGCCGAGTACAGCCTTGTTTGCTTCAGCCGTGTTTCCGCCGTGCAAGGCAGGCATAACCACGATTTTCGCATTCGGCAGCATGGGTTCGATTTCCTTCAAGAGCGCGTCAAAGCTGGGGGAAGCGTGTTCGCCAATGAGAATCCGCGTTGCTTTGCCAGAAGCGGCAGCAGCGTTGATGCCGTCTGCCATTGACGCAATCGCTGTGTCGGGCGACACAAAGCCCGGAGCGACTTTCTTCGTCGTGCTAGGCGTGAAGCCACCTTTGTTCACAAACGGGTTTTTCATGCGGTCTGGGTCGTAGAGAGACAAGAGCGAGCCTTGTATCCATGCCGACGATGACCCCATCGAAGCAACGTGCTTTTCATTTCCTTCGAGTTTCACTGGTCGTCCGTCGCGTGTTTTCGCAACAAGACCAACGGCGAGATTTCCATGCGAAAAGACCGTTGAGTAAAAGGTCGAAAGTCCGGGAGTGAGGTATTCACTCGCTTTGACCACCGGAACAATTTTGTGGTCAGGACGACGGCAACTTGTCGCAGCAAGAGCCATCGAAGCTGAAAGAAGACCGATAAAACTACGGCGATTCAGCCCGTTTGAGTTCTCAATCATGTCGCCGGCGGTGGAATTAAACTCGGTGTTTATTTGCGCCGAGTACTCTTCCGAAAGAGCCGCTTTGGTGGACATTTCATCGAGACGTTTCCAGTATTGACGCTCCATAATGTTGGATGATAATGTTTTGGAGATAATTCGTTTCAATGCTTTATTTGCAAGTGTACAGTTCAATCCTCAATGAACGAGAACAAGGGGCATGAAGCCCCTTGCGAACATTTTCGGAAATTTAATAGTGGCAAGCCCCGCAATTCTCAGGACCAAGCGCGATTTTCTTCGGCATCACCAAACCTGCAAGGCTGGCTTTTTGTGCCGCATCCATGCCGTCGGTTTTTACTTTGCCGACAACGTGTTGGTATTCGCCTGCTGCTTCGTAGGTGCAGTCTGAGTTCGGAGCGGGAATCCACTTGCCTTCGCCAACGGTCGGTTTTTCATTTTTAATCATTTTCGCAACGTCTTCGTTTGATTCAAGACCTGTGAAAATACCAGAAATTTGACGCGCTGGAACAACGTATTCTTGCGGGTTGCGATGGCAATCCAAGCACCAGCCCATTGAGAGTGGCTTCATTTGGGTTACAACGCCCATTTTCTCAACTTCGCCGTGGCACGATGCACAATCAACGCGAGCGCGGATGTGGCGTGCGTGGCTGAAGTTCACGTAATCGGGCAATTTATGAACCTTGCGCCATTCGATAGGTTTGCCTGTTTCCCAGCTTTCCTTGACTTTTGCAATCTTCGGACTTTCTGCTTTTACTGCAATGTGGCAGTTCATACAGGTACTGGTTGCGGGAACAGACGAATGCTTCGATTTTTCAACGGAGGTATGGCAATACATACACTTGATTTCGAGTTCGCCCGCATGGATTTTATGCGAGAACGGAATCGGCTGTTCGGGACGATACCCGACATCCGTAACGTCGTTGTTGAACCCGAAATACGAACTCAAACTGACAAAGCCGAGCAATGCCAAGCCCGCCAGAATGGTCGTTTTGGATTTTTGATTTGTCTTTGCTGTAAACATAGCCAAAACATGAAAAGTAGTTTGTAACGAATAATTATTGTTCATCGTTGAATACCAAGCTGCTTGCCAAACACCGCGTTATTGCTTGCTTTCAAGGCTATTGCCCAGAAGCCAAGTATTTATGCGGCACGGCGGTACATCTCGGTTTTATCATTGGCTTGCATTTGCTTCTTTACTCGGAGCGCGAGGGTAACAACAATCACAATCGGCATAGCAATCAGCAAGTAAATCGTATAACCATACGCCGAGCCGATGCCACCAGAAGTGGTGTTGAGGTCGAAATTATCCTTGCAATTCGGACACGCCACAAGCACAGTATTGACAAGCAAAACCATCGCAAATACGACTGTTGAAAAGCGAACAGAAGATAATTTTTTCATTGTTGTTTCCTAATAAACGTTGAGTAAAGTTTGTAAAAAAAGTAGAGTACGAAAATAAGAAGCAGATATTTTTCATACTTCATATTTCAACCTTCATCCTTTTCTTACAAGGTCGGTCCGCCAAGAACCGTCAAAGCAAAGACCAACACGGCAAAGAGAAAGAGCGGAACGTAGATAAACACGCGAATATACGGGTTATCGAACTTGATGTGCATGAAGACATACACAACCATCCACGCCTTTGCAACGGCGATAAGTAAACCGATTGTTACGTGCAGAACAGTAGAAAGACTGCCCCAGCTTTCAGGGAAATGGACAAATTTTGCAGCCACGATGGTCAAAAGTGTAAAGACCATAAGCGCGGAGAAAATCTTGATGTATGCTTTCTGCATCTCACCTGCTGAATGCCCTGCTGCCATAAATCACCTTTGGAAAAAATTGTGAAGTAGGAAAGTAATAGTTTCTAAGAAAACACACAGAGTTAGAAAATGAGATACAGCACGGGGAAGAGGAAAATCCACACCAAATCCACAAAGTGCCAGTACAAGCCCAAAATCTCAACACGACCAGTATCAGCATAACCGCGTTTGGTGAAGGATTTTGCAAGCATCCAACCAATCGGAATCATGCCCCCAATAACGTGTATTGCGTGGAAGCCTGTCATGGTGAAGTACAAGCCGAAAAACGAACTTGTTCCTGGATAAATACCGTGGCTGAACTTCGTGGTGTATTCGATGTACTTAATCACCAAGAAACCACACGCACAAAGGAAGGTAATCCCTAAGTACAACTGGAATTTACCTTTATCGCCGTTTTCCAACGACAAAATAGACATTGCCATCGTCAAACTGGAAACGATGAGGTTTACCGTATTCAACGCAGCGAGGGGCCAGTTGAGTTCTGTTGCGCCATGCGCAAAGACGGAGAGATTTGCATTACGCAAAATGATGAAGGCGGTGAAAAATCCCGAAAAGAACATCACCTCAGAAGCTAGGAAAATCCACATACCGAGCTTCCCGTGGCGAATACCTGTTACCGGCTCATGGGCAAGAGAGAGAGCGGACATAGTGTTAAACTTTCTGGAAGATGGAACAATGTTTCATTAAAAATTAGTTTAATTTTATTCGAGGTTTTGAAGAATAACTCTCTTCAGTAGTGGCACAGACTTGAGGGCTTCCCTCAACTTGTCTGTGAGTGTTAGTGTGAGGGAAACACAAACAGGAATGTCTGTGCTACTGAGATTGATGGCTTTTTTTTTCTTAACCTTCATCCCTTATCCCTCAGCCTTCATCCTTTTTTAGACTTTATCAATAAAAATCAGCACAAACACGCCTAAAAGGTACAAATACGATGAAAGCAAGACACGACGGGCATTCTGAACAGAAACGTTACGGAGAAGCTGCACAGCAAAATAAAGGAAAATTGCACACAACACCGATGCACCCATAAGATACACCATTCCTGTTTCTTGTACAAAGGTGAGAGCCAGCGTACATGGAGTCAGCAATACAATATACAAAACCGTCTGCCAAGCCAGTGTTTTTCCCGTTCCGTCGTGAACGGCAAGCATTTCATAGCCGCCGCGCTCGTAGTCTTGTTTGTACATCCACGAAAGCGCGAGGAAGTGCGGAATTTGCCAAAAGAACAACACCGCAAACAAAGGAAATGCTTCCAAAGAAACAGAACCCGTTGCCGCCGTCCAGCCGCCCAGTGTCGGCAATGCGCCTGGCAGACTTCCGACAAGCAGCGAGAAGGTTGTTTTACGCTTCAAAGGTGTATAAACATTCACATACAAAATCAAAGTGGCAAGTGCGAGAACGACGGTCAAAAGATTGACAAATGCTAATGCCGCGCAACCAAGAATTGCAAGCACAATACCGAAAATGAGTGCCTCTTGTGCGCTCACAATACCAGATGGAATCGGGCGTTGCATGGTGCGTTTCATGAGTTTGTCAAAGTCGCGCTCAACGTAATTGTTCAGCACACAACTTGCGCCTGAAACCAGTGCAATTCCAATAATTGTCAAGAAAAAATTCACCACATTCGCAACCTGCGAGAAATATTCCAATGCAGAGGAAATACCGAGATAGTATCCAGCCGCACCGCTCAAGACGACCATTTTAGTAATGCCCGGCTTGGTCAGTTCGTAGTATGCAGAGAGCTTTGATACCGACCGTGCTTTCTCCGCTTCTTGTGGAAGCGTTGGAGCATCGTTGTTGTCAAATGTTGCGGTATGAGAAGGATTGGGCATAATTGATGAATCGAATTGAAATCGGATTCCATTGACAATCTGTTTTAGGGAAGGCGTTCAAACTTTGTGAACACCTTACGCGAAACAGACAAGAGATGATAGTAAATCTCAAACAAGAAGAGTTCCCAAGCGGTGTTTGCAAGAATGCCTTGCTTCAATACCGCTTGGGAACTCATTCAAATTAGTGCTTTGCTACGGTTTCTTGTTCTACGTGTGCGGGGCGAATCCATTGCGGCAAGTAATCACGCTTCGATTCAGGCGAAGCAAACTCGTACGGTCCGCGATAGACAGTAATGTCGCGGTCGAAGTTGCCGTGTCCTGGATGAGCAGGAGCTGCCCACTCAAGCGTGTTTGCGCGCCAAGGATTGCGCGGTGCAGGGCGACCAAATTTCACACTCCAAATGAGGTTGAAAATAAGGATAAGCTGCGCAAAACCAAGAAGAATAGCGAAAATCGTAATAAACTGGTTAATCGGCTGGAAAGGCTTCAAGAACTCGTACACATATGGGTCGTGGATACGACGCATATGACCACCAACGCCAATCATATGCATCGGGAAGAAGCAAAGATTGAAGGTGATGAAGGTTGTTACGAAGTGGAATTTGCCCATTGATTCGTTGTACATCTTGCCGAACATTTTCGGGAACCAGTAGTAAATACCAGCAAAAATGCCGAAGAGCGCACCACCAAAAAGAACGTAGTGAATGTGCGCCACGATGAAGTAGGTATCGTGAATGTACACGTCAATCGGACCAATCGCCATAAACACACCGCTCAAACCACCGCAAACAAACGTGCTGATAAAGCCAAGCGCGTTCAAATTCGGCGTAGTGAAGTGAATATCACCTCTCCAGATTGTACCGAGCCAGTTGAAAATTTTGATAGACGACGGAACGGCAATTACAATCGTTGAGAGCATGAAAGTTGTGCCAAGAAGCGGACTCATACCGGAAAGGAACATATGATGTCCCCAAACCACGAAGCCCAAGAATGCGATTGCCATGATAGCAAAGACCATCGCCTTGTAACCATAAATCGGCTTGCGAGCGAAGGTTGCAAGTACATCGGAAACAACGCCCATGATTGGCAAAATCATGATGTATACAGCAGGGTGCGAGTAGAACCAGAAAAGGTGCTGCCAAAGAACTGGCTGACCGCCGCCGCCTGTACCAACATTCGCGCCATTCGGGAACAAGCCGCCGTTTGGTGTCAAAAGATTTTCAGGGATGAAAATACCTGCATGGAAAACTTGGTCAACAAAGAGAAGGACCGCATCAGCCGCAAGTACGGGTGTACCGAGTGTTTGAAGGATAGCTGTGATAAACAACGCCCAAACGGTCATCGGCATATCGAACATCCGCATACCTTTTGCGCGTTTGTTGAGAACGGTGGTAACGTAGTTCATACCGCCCAAGATGGACGAGAATCCTACGAGAAAGACACCAATTACCCACAGCGTATGCCCCATGCCAGAGGCGGAGAGCGGAGGATAGTTTGTCCAGCCCGCAGCAGCCGTGCCGCCTTCAACGAAAAATCCTGCCATGATGGTCAAACCAGCAACTGGAACAAGCCAGAACGACATCATATTCACAATCGGCATCGCCATATCGTCGGTGCCAATCATAAGCGGAATACAGAAGTTGGCGAATGCGCCCGTTGCCATTGGGATAATAACAAAGAAAATCATGACCGTAGCGTGCATGGTTACAAGCTGCGTGTAAAATCCAGGTTGAATTGCGCCATTTGAAACAAGCGAATCCGGCAACCACGACCCAATAATGGGAATCGGCTCGCCTGGATATGCGAGTTGCCAGCGAATAAACAATGCAAACGCACCGCCCACAAGCAAGAAAAACATGGATGTTGTGAGGAACTGCTTTGCAATAGTTTTGTGGTCGGTCGAGAACAAATACTTTCTGATAAACGACGGCTCATGGTGTTCATGAGTGTGGTCTGCTGCGTGTGCCACAGCATGACCGTGTTCATGGGTAAGAACTGCTGCTTCCATAGCGATGAAAAATGTAGGTGAAAGAAATAGTATTGGTCAATATGTTATTGGAAAGTATGAAGCATAAATTGATGAAGGGTGAAATTCTGAAGACGTTTCCATAATTTCTACTTCATATTTCATACTTTTCTTAGTGGTGTCCGCCTTCACCATGCGCTGCGGGAGCGGGTGCTGCGGCAGCTTCAACGGGCTTTGGATTAGCAGCTTCAGCATCAAGAATGATTTTCTTTGCTGCGTTTTTCGCATCCATCCACTTTGCAAAATCAGCATCAGCTTGCATATTCAAGACAGCGCGCATTGCATAGTGACCGCTTCCGCAGAGTTCCGCACAAGCGAGTTCGTACTTACCTGTCTTTGTACCATTGAACCATACATCAATCCATGAACCCGGCACGGCATCTTGCTTAATGCGGAAGTTCGGAAGGAAGTAGCTGTGCAATACATCCACCGACGAGAGGTGAACAACGACATTCTTATTGACTGGCAAGTTAAATTCACCTGTCAAAACGATGTCGTCTTTACCGCGAGCGTCCGTCGGATCAATGCCGAAAAGGTTCGTAGCCGTGCGGTAACGAGCGTGGCGTTTGCCCAAGATACCGTCAGCGCCTGGATAACGGGCGTGCCAGTTGAATGCTTGACCAACAACATCAATCTCCACATCTGGCGTAGGAATGCGTGAAGAATACTTCATAATCTTCCACATTTCATCGCTATACAGACCAAGTCCAGCAAAGAGAATCGTTGGCGCGAGCGTCCACGTAAACTCCACGACGTTGTTGCCGTGATAGTGATATGACTTATGACCTGGACGATGGCGGTATTTGAAAATAAACGTTACCAAAACAATCTGCACGAGCATAAAGATGCCAACAGAAACCCAATAGACCAATGCAAACAAGTCGTCATGCGCTTCGCTGTACGTGCTGATTCCTGGAGGAAAGTACGACAGCATATTCCATGAAAAATCGAACATAATTGCTCCATGAACAAAATGTGGTGAAATAATTCGTTTTTTTGAGTAGTATCAAGGTTTAGAGAGGCTTCAACAATTCTGCTTCGTTGTATGAAGTACCACGTGTCGCAGTTTTTGCGCGAATATCGGCAACGTCTTTCGCTTCAATAGCAGGTGCGTTATTGCCCCAACTTGAGCGAACCGTTGTTAAAACTTGTGCAATTTCTTCATCCGAAAGAGCATCCTTCCAAGGTGTCATTACACCGTTGTACTCTTTACCTGCGCGTTGAATCTTTCCTTGATAACCATGGAGAACGATGCGGATGGGAATGGAAATATCAGCGTTTTGTGCAAATTCCGAACCGACAAGCGGCGGATAAATGCCGGGCATACCTTTGCCGCTCCCTTGATGGCAAGCAGCACACTTGCTATTGAATACCCCTGCACCTGCGCCCTGTGCAGCACCTGGATTCGGTGCGCCACCGCCGCCAGCAGCTTTCGCTGAGTACGGTTCTACCCAATGCGGGTCGTCTTTGTAGCTTTTGAAGAAGCCAGAGAGGTTATTCACGAAAATAAAAGCAATACAGCATACGGCAACTACGATAGTTACGCGCATAAATGGGAAAATACTTTTCATCTGTACAGCCTCGAACAGTATGATGGTGTGAAACTTTTGTAGTTATTTTTTCGTAGTAGTAAGGTTGTCGTGTGCGCAAAGTTACTTTGCGGACTACAATGTTACGCAAAAATAGATTCAGAACAAATCGGATTTTCAAGAAATAATGCTTGTTTATACAAGTGTCTGCGCAAGTGATTATGCCGCTTCCACAGGATTCGCATCAATAATGATCGGCTTGGTAGCACTAATCTTTTCCTGAATTGTGATAAGCCCTTTCAACAAGGCTTCGGGACGCGGTGGGCAGCCACCCACGTACACATCCACAGGCAAAAACTGGTCAATTCCTTGCACAACGGGATAGCTGCGGAACATTCCGCCCGTCGAAGTACATACGCCCATTGCGATTACCCACTTTGGGTCGGGCATTTGGTCGTAGATTTTCCGTACAACCCACGACATTTTGTAGGTTACGGTTCCTGCCACAATCATCAAATCTGCCTGACGCGGCGAAAAGCGAAATACTTCCGAACCAAACCGCGCACTGTCGGTACGTGCGCCCGCAAGTGCCATCATTTCTATCGCGCAGCAAGAAATTCCCATCGGCATAGGCCAGACGGAATTACGCTGTGCCCATTTGGTAATCGCCTCAACGGTGGTGAGGACAAAACCGTCGCGTTCCAATGTTTCGTTTAGTCCCATTTTAAGGCTCCTTTTTTAACAACATAGATAAATCCTGCAAACAGCAACACCATAAACAGAATCATCGCCACAAGTGCCTGTGCGCCTAGCTGCTTAAATTGTACTGCCCACGGATACATAAACACAATTTCAATATCGAAGAGAATGAAGAGCATCGCCACGAGATAAAACTTTACCGTATGACGCTCCTTCACGGAGGTAACAGGCTCCATGCCGCTTTCGTAGGTACTGAGTTTTTCTTTGTTTTGTCGGCGGGGTCCAACCCATTCATGCAACTTCATCATTGCTATACCAAACACTATTCCCATGATGATAGTTCCGAGTATCGGGAAGTACGATTCAAGCATACAGCTTCCTAATTATTTAGTCTGTAAAAGGTTATCGTGGTGGTGGTTTGCATTTTTTCGCAGTTTTGCGTCAGACGTTTCTGCGATGTCGCAATACACTCAGCATGAACAGAGCGGGGAAACAGCAACGTAACATTTTTAATTTTTTCGACTTACGCATGATGTATTAAAAACATTATGCGTGGCTTTCCTACCATACACCTTGAAAATGAACTGATATTCACTTCTCAAGTTACTCAAGCGGAAGGAAACTTTAAAGCGAGATTTAAAATATTTTCGTCAATCTGTGAATTTTTGCCCTACTGAGTTTTTGACCTAGCAAAAAACTCATTGACACTAAAACCCTGCGGGCGGCACGGAACCTTGACTTTGCTGCTGTTCTGCTTTTCCTTGCTCTTCCAATTTTGCTTGCTGAATTGCGTAAATATAACGTTGGGCAAGTTCGGACTGAGGATTAACGCGGTAAGCGGCTTGGAAATATGTTAAAGCCGAATCTAGCTGCTGCTGCTTTCCGAAAATCATTCCAAGATTCAAATACGCCGTTTCGCTCTTCGGATTAAGCTGCAATGCGGCTCGGAGGTCGTAAATGCCTGCACGGGTGCTATCGGCATTCTCAGCATTGATGCGCCGCGCAGCCCGCGAAACGAATGCCGATGCAAGATTATTCCGAAAAATTGGTTTGCGGTGAATGGCGCGACGTGTCGTGGAATCCAGCATCATTGCTCGTTCTTCAGCGGCAAAGGCGCGGTCGAAATCCTTGCGTTGCAAAGCGCAGAGAGCTTGCAAATCGTACAAGGAGGCATCGGCGGTGGAATCAATCGCTAAAGCGCGTGAAATCACGATTTCTGCTTCATCCAACAACATACTTTGTTCGGCTGGATTTTTTGAGCGTCCTGCCCTCAAGACAATCTGCGATGCGTAGTTGCGAGCCGTCATCATGCTTTGTGGCGTAGAGCGATGGTCAGCGCGGAGCAGTTTTTCGTCCGATGACCAGTCTGGCAAGCGCATCAGCCCACGAAGCGCGTACACGCTGGCGAGAAGGAAAATTACGCTGAGAGCAGTACTTTGACGAAAACGCGGCGATTCCGCCCCCAAAAGCGCGAAAATGCTATATCCCAGCCCAAGCACCACAAACAAACTCGGCGTAAGCAAAAACCGCTCACCCAGCATACTTCCTGCATACACAAGCATATTGGAAGCCAAAAACAGCGTGCAAAAGAACGCCAACACCGCACAGGCACACACGCGCTGCCAAAAGGGATGCGACCGCCCTAAGCGAATAATACTCACACCTACAAGCCCTACAATCACCACCATTGCTGCGATTGCGCGAATATCACCAAAGCTGGCAAGCGGAATTTGATTATACGTGTAGCCTTCCGAGAGCGTCCAAGGAAATATTGCTTTCAGCGCGTACATTCCTAAGAGCAAAAAGCCTGTTGCAATGCGCTCTCCAAGACTTGCGTCTGCAAACGGATTATGCAAAATATACGCAAACAAGCCTTCCTCCACGCGCCCAACCACGCCAAACCACACCGCAAGAAACAGTACCGTCAAAGCAAGAAATGGTGCACCTGTGAGGAGAATTTTCCGCACAGAAACATTGCTAAATGTGTACGGCAAAAGAACAGCAATCACGGGCAAAAGCAGCACCGCACTCTCTTTGGACAAAAGCGCGAGCGCGAAGGCGGCAAGGCTCAGAAGCCAGTGTTGGAGCTTCTCCAAACGCAAATACTCAAACAGCCAGACCGCAGACGCAACGCCGAAAAGTAGCGCAAAAAGTTCATCACGGCTCTTGATATTGACCACAGCCGACGTGTGGACGGGATGCACGGCAAACAGCAACGCAAGCGAAAACGGCAACCACGTAAAGTTTTTTTCTGTAAAATTTTTTTCAGCCAACTGCGCAGCAAAAAGTCTCCGAAATAGCATGAATACAAGCAGTACAGCACACACATACAATGCCACATTCACAAAATGCCCCATTGCAGGATTGTTATTCCATAATTGCTTTTCGATGGCAAAACTCACAAACGACACGGGACGGTAGGTTTTACGCTGGCTGGAGCGGTCGTAAAATTCATCAAACCCGAAAAAAGAATCTTTCGTTAAAAGCGTTCCAATGCCCTTCACGCCTTGCTGCACCACGCTGTGGTCGGTAATCACCATGTTGTCGTCCATTACCAAGCCGAAACCAAGCGTTTGCGCGTAGAGCAGAAAAGAAATGAGTGCTAATCCAATCACTTGCCAGCGCAACAATGATGCTGCTTTTACGGTATTGTGCTGACGTTGTTTGCGTTCTTTTTGTTCTTTTTTGGACGAAGGTGCCATATGTGATATTCGGAGTGAGAATGGAGAAAGTCAAACGAAAAAATGATACCTGTGCATTCCATCTTCCGTAGCGCAGACACATTGAGGTCAGACCTGATGTCTGCGCTACTTTTGAAGATGTTTACTCGCTTGAAATTACAGCAAATCTTGTGGAATATTTCCACCATTTTCTGCTATTTTCTGAAGCACGGTTTTATGAAGCCACATATTCATTTGTGCAGAATCCCCCATCTTGTCCTCAGGGCATCCCAGCTCGGTTGCAAGCTCTTTGCGTGCGCCCAAACTGCTCTCCAAACCAAGCAGTTTCATCAAATCAACGATGGACTGTTTCCAGTTCAATTTTTCGCTGTGCGCTTCTGCTAATCCTTCCAATTTCGACATAACATCAACCACAGAAACAGCCACTACTGCGGGTGCGGTGGGTGCGGCTTGTGCGGCGGGTGCTTGCTCTGTTGGTGCGGCTTGTGGTGCGGCGGCTTGTTCTGCTGGTGCGGCTTCTTTATCGCCAAAGCCGAGTTTGCCAAGAATATCTCCAAAAATTCCCATAGTGGTTGTGTTGAAAAAAGTAAAAAAAAATGCGAATCCTTGTGGGTATTCACAGGGTTTGGTATAGTTATTCAGAATGTGTTGCTGTGCTGGTATCAACCGTAGGTGCGCTCATTGCTGGGCTTGCGGGTGTATTTTTCACCAAGATTACGGCTCGCACCACAAGGGCAATCCCGCCGAGGGCGCATACTATCGCGCTTCCAGCAAGAAGGCTCACAGGGCGCACAGAATCAAGGCTGAGAACAGAGGAGCGAAGGGCAAAATACAGAAGAATTGCTGCAAGACCGCCCAACGCTGCACCAATACACACACCCAACGCAACGCGCTGCAAGCCGCTTGCGACAATATCCACTGCTTGAAGCGCGTTCCAGAGCATCATTATCAACACCACAACGACCACCGCGCCTGCAACACGACGAATAATGCTTGCTTCACGGCTTCGCGCTTCCACCAAACTCACAAAGGCAGCACGGTAGGCAATATCGCTCACGCCACGCAACGAGCGCACCTCCGCCGCGATAGTGTCTATGCGGTCTGTCGTGCGAGCATCTGGTTTTAAGTGCACAATGAGCGCATTGGGGAAAGGATTTGTTCCTAAACTCGCGCTGAGGCTTGTTGCGAAGCGGCTTACAAACTCGTTTTTGATGTCAGTAGCAGCTTTTACCTGCACAGAATCTATTCCTCGAATAACGGCTAGTTCTGTCTGTAACGCGCTTATTTCCTTGTTGGTGGCGGTATTGGTACAAAAAACAGTAAGCGTGATCTGCTCGGAAAGCCGCGCCAATTCTCGCTCCTGAGAAAACCAGCCCGCCACAGCAAGTGCAGCAAGCAATGTCGCTACAAATGAAGATGCTGCAAGGTGCATCAATACTGCGTTTGAGGAGGAAATATTTGTCTTCATAGCTGGTGTTTTTTGCAATGACAATGTTCACAATTCACAC
Source organism: Candidatus Kapaibacterium sp. (assembly GCA_004292595.1). GTDB lineage: Bacteria > Bacteroidota > Ignavibacteria > Kapaibacteriales > UBA4661 > PH2015. The sequence goes on along the minus strand of RDXM01000089.1, from coordinate 32,020 downwards.
AATCATCTTTTCAATCGGCACAACCAAAATGCCCTCTGCACCTGCCTCGCGGAGCTTTTCGATGATGTCCCAAAACGTATCTTCCTCTACGACAGCATGAATAGAACTCCAGCCAGACTCTGCCAAAGGCAGAACGGTTGGGCTTTTCATGCCCGGAAGCAAACTCAATATCGCAGAAACGGCTTCATTCCGTGCGTTCAGCAAAATGTATTTGTTGTGTTTGGCGCGATTGACCGACTGAATCCGAAAACGCAAATTGTCCAGTGTGCGCTGCTTTGCGGGCGAGAGATTCGGGCGACCGAGCAGCACCGCCTCAGAGCGAAAAATTGTTTCCACCTCCACCAGTCCGTTACTGAGCAGCGTAGAGCCAGAACTCACAATATCGCAAATAGCATCGGCAAGCCCAATAGAAGGCGCAATCTCGACCGAACCGCTAATTTCGTGAATCTCAGCATTCACGCCATTTTCCTGCAAAAATTTCTGCAAAATATTCGGAAACGACGTAGCAATGCGCTTTCCCTGCAAGCTCTGTACGCTGCCATACTCCACACCCCGCGCCACTGCAAGCGACAAGCGGCACCGAGAAAACCCCAAACGTTCAACAATTTCTATGGGCGCGGAGAGCTTGCCATTCTCTTCGGCAATAACGTTTTCGCCCACAATGCCGATGTCTGCTACGCCGTCGGCAATATATTCGGGAATATCATCGTCGCGCAGGAAGAGAAATTCGAGGGGAAAATTATAGGCGGCAGCTTTGAGTTTTCCGCCAGATTTACTGAAGTCAATGCCGCATTCCTGCATGAGTTCGAGGGATTCATCGGTTAAGCGACCGGATTTTTGAATGGCGAGGCGAAGTACAGCGTTTGAGTCTGGCATGAAAGCGTGAAAAAATAGGATGGTGAAATGAGATGATGAAATGAGATAATGAAATGAAATCGTGAAATGAAATCGTGAAATGATGCTCGGAAGCGCATTGCCTCAGGCGTGTTGGATGCGATTTTTCAATGTACCGAGTTGCTCAATTTCGCATTCTACGGTGTCGCCAAGCGAGAGCCAGAGCGGCGGATTGAATACCTTGCTGCCGTTTAATTCCAGCAAACATCCCGTTCCGCAAGTGCCACTTCCAATGACCTCGCCTGCGTGAACCTCCACGCCATAGCTGACGCGCTCAAGGATTTGTGCGAATGTCCACGCCATATCTTTTACATTGCCCCGCGAAACTTCGTTACCGTTGATGCGCGTGGTCATAGCGAGGTCGTAGTGATTGCCTTTGGGCGTAGGAATGATGCGGTCGTGCAGCTCGTCGAGCGTTACGATGCAGGGTCCAAGCGAGGTCGCAAAATCTTTGCCTTTGGCAGGACCAAGATTCATCTGCATTTCCTGCATTTGCAGCACCCGTGCGCTCCAATCGTTCATCACCATCAAGCCGTAGATGTACTCATCGGCGCGTTCGGCGGGAATATTTTTGCCAGATTTTCCGAGAACAATCGCGCATTCTAGCTCAAAATCAAGCTGTTTCAGGTGGTCATCTTCCACAAAAACATCGCCAGCACCCGTTACGCTGAGGTGATTGGTAAAATAAAAAATCGGAATTTCATCAAACACCTCGCACCACGCCACGCCACGATTGCGCCGCGCCGTTTCGACGTGCTGCCGAAAGGCATAGCCATCGCGCATAGAAACAGGGCGAGGAATGGGCGAACACAACTGCACGGCATCAAGCGGAAACGCAGCATCCGCTCCAATCGGCGCGTGGTGCTGTGCCGTAAACCATGCACAGAGTTTGTGGGCTTCGTGCTGGGCTGCTTCGCCCAAACGCAAAAACGTAAGAATATCCGACGGCATTGTTTCCAACTGCCCATGAATACTTGGTTTCGCCGCAGCATAACCTTTGGCGGCATCCAGCACTTGCGCATCGAAGAGAAAACCGAAACGCACATCGGATGTTTTTGGATGTTGATAGCTGACAAGGCGCATACTTACTTGATATTATTAACGAGAAGAAGCGTGAATGTTGTCTCATTGTTGTCTCATTATGCCCAACAATTCCACGTGTTTTTTGTGCGTAAAGATACGGAAAGATTCGCCCTTGGAGTATCTTTTTTTGTGTGCATTTTTTTGTAGAGAATTGTATTTCCGCACAGTAAATTACAGACAGGCTTTCAACGTGTGTGTATTGCTTTTCTGTGATTTATTCGTGATTATGATACGCTTTCTTCTTATTCTTCGCTTTTGCGTCGTCCTTGTATGCTTCCATGCAGGAACGAGCTGCTTTTCTTTCTTTCCTTCGTTGTTTTCCTCCACTGCGCTTTGTGTGTATGCTGCTGCGGACACCGTGCAGCTTCGCAATAATGCTTTTTCTAGCTCGCCGCTTGGCTTGTATCTTGATATTCTCCATGACAAAGATGCCTCAATGAGCATTCAAGACGTTGCCCGTGCGCAAAGCACTGATTGGAAGCCTTCAACAAGCATCACGCCGTCATTTGGATTTACGACCTCTGCGTATTGGGTGCGCTTTACGGTGGCAAATCGCCAGCAATACCCGATAGAGTGGCTTATTGAAGTTGCCTATCCCATGCTTGATTCTATCACGCTGTTCGTACCAACATCCGATGGATTTACAAGTAAAACTACGGGCGACCATATTCCTTTTTATCAACGCGAAATTGAGTACCGTAATTGCATTCTTTCCCTGAAGGAAGCACCTCTGTCCGAGCGCACATATTACGTGCGTTTTCGCACAACCAGCTCCATGAGCATTCCCCTGTATATGTGGTCGCCGTCGGCACTAACGCGGTCTATTAGCCGCGAACAGCTTATTGTAGGCTTGTACTACGGCGCAATGCTGGTGATGCTTATTTACAATTTCTTCCTCTTTATCGGCATCCGCGACATCAATTACCTGTACTACATTTGCTTCATTGCTGGGCAAATCATGTATCAGTTTACGCTCAACGGCTTGTCATTTCAGTATTTATGGCAAGATGCCATTTGGTGGGCGAATAATTGTTTACCGTGTTTTATGAGCTTTGCCACGTTTTGGGCGGTATTTTTTGCCCGCTCATTTTTGGGGTCGAAGGAAAATGCACCAATGTTTGAGAAATTATATCGTGTTGCTATGCCGCTTTTGGTGCTGAGTTCCGTGAGTTCGCTGGTGTTGCCGTATTCTCTGAGCATTAAAACTGCTACATTTTTAGCGATGGTCATTTCGCCGTTTCTTATCATCAATGCAGTAATTGAATGGAAAAACGGCTACGAACCCGCACAATACTTTGCTATTTCGTGGATTGCCTTTATTGGTGGCGTGGTGTTGTATTCGCTCAAAAGTTTTGGCTGGATTCCTTCCAATGCTCTGACAAATCTCACAATTCAGATTGGTTCGCTGTTGCAGGTTCTCCTGCTGTCGCTCGCGCTTGTGGGTAAATTCAACGTGATGCGCCGCGAAAATTATAAATCACAACAGCAGCTTGTCAAAGTGCAAATGAAAACGCTCGAAGGAGAACGAGCGCGACAAGATGCAGAAATTTATCGTCTGCGGAACGTTGAATTAGCAGAAGCATATGAAAATGTAGAGCAGAAAAATGAAGAAATGTCGCGCATGAACGAATCGTTGCGGGAATTGAACAACGAAAAGAATGAGTTTTTGGGCATCGTCGCACACGATTTGAAAAATCCACTCTCGAATATTTCTATGCTTGGCAAGGTGTTAAGCGAAGAAGCACAAACCCTAAAGCCAGACGAAGTGAAAGAGTTTGCTGAGGATATTCGCACCGCATCGGGACGAATGTTTGAGCTGATAACGAACTTGCTTGATGTCAATGCAATTGAAAATAAAGCCGTCCGCATTACGCCGATTCCGTTTGATTTAACTGAGATTGCGCAGCACATCGCCAACGATTATCGCGGGCGAGCCGAGGCAAAACACCTCAGAATGCTGCTGGAAATACCACCTGAAAACACGATGGTTTTTGCAGATAAATCCTCCACACTCCAAATCGCGGATAATCTTGTTTCCAATGCAATCAAGTATTCGCCCTACGGAAAAAATGTTACGATTCGCCTCAGCAAACATGACAACCACGTGTGTTTCGAGGTCGAAGACGAAGGACAAGGCTTAACGCCCGAAGACAAACAAAAGCTCTTTGGGAAATTCGCTCGCCTCTCCGCCCGACCAACCGGAGGCGAGCATTCAACGGGCTTGGGTCTGTCGATTGCAAAAAAACTCGCCGAAGCAATGAACGGAGACATTTCCTGCAAAAGCGTATTTGGCGAGGGTTCGACGTTCTTGCTGTCGCTGCCAGCACTGAGCGCAGCCTATAGCGAACATGAATAAAAAAGACCGCTTCAGTATATCTGAAGCGGTCTTTTTTGCTTGTTTTACATCTAAGCGAAGCAGTCAAGGAAGAAATTATTTCTTCTTTGCTGGAGCTGCTTTTTTTGCTGGAGCTGCTTTTTTTGCTGGAGCTGCTTTTTTTACACCGTTTACAAGGTCTTTCAACCCTTTGCCTGGAGCGAATTTCGGCACTTTGCGAGCCGCAATTTTGATTGTCGCGCCCGTGCGTGGGTTTTTACCGTTGCGAGCAGCACGTTTTGCGACGGAGAATGTTCCGAAGCCAATAAGTGCTACGTTTTCGCCTTTAGCAAGCGATTCAGAAACGGTGTCAATTGTTGCGCTGAGTGCACGCTCTGCCTGGACTTTTGTGAGTCCTGCGCTAGATGCGATTGCATCAACAAGCTGTCCTTTGTTCATACAACTACCATAGTAGAAGGTTGATAAATACTGAATTCGCTGCGAAGATATGTGAATTTTACAAGCGTTGCAAGAAAAAAATGCAAAAAAGCGTAGATTTTATGCGGTATAGTCATTTTTTTTTCGTTCAAGTCCTTGAAAACCTTACCTCTGCATACACACCACTGCTCTCAAAGCCTGATAAATGCTCGCTTCGTATAAATTTATTGAAATCCCAATAATTGACTTATCAACCAAATACCATGCAGGACGACAAGAGCGTACAATGAAGCAATTACGTCATCGAACATGACAAAAAAAGCACCCGTGCGAGCATTGATGCGGGAAATAGGAAAAGGCTTGGTAATATCAAACACACGAAAAAGGATAAATCCTAAAACCGTCCATCCAAACGAAAATGGAAGAAGCGGGCTAATGAGCGTAAGCGACATTCCCACAACCTCATCTAATACCACACAAGCGGGGTCATTTCCCCAATATTTTTCCAATGCTGGCACTGCCCATAAACCCAGTAAAAACGCTACACACGCGATACCAAATAATACGCTGCGCACTATCCACGCCGTTTCTGCCACACACAACATTACCAGAAGAGCAACCGCCGCGCTTCCAAACGTACCAGGCATTTTGGGAAGAAAACCAATGCCGCCGAGCGTTGCAATTACCCCTTTGAAACGTATCGTCGCGTTCTTCGGTAACATCTGAAGCGAAGAAGGATGAGAATGTGTCTGCTGCATACGTTATTTTCCCTGAAAAACTTTCCCCCACGCTCGCAAAACAATAATCACGCTCCACAGGCATAAACGACGAGCAACGGTGCGGTTTTCAAGAAAATATTCTGTGCCCGTCCAGATGGTAATTACCGTAACAAAGAGCATCACGCTGTACAGCACAAAAGGTAGCAAGCCATATTGCGGCAACAGCAGCATCCATGCGGGCAAGGGGAGTGTTTGCATGGCAAGCAATACCAGCACGATGATAATAAAGGTCATCTGCACAAATGTCTTTACTTTCGCGCCAAACGAGGTAACAAGCGGCTTTCCGATAGCATCAGCAAAGGAGCGGAAGAGCGTTGTGGCAATATCGCGGAAAATCACCACCGCGACCATCCACCATTCAGCCATAGACAAAAGTGCGAATGCAATAAACGCGGCACTCGTCAGAACCTTGTCTGCAAGCGGGTCCACGAGCGTTCCCCATGCCGAGCTTTCGCCGAGCTTTCGAGCAAGCCAGCCGTCTAGATAATCGGTAATGGCGGCAATGACAAAAATTACCAACGCCGCAATCGTGTACGCGCGCCCACCCGCCAAGAGCAATACCATAAATATCGGTGCGAGAACCGCCCGAGAAATGGTAAAGATATTTGGTAGGGTGAGCTTCATGGAGGGGAAAAATAATGCGTGATTTTATGCGGCTTTTACTTGCTCTGCCGTATCAAAGCCACCAATCGTAACATCGCTCACCGTGCGCTTGACCAAGCCTTGTAGTACGTTTCCAGGACCAAGTTCGTAAAAGGCAGAAATGCCCGCAGCTTTCATCGCAACAACACTTTGTGTCCAGAGAACGGGAGCGGTAAGCTGTTGTACGAGCGCAGCGCGAATATCGTCTGCTTTGCGAAGCGGCTTGGCAAGAGCATTGGAATAGACATCCACGCTTGCATCTTGCATGGTTGCTGCATAGATTGCTTTTTCAAGTGCATTTTGTGCGCTTTGCAGCAAGGGCGAATGAAACGCGCCGCTCACGGGAAGTTCTTTCACCATTTTCGCGCCCGCCGCCTTGAAGTCTGGCATTTTTGCGCGCAAATACTCCGCGCTGCCAGAAATAACGACCTGTCCAGGCGAGTTGAAATTTGCCGCGACAATCGTTTTTTCCATATTGCCCGCTTCGGTGAGGCTTGCGCACAGTTCACGCACTTTGTCATCGTCCAGTCCCACAATCGCCGCCATAGTACCTGGGAAGGCTTCTCCTGCACGAAACATGAGTTCGCCGCGTAGTTTTACCAATCCCAAACCTGTGGCGAAATTAACAACGCCAGAGGCAAACAGCGCGGAATACTCACCGAGCGAATGCCCTGCCGCCGCATGAAACGGAAGTTTCTCGCGCAAGAGTGTTGCCAAAATAGCTTCGTGAACAAAGAGAGCAGGCTGCGTGTAGCGTGTTTCCTTGAGCGTTTCGGCGGGACCGTCGAAACAAATATTGCTCAGGCTTACGTCCATGATACTGTCTGCTTCTTTGAGCATTTGTGCGGCTTCGGGGAAACTGTCTGCTAAATCCCGCATCATTCCTACATATTGCGAACCTTGACCAGAAAAAACAAGTGCGTTCATACTTTATTAGTGTTAAAAGTTGTATGTGTTGGTTTTTGTTATTTTGGACGTGAAGATAAATTATACTACAACTGAATTTCAACAATCATTTTCGCTTGAATCGTTGATAAAACCTCACGTGTACGAGGCATGAGCGGTAGAATATCTTCAAGGCGATTGCTAAAAGGCGCAAGTGCAACAATAGCAATCTCGACAGTAAGTAGATTTTGCTGGTATTGCATATTTCTATCCACCGTAAGAAAAACGTCGAATTCTTGCGCCGCCAGAGCCAGAAGTTTGCCATTTTTAATGCCATTCCACTTCATTTCCCGAACGGTTCTGACTTCGTGTTCAGGTAGTTCACTTTTGAGTAAACGTGGTAAACACTCATCCAAAAGAATCCTCACGCTGCCTCCGCGAGCGGGTACGCTTCCTTTGTTGATGCCGCAATCAGAAGCGTATTTGCAAATTCAAGTACCGCTACCGCCTGCTCTCGCTCTACGCTCGGAAAATGGTCAAGAAAGCGCTCAAGCGGGTCTCCAGCTTCAAGATAATCGAACATAGCTTGAAGCGGAACTCGTGTGCCTCTGAAAACAGGTATGCCGCCGAGGATTTCCTTATCAATCGTGATAAGTTGGCTTGAATGCAAGGTTGTATCAGACATGGAACACCTTCAAAATTTTTATTGATGTTATTTTATTCCCCATTTCAAATACGCCGAGCCGTAGGTAAAACCGCCGCCAAACGCCGCCAATACGAGGCTGTCGCCATATTGAATTTTCCCAGCTTTTTGCCATTCGGAAAGGCAAATCGGAATCGTTCCGGCGGTCGTGTTGCCGTAGCGTTGAATGTTAATCATCACGCGCTCTTTGTCCAATTCCATACGGTTTGCCGTTGCTTCAATGATGCGCAAATTTGCCTGATGTGGCACGAGCCACGCCACGTCGTCGCCTTTGAGATTATTGCGCTGCATCACGTCGTAAGCGGCATCTGCCATGCTTTTAACGGCAGATTTGAAAACGTGCTGTCCCTCTTGATACGCAAAATGTAAGCGTTGTTCTACGGTTTCGATTGTTGCGGGCATGAAACTTCCGCCAGCCTTCATATGGAGGTGTTGAAAGCCGTTTCCGTCTATGTGCATGACCGAATCCATAATACCAACGTTTTCATCGTCGCTTTGTTCGACCAAAACTGCTCCTGCGCCGTCGCCAAAGATGATACAGGTTGCGCGGTCTTGCGGGTCCACAATCGCGGTCATTTTATCTGCCCCAACGACAAGTGCTTTTTTTGAGCCGCCTGTTTCCACCAGTCGCCGTGCGGTTTCCAGAGCGAAAAGAAATCCCGAACACGCGGCGGAAATGTCGTAACCCCAGATATACGGATGCTTCATCTCCATTTTATGCTGAATAACACACGCTGTCGCGGGAAACACGTGGTCGGGCGTAACGGTCGCAACAACGATAAAATCTATTTCATCTTTGTCAATGCCGCGACTGTCGAGGCAATCCTGAATCGCCCGAACGCTCATATCCGACGTAGCCATGCCGTCTGGCGCGAAGCGGCGTTCTTCAATGCCCGTGCGAGTGCGAATCCATTCATCGGTCGTTTCGATGCGGCTTTCAAAGTACGAGTTGGGAATAATATTGTCGGGAACATAATGCCCGACGGCAGTAATGACGGCTTTTTTCATAGAAATATATCGTTGAGAATAAGTTTGTTTGTCAATTTATTTACCGAGATATGTTTGAATTCCAGCAATAATAGTTTCAAGTTCATCCGCAGAAAGTGCGCCCAATTTTTTCACGAACCGTTGGCGGTCAAACGTTTTTGCTTGCGAGCAATCTGCGCTACTTTCTTTCGTAAGCCCGTTTTCCGTAGTGGGTTGAAGGGCAACAAACAAGGAAATTTCCTCATGAAAAGGCTTGCGTTCACGAAGGGGAACGACCATTCTTCGCGGCATTGCCGAAAAAATATCGCTTGAAACAACAAGCGCGGGGCGGATTTTCGTGATTTTCGTCCCTATTTGCGGCGCGAAATTGACCAGCCATATTTCACCTTGTTTAATAGCCATCGTCTTCCATCACATCTTGGTCGTCTTCAATATTTTCATCATTGGCAAGAAGCGCGGCTTGAGCGCGTAAAATCTCATCTCGCTCTGCTTTCGGCATTTGTCGAAGTTCTTGAATAGACGGTGCTGCGTGGTAGCGTTTATGGGATTCCGACGGCTTTATCATTGGGCGCAAATAATCGCTGATTTGCTCCAGAATACGAGTGTTTACGCCCGTCTTATCCAAGCGAATGAGAATTTCCTTCTCGGTGGTCGTAAATTCTATGGTGTTTTCCATGATACGTTCCTTGAAAACTCTAGGAATTAAGCGCAGTTTCAATACTTCTATTCACTTCTTTGCGGACAACTTCCTCAGCGCGGAGAATCATATTTTTCAGCGCAAGCGGCGTGGATTTACCATGTCCGATAATGCTTACGCCGTTTACGCCCAAAAGCGGAACGCCACCGTATTCTTCGTAGTTCATTCCCGTGAGTGCGCCTTTTAATGCGGGTTTCGCCGCGCCCATCATCAGTTTTTGTCCAAAACTTTTCTCGGCAAAGGCGGTAAATTTCGCTTTCAAAAAGGTGAGCATACTTTCGGCAAATTTCAGCACAATATTCCCCACAAAACCGTCGCAGACAACCACATGGACTGCACCCATCAAAATATCGCGCCCTTCGATGTTTCCTGCAAAATTCAGCGAACTTTCTTTCAAAAGCGTGTGCGCTTCCAATGCCGCTTCATTGCCCTTGATTTCCTCTTCGCCGACGTTCAGCAAGCCGACACGCGGATTCTCCACACCCAGAATACGCCGCACATAAATACTGCCCATCACACCAAATTCGTAGAGATGCTTGGGCTTGCAATCCACATTCGCGCCTGCGTCCACGAGAAGCGTTGGGTAGGCTTCCGTCGTTGGTAAAAATGTACCAATCGTTGGGCGGCTCACGCCTTGGATGCGCCCCAAAATCAAAGTGGAATGCGACATTACGGCTCCCGTATTACCTGCCGAGACGAATGCCTCTGCTTTGCCTTCTTTGTGGTGCTGCAATCCCAGATACAGCGAGGAATTGCGCTTCTTGCGGAAGGCAACGGCTGGTTCGTCTTCCATCGTAACAACTTCGTCGGCATGAAGGACGGTAAAATTCAGATTTTCTGCGCCATGCTTGGCAAGCGCGGCGCGTATTTCTGGCTCGTTACCAATCAGAATAACCTCAGCATTGATGCCGTTTTCACGGAAATACTGCATGGCATCTTTCGCACCCAGAATTTCGTTGTGCGGGGCAAAATCGCCACCCATTGCGTCGAGAACAATACGGGTTGGTTGAGAGCTTACGTTGGGCATAGTTGTAGCGAGATAGAAAGCGGAGAACAAGAGAGTTTATCAATAACACAGCCCGAAAGATACACAAACCGAGCGAGAGCAAAAAGGAATTATTGCGGATGTGAGAGCCAGTACAGGGAAAAACGTGTAGAAAAATGTGAAATTTATTAGCACTCAGCTTGTACAATAGCTGTACAATAGCTCGTGCGCATGAACGTCTCCATAGTCTGATAATACGACTATTTTTGTCTGATTACAATTCCATTTCTCCAACTTTTCTTTTCCTTCATGCAAAAGCTGATGAAATCTCGCTTGCTGGTCTGTCTCTTTATTTTTTTGGTGGGAAGTATTCTTGCTACACAACCACTCTTGGCACAGCAAACGATTGTCAATCTTCCCTCTGCTGACCAAACAAAAAAAGGGCATTTATTTGTGCTTCACGAAACACAAGTACGCCCTTGGGAACCCGAAGGATACTGGCGTTCAACCAATTTTATCACATATGGCATTACGGATTGGTTGGAATTATGCACCACGTTTTACAACATTGATTTGCTTGGCAAAAACAAGCCTTATACTGCCATTGGTTTTGGCTACAAAATGGCGCACCAGCTCTTTGAACAACAAGCAAGTGAATGGGAAATCAAATGGACATGGGGACAAATGCTCACAACGTCGCTCGACGGCTTGGGAACTGGGTTGTGGACATACACACACTTCAGCACGCGCCTTCCGCACTTGCATACACGCATCGCAGCAGGAGTGAGCATGGGTTCGCGGCAGGTTTTTGGCGGACAATCAGAGGCGTTCCTTTCGGGAGAGCATATCAATTTTATCGGTTCCATCGAACAGCCTCTCACCAAAGATTTTGGCTTGGTTGTCGAGTGGTTCTCTGGCAATCACGAAATGGCAGACCTCGTGCCAGGCGTGATTTATCACAACAAAGAAACAGAACTGGTGTTTATCTTGGGTTACAAAATAGGCAATTACGGTGGCGGAAGCACCAATGGTATTATTTTTGAAATTGGCAAAACGTTTTAACACTCTTAAATTGAAGACTTCATTTTTTCGCTAAGAAACATAATTGTTGATGAGCCTTCGCGGTAGTATTGCCAGAGAAGAATGATAAAAAATATTCCCCAAGAACCATCCCACGCAATACCACCAAGAACAATCGGATTGGCTAAACCCTTCGCAAGCGCATACACCCACGCCAGAGCAGCACCGAGTTTTCCCAGTGCGCCAACGAACAAAATACCTTGATGCCCGCGTGGGTTCTGCGCCATGATGAAATACGCACCGCCCATTATGACAACAACCGTCCAGAACATTTGGTGATAAAGGAGCAAAATCGCATCAACTGTTTCGGGCGCGAGACTGTAGAAAAGCTGCAAATGCAAGCGTGGAAGCAGCATAGAGCCGAATCCAGCTATAAAATTCATTGCCGCAACAATGGTGAATATGCGGCGAAGCGGAAGTTCTGAAAGGTTCATCATATCTAGCTTGGAGAAAGAAATAGAAATTTTCTGAAATCATTACACCGAAACACCGCCCTGCAACGCGCTTTCTTCCTCGCTCATTTCCTGTTGTTGTTCTTCAAGTTTTTTAGCAAGCCAATCATTAAAATACATCATAATACTCGCCATAAGCGGCACAGCAAACAGTAAGCCCGCAATACCGAAAAAATGCCCAAAGACCAGCAATGATGCAATCATCACGATAGGATGTAGTCCCACGCGCTGCCCGACAATACGCGGCTGCACGATGTAATTATCAATCAAGTGCAGAATCAGCACGACGCTCATAATAACACCAATCGAATACACCGCCATATCGCCCGAACCCACCACCACGACAGTAATAGTACCGATAATAATGCTCGCAAACATCCCAATATACGGAATCGGGTTCAGCATACCGCACACAACCCCAATCACACCTGCGTAGGGAATGCCAAGCACGAAAAATATAATACTCGAAACAATCCCGACCATCAGAGCAGCAATCGCCTGTCCGCCAATATATGCCTGAACGATACTGTTGATGCGGAAAACATCGGAAAGAAGTTTATCGTTTTTTCCGCTCAAGACCTTGACAATAAAGCCCTTGAGTTTATCAAAATCCTTAATGAAATAAAACATCAGAATCGGCGTAAGAATCACATTCACGAATTGCGTAATAACGTCCGAGAGGCTGCTGACAAGCGCGAGCAAGGTACGCAAAAGCAGATTAAATGAGCCTTCCAGACGCGGTATCAGCTCGCGCTGAATCAGTTCGCGGGTTTGCGGAGAATTTAAGCCATAGCTTGAGAGCAAACGGAAAAACTGACGGCTTTCCAGATAATTCGTTGCGCGAGTAATCAGCGTGGACATTTCGCGGATGATGTCGTTCAGCTGCGCTAAAATTACGGGAAACACAAACACTACAATCGCTGCAATCACACCAATAATACTCACCACAAGAATTGCTGCTGTGAGCGAGCGCGGCATCTTTTTTCGTTGGAGGAATTTCACAACAGGGTCAAGCAAATACGCCACCGCAAATGCCACAAAAAACGGCGCAAATAGCGTTCCCACCTCACGAAAAAGCCATGCAACAAAGGTCAGACACAGCAACATCATCATGCGGCGTACATGAACGGATTCATTCCGAAAAGGATATAACAAAAACAATGACGACACAAACAGAACAAACGGATTGGCTGCAAGTTGCGTCATAACAAGAAACGAACCATATGCCACGAAAAACGCGGCAGCAATGACGAAGACAATGAAAGGCGACGACGGAAGCTGTTTGAGAATATTCATGGATGCTCTGAGGAATGAATATGGTGCTAGAGTTGATAGTTACTTGCTGGCAAAGCGCGAATATGCAAAATTTTTACGGACAACGAACAACTGATTTGCTTTGAGATACTTTTTTTCAAGAGAATGATTGTATGAGTGATTGTATGAGCGATAGTAGATATGCTCTTCGCCAAAAAACGTACACTGCTAAGGTTTTGTGCGCTCTATGTCCTTTATGCTCTAACGTCTGTGAAGCAAAAAAGATGGTAGCTTCATTCCAGCAAAAGTGTTAAAAGACTGTTAATCGCCGCTTCGTCATTGTACAGCATTTGCAAATCCTCTAGTTTTTCACGATTTTTGTAACCTTTGGTATCTTGAATTCAAGTATTTCAAAAATATACTTCTTCACCATAATTCATTTGCTCATTTTGTCGGATAAACATATTTAATCTATGAAGTTTTCTTTGTTCTCGCGCCAGCGCACTCTTCGCCACGGCGCAGTGGTACTCGCTCTTTTTGTTATTACGCCGCTGTTCCTCACTGCCCGCAACCATTCTGCACGAACACACGCTCCAAAGCATGACGCTCTAAAGCACAACGCTCCAAAGCAAGATGGCGCAATGGTTCTGGCGAAAGTCGGCATAGAATCTATCACCTACCAAACGCTCGAAGAAGCATTCCGCAAGAATTTGAACAATAAAAATGCACGGCTCTCGGCATTGTCGCCCGATAGCTTGCGCGATTTTCTGAATTTGTACATCAACTACCGCCTGAAAGTGCAAGATGCGCAAGCGCGTGGCATTGATAAAAAGCCAGAAGTCGTGCTGGACATCGCACAAAACCGTGCTTCGCTTGCCGCGCCGTATCTGTTCGAGAAAGCGATCGTCTCGCCGCGTGTGGATGCTTCGCTTGAGCGGAGAAAGCAGCAATTTCGCGTGGGACTTATTTTCTCGAAAATTGCCATGCCCGACACAACCCGCGCCTACACCCGCTCGCTGGCAATGCTGAAGCTCTTGCAACAAGGCGCAGACTTCAAGCAGCTTGCCAAAGATTCCAGCGACGACGAGTATTTCCGCAACACGGGCGGTGAAATGCCGATGGTGACGAGCGACCGCATTTTGCGGGAAATTGAAAATGCTGCCTACACGATGAAAGTAGGCGAAATTTACCCGAAACCAATTCGCTCGAATTTGTCGGTGCCGGGATATTATGTGGTGAAATTGCTCACCATGGAGGCACGTGTAACCGTGCGCGGACGCTACATCAATATCAAACGCAACGAGCAGATTGATTCGGCAACCGCCGAGAACACCGCGAAAAAGCTCGCGGACAGCCTGTATGCAGTTCTCCAAAAAGGCGGCGATTTTGCGGAATTGGCAAAGAAATTTTCCAATGATGTGTATGCCGAATATGGCGGCTTGTTTCCCAGCTACTATTCGCCGACAACGGGCTATTTGAACGGCTTGCGCTACCGTTTTCCCGAAAGCGTTGATGCTTGGCTCATGGACAGCAAACGCAGCAATGGGGAGCTTTCGCAGCCAATTTCGACCGATAAAGGCTATTACATCGTGCGCCGCGATTCCTCGAAAATCGGCGGCGATGAGCGCGAAGAAATGAAGCGATTCTACAAGCGGGTGCATTTTGAAAACGACAAAAAAATCTTTTTCGATTCCGTCAAAAAAGCCCGCAAATACGCGCTTTCGCAAAAAACCTTCGACGCACTGATGAAAGCACTCGACACCACGCGCCCCGCTTTCGACAGTGTGCAAAAAACAAAACTTCCTGCAAAACTGATGAAAGAAGAACTCGCTTCCTTCACTGGCTACAAGCTGACCGTTGCTGCCTTTGCGGATTCCTTGCTTCAACGCTCGGATTTACGCGGCTTCTCGCTCACCAAGCAAGGAATGATGCAGGCTCTGGACAAAGTAAGCGAAGCGGCAATCACCGACGCGCTCACCAAAAATATGGAAAAAGATTTCCCCGATTTTGCCGCGCTGATGAAGGAATTTCAAGAAGGAATCCTGATTTTCCGCGTGGAAGAACAGGAAGTCTGGAGCAAAATGAAGTTCGATTCCACGAAGGCACGCGCTTGGTACGAGCCAAAGAAAAATGACTACCGAACACTCGTGATGTACGATTTCTCAGAAATTTGGACAAATGCCGATTCCACCGCGCAAAGCCTCTACAAGCGTTTGCAAGATAACATGAAAACAGCAAAACCTTCGGCAACGCTCTTCGATTCGTTGGCAATGCAATTCACCGAGCGAAGTGGATTCAAAGAGCGCAAAGGACGCTGGGACCCGCTTGACGCGCGTCCGTACACGATTCCTGAGGAATTCAAAAAACGTGCCTCGAAAGCGGGCGATATTTTGCCGCCCTTCAAGTTTCAAGGTGGCACCTCCATTCCGCGCTTGAACGCAATTCTGCCAGAGCGCGTGAAAACCTTCGAGGAAGCAATTCCCGATTTCGCTGCGCAATTCCAAGACATCCAGCAACGCGAACTCACGCAGAAGTGGCTTGAATCCTTACGTGCAAAGTTTCCCGTGAGCGTGGACGAAGCGGCATTGAAGCGTGTTCGGCAGTAAAGTTTTTACACAAATAATTGAAGATATTATTCCAACATACAACAATAGTGGCACAGACCTGAGGGTTTTCCTCAGCTTGTCTGTGTTTGTTGCCTAAAAACCCCATCAATACTCACAGACAGGAATGTCTGTGCCACTGTTAAATAAAGTTCAAAACAACTGAAGTTCAAAACAACTCACCTGAATACTTTCTGCTATGCACCAGCAACGTTTTTCCATCAAACAACCTTCAAAGCAAGCAATAATGCGAATGTGCGCAGCTTTTCTTTGCACTTTTTCATTCTTTTTTTCTCTGCAAAGCGCACAAGCACAGCGTTTACAGGATTTGCGTCCAGGCGAGCCGATGGATAAAATCATGGCGATTGTGGGCAATGAAATCATTCTCCAATCCGAAGTCGTTGGTCATGCGGTGATGGCGGCGCAGCAAGACCGCGAGCGGCGTGTGCGCCCCGACGACCCCAAAATGCTCAATCGCTCAATGGATGTGCTTATCAATGAGCGCCTAGTGATGTTGAAAGCGATTGAAGACAGCATTACCGTTTCGGATGATGAAATTTCTGAGCGCATGGAGTATCAGATTCAATCCATGACGCAGCAATTCGGCTCGGAACGCCGTATTGAGGAGGTGTACGGGATGTCAATGAACAAAATTCGCCGTGATTTTCGAGAGGAAATTCGCAAGCAACTGTTATCGGAGCGCATTTCGCAGCAAAAATTTGCGACGATAAAAGTTTCCTCAAAAGACGTGCAAGATTTCTACAAAAGTTTTTCGGATTCGATTGCGCCCGTTCCCGCGCAGATTGAGCTGTTCCACATCGTAAAAAATATCGAACCTTCTACGCAAGCAAAAGATAAAAGCATTGCTCTTGCCAAGAGAATACGCGATTCGTTGGTTGCGGGCGGCGATTTTGCTGCCTTTGCCAAGCGTCATAGCCAAGACCCAGGCTCGGCAGCAAGCGGCGGCGATTTGGGCATGGTCGAGCGCGGAAAATTTATTGCCGAGTTTGAGAAAGTAGCCTACGCACTGCAAATTGGCGAAATTTCGCAGCCAGTGGAATCACCATTTGGTTTTCACGTTATTCAACTTTTGGAAAAGCGCGAAAATGCTGTGAAAACGCGCCACATCTTGCTGAAACTTGGGCAAACGGAGGATGACTTAGAGCGCACGAAAAAATTTCTGGATTCGTTGAAAATTCGTGTTACAAAAGGCGCACTCTTTGAAGACCTAGCAAAGCAATACTCCGACGATGCCGATACGAAGGCATTTGGCGGCTTGCTGGGGCGAATCGAAGTGGCAAAGCTCCCGCCCGATATGCGCACGAAAGTAGAAAAACTGAACGATGGCGATATTACCGAGCCAATGACGTACAATGCGCCAGGCTCGACCAAGAGTGCGCTGCATATCATTCTGAAAAAGAAGTTTATCCCAGAGCATAAAATCGCTTTCGATGAAGACTACAAGCGGCTTGAGCAGATGGCAATGATGCAGAAACGCGCAAAATTCTACGAAACGTGGGTGAAAGACCTCCGTAAGTCTATTTATTGGGAAGTAAAAAGTAAGTTCTAAGCAAGCAACAATGAGCAACATCGCACAAATACACACATTACCAACACCAATCGCCGTCGTGCTGATGAGCGGCGGGATGGATTCGGCTGTCTGCGCCGCCATTGCTCGTGCGGAGGGCTTTGAGATTGCCGCCTTGCATCTCAATTACGGGCAACGCACACAAGAACGCGAATTGCAAGCCTTTCACCGCGTTGCAGACTACTACAATGCCCACAAGCGGCTTGTGGTGGATGTTTCTCACTTTGCAGCTATTGGCGGAAGCAGCCTCACGGATGCACGTATCGCCGTTTCTGCCGCAGACCTCACCAATACAAACATTCCGACGAGCTACGTTCCTTTTCGCAATGCAAATATTTTGGCGATTGCGGTCTCGTGGGCGGAAGTGCTGGGCGCGGCGGCATTGTTTATCGGCGCGGTGGAGGAAGATGGAAGCGGCTATCCGGATTGTCGGCAAGAATTTTACGATGCTTTCCAGCACGTCATTGACACAGGCACAAAGCCTGAAACCCGCGTGGTTATTCGCACACCCGTTATTCGCTGTAGCAAAAAAGATATTGTACAAAAAGGAATCGCCCTGAACGCGCCCTTGCAGCACACGTGGTCGTGCTATCAGCGCAACGACCGTGCTTGTGGCGAGTGCGACTCCTGCGCCCTGCGTTTGCGCGGCTTTGCAGCAGCAGGCGTGGAAGACCCAATTGACTACGCGCTGCGCCCACGATACGACTAACCATTGCCAAAAAATTCTGACAAGCCGCATGAATACTCCCCTTTCGCCACCACATAGCTCTTTTGCCTTTCCCTTTTTCATCGCGCGGCGATATTTGCGCTCCAAGCACACCCTTAATTTTATCTCCGTCATTTCTGGCATTTCGATAGTCGGCATCACGCTTGGCGTTGCGGCGTTGGTGATTGTCATGTCGCTCTTTAATGGCTTTCAGGCACTCATTGAACGCTTTCTTGTTGGCTTCGACCCGCATATCCGCATCACACCTGCGCTTGTGGCTTCTTCTACAAATATTTCTCACAATACTTCTCACAATACTTCTGCAAAAAATGAAGAGCGTCTGCTCATGCAAGATTCCCTTCAACGCCGCATTGTATCCTTACTTCAGCCATTTTCGACAAATTTGCCTGTGGCAGTAGCACCTGTGGTAACGGGGAAAATCGTGTGCGTAAACGCTCGCTCCATGCAAGCCTTTCAACTTGTGGGCATGGAAAGTGAGAAAATACACGCTGTTTCGGGTATTGCAGCAACGGTAGCGGTGGGAAATTTTCGCTTGGAGTCGGACACACCAAATCTCGTGCATCTGGTCATGGGCGCAGCGTTGGCGGATAAACTCCGCATCGTCAGCGGCGACACGGTGCAGCTGCTCTCGCCTTACGCGCTAGAGGGGGCAATCACGCAAGGCACGATTCCGCGCACGGTGCGGGCGGCAGTGGTGGGAATTTTTCAATCGAACAACAAAGAATACGATGCAACCCAAGCCTACACCTCGCTTGCAAGCGCACAAAAGCTCCTGCGCTTGCCACAAGATGTAGCGCAATCGCTCGACATTCGATTACATTCTGCCGCCGAAAGCGAGAAAGCGGCGGCGGTGCTGCGGGCAAATCTCCTACCAACATTGCTTGTGCAAACGTGGTTCGACCTCCACCGCGATTTATACTTCGTCATGCGCTTCGAGCGGCTTGCAGCCTTTTGTGTGCTGTTGATTATCGTGCTGGTGGCGGTTTTCAATATCTTTGCCTCGTTATCAATGACGGTAACAGAAAAACGGGCGGAAATTGGAATGTTGAAAGCAATGGGTGCGAATGCTCGCACGATTACGATGGTCTTTTTTGCACAGAGTATTTTGGTGGGGTGTATTGGCACAGTCTTGGGCGCAGTGCTTGGTTCTGCGCTCTGTTGGGGGCAAATGCAGTTCGGCTGGATTGCGCTCGACACAAGTCGCTATGTGGTTTCAGCACTTCCCATGATTCTCGACTGGCGCGATGTTCTCATTGTGTGCGCCATTTCGCTTGTTCTTTCTCTTGCCTCTGGCATTATTCCTGCACGAAAAGCAGGTGAAGTCCGCTCGGCAATGGCACTTTTGCGCAAAGAGCGGGTGTAATCTCAGCGAGGGCTTTTGCAAACGGCACAGACAGACCGCGAATAATTCTTGTGTCTCTGCCGTTTGCGAAAGTCCTCTCAAGAAAAAAATGGCTGAAGATTTATTGCCCAACAAGAGCCTTGTACGCGACAACATCCATGAGCGCGTCCACTTCGGCGGGATTGGACATTTCAATTTTCACAAGCCAACCTTCGTTGTACGGGTCGCTGTTCACGGATTCTGGCGCGTCATTCACCGCAGTGTGAACCTCAGTAATCGTGCCGCTTACGGGCGAAAAAAGGTCTGCAACGGTCTTTACGGCTTCAATCGTGCCAAAGGTATCGCCTTGTTTCAGGGTTGCTGCGGCATCGGGAATATCCACATACACGATGTCGCCAAGTTCGCCTTGCGCATGGTCGGTAATGCCAACAATCGCGGTTGTGCCTTCAACGCGCACCCATTCATGTTCTTTGGTGTATTTGAGGGTATCAGGAAAATTCATAGTGGTTCTGAAAAAATTGCTCCGAAAAGCGGGTGGAAAGAAGAAAGTTTTAAGTTGTAAGTGTTGAGTTGTAAGTGTATTTTTTACAAAGGCTTACAATTTGCACTCCATATAGTGCATATCCTCGAAGGGAGCGTCATTGTAGGGTGGAATTTCGTAAAATCCGAGCGATTCATACAGGCGAATAGCGGTTTGCATCATGCTGCCCCGCGTGTCAAGACGCATTGCCTTGTAGCCCTGTTTCCGTGCGGTGTCCATCAATTCCTTGCACAAAATTCTGCCAATATGAAAACGGCGGTAATCCGTGCGCACATACAAGCGTTTCATTTCGCAATAGCCCTCGCTGAGAGGGCGCATCGCAACACAGCCCGCCGCTAAACCATTCACAAACGCCAGCACGAGTGCGCCTTTTGGGGGAGCGTATTCACCGGGCAAATTTGCCAATTCCTCTTTCACACCTTGAAAGCTGAGGTCGAAGCCATAGCCATCAATAAGCTCGCTAGCAAGAGAGCGGAAAAAGCGCACCAACTCAGGCGTTACAGCGTGAGTAATAGTAACGGAAGGCGTTTCGAGCGATGCAGAGAGAGCCATAATGTGTTGTTCAATAATGTGCTTCACGTCGTGAAGGTACGGTGGTTGGGTGCGTTCTGCACACTCCAAAATAACTGCCTTCGCGCTTTCTTGCAAGTGCTATCGCAAATGCTTTTGCAAAAATTTTGCAAAAATTTTGCAAATACTTCGTTGGATGTGCGTTTCAGGTGCACCGCACTATCACACGCTTTCGGTGAATTGTCCTGCCTGCAAACGCAAGCATTTGTCAGCTCCGGCGGCAAGTTCTGCGCTGTGTGTTACCAAAATAAAGGTTGTGCTGCGTTCTGTGCGAAAACGTTTCATCAAGTCCAGCAATAATGCGCTGTTGGCGGCATCAAGATTGCCTGTCGGTTCGTCTGCCAGCACCAATATCGGATTATTCACCATTGCCCGCGCAAACGCTACGCGCTGCTGCTCGCCGCCAGAGAGCGCGTCGGGCTTGTGCTGCACACGCTCGCTCAAGCCAACTTGTTCCAAAAGCTCCTGTGCCCGCGCCTTTGCTTGATTCTGCGGCACTCCTGCAATCAGAAGCGGCATCATCACATTCTCCAACGCCGTAAATTCGGGCAAGAGATGGTGAAATTGAAAGATAAACCCCAACAACGCATTACGCAACGCCGAGAGTTCGGTATCGTTCAGCGCGGCGTACACGCGAGGTGTGGTGATGCCTTCAGCGGTGGAATGCAGTTCAATCGTTCCTTCATCGGCTTCGTCCAATGCGCCCAAAAGGTGGAGCAAGGTGCTTTTTCCTGCGCCCGACGAGCCGACAATCGCAATAATTTCTCCTTGTTCAATAGTCAGCGAAACACCGCGCAACACAGGCGTTGAAGCCGCTCCTGTGGCGGTAGTGTAGGATTTATGAAGATTTTCAGCGCGAAGCAATAGTGGCATGGTGGTGTGGATTGAAGAAGGAGGTTTTTTCGTGAAACCCGTTCTACCGTTCAGAAACGGTAGGACGGGAAGGAGGCTGTATTGATGCGCCTTACGAGTACACGTGTTGCAAAATTGCCTCCGCAATATCTCGCGCCGCGTGGGGCTTGGCAAAACGCGCCAGAGCGTCGGTCATTGCGGCTTGTGCGCGGGCATTTTGCAGAATGCCGTGTGCCGACTCAAAGAGCCGTGCGTGGACATCGGCATCGCGGAGGAGAATTGCCGCGCCTTGTTCGTGCAGGGCGCGTGCGTTAGCGGTTTGGTGGTCGTTGGCGGCTTGCGGAAACGGCACTAAAATCGCGGGTTTGCGGACAATCGCAAGCTCGGCAAGCGTGGTCGCTCCTGCGCGGCAAACAACGAGGTCGGCGGCGGCGTAGGCATTTGCCATGTTGTCAATGAAGGTCAGCACCTCAGCAACGCCGCCGGTGTTGGTCATGGGCGAATAATTTTTGCCCGTTTGCCAGAGAACCTGTATTCCTGCGGCGCGAAATTTGTCCATTGCATCATTCACCGCCGCATTGATAGAACGCGCTCCCAAGCTGCCGCCGAAGACAAACACGGTCGGCTTGTCGGTTGCGAGGTTTAATGCGATTCGTGCGGCGCGTTGGTCGGGAAGGGCAGATAAATTCG
Source organism: Candidatus Kapaibacterium sp. (assembly GCA_004292595.1). GTDB lineage: Bacteria > Bacteroidota > Ignavibacteria > Kapaibacteriales > UBA4661 > PH2015. The sequence continues at coordinate 9,914 of RDXM01000089.1, read as the reverse complement.
AGCGCACAGGATTCCCTTTTACCTCAATTTTTGCCTGAATACTTCCCGAAAAATGCTGGCGCGATTCCTCAAACGTCGCATAAATCCTCGTTGCGCGAGAAGCAAGCTGCAAAATTGTTTTGCCGGGCAAGGCATTCGATTCCATCAAAAATAAGGGAATACCAAGCTGCGAAGCGGCAATGCCGACGGGATAGCTCAAATACGCGCCCGCGCAAATGACGCAATGCGGCTTGATTGCTTGCAACACGGAACGCGCTTTTTGAATGGATTGCAGAATTTGAAACGGCAATTTCAGCGTATTGAAGGATAGGAGTTTTTGTAATCCTGCTATCGGCAAGGTGTGGAACGGATAGCCGTGTTTTGGCACGATTGTTGCCTCAATTCGCTCGGCGGTGCCGATGAATTCTATCGCGCAGTTTCCGCCCAATACTGAAGCGCATTCTTCAGCAACCGCGATAGCAGGAAACAAATGCCCGCCTGTGCCGCCAGCAGCAATCAAGGCTTTGAAGGGCGGTCGAGGCGAAATGGATTCATGCGTTGTGTGTTCCATGAGATAATCTGGAGCGTTGTAATGGGCGAATTAAACTTCACAGTCAAAAGAAAGCACAAAAATATGTAATTTGCAGCGAAATACTTCTGAAATCGTTCTAAAATCGTTCTAAAATCATTCCGAAATCATTCCGAAATCACTCCGAAATAATCGCGAAACCTTTGTGAATTTGTTCTCTCTCATTGTATGATGTCTTTTTCTTTTCATTCTCTTCGCCGCGAAATCGCTTCATTGCTGGTCTGTGTGTGTTGGTGCGGCGTACAAGCACAGGCGCAAAGCGCAAACGGCGCACAAGGCACCGATAATCTCGTGCGAGCGAAACTCCGCCAAGTTGCGCTTGGCAATGCTGCTGCAGTGCGGGCAGAAATGCCAGAATTAGTAAAATCCTACCCCAACGATGCAGGAGTGCAGTTTTTGAACGCGACCTTGCTCACCGACGGCAATAAAGCCTTACCGCTTTTTGTGCGCATTGTGCGGGAGCATCCGCAAAGCACGTGGGCGGATGATGCGCAATGGCGCGTGGTGCAGATTTACGCATTGCGCAAAGACACGACAAATGCTCGCTCGGAGCTGCAAACCTTTCGGAAAAAATATCCCGCATCGGAGTTTTTGCTGTTTTCGGCGGAGATTGTCAAATCTGCCGTTGGCTTGCCGCCGTCCTTTGGCGCGGCGCGTCCGAGTGTTGTGGTCGCATCCTCCAGTACGCCGCCAGAACGCCCGTTGGTAGTGCGTTCTGAGCCTTCTTCGCCCAAAGCAGAAGCAAAAACTGAGTCCGTTGCTGCCACAAACGATGCCGAAAGCGCGACGCGCTTCACGCTGCAAGTAGGATTGTATGCCACCAAAGCCAGTGCTGAAGAGGAGGTCGAGCGTTTTCGCAAAGCGCGAATGAAAGCGAATATCATTGAAAAAAACGCGGAAGGTGCAGCGAAATATGCCGTTACTGTTGGCGTATATTCTAGCCGAGAAGCTGCCGACAAAGCAAAACCAACCGTGCAGAAAATTTGTAATTGTGTGCCGTTTGTCATGGCGCGGCAATAGGCGAGGAAAAGCCTGTGGGCAGCGCAAAAACTCATCTCTGCGCCGCCTACAACTCCAAAAATGGCTTCATTGCTTCAAACTTCTTCTTGCCAATTCCCTTCACCCGCATCACATCTTCAATGCGCGTAAAGCGGCGTAGGCTGCGCTCCAATAAAATCTTTTCCGCCGTTGCTTCACCAACGCCCGGAAGCCGCATTAAATCTTGCAGTGTGGCAGTGTTGAGGTTAATTGTTCCTGTGCTGATTTTTTCTGTTCCCGCTTTTTTTGCTCTCGTCGGACTTCCCCCAACACCAGTTCCCACGACTTTTTTCAGCAACGTATCTCCTTTGGCAAGCTCTGGCACTGGCTCGGCGTTTGGCGTAACGCCTGTGTAGGTGCTGGCTTCCACAACGGCGAGGCTGTCCATGACGCGCTGAAGCTCGCTATTGGTCAGAGAAACTTCTTCGGGATGATAGCGCGAAACCTTTGTAAATACGAGACCTGCAAGCAATCCGCCAAGCAAAAATGTTACAAAAAGAAGTTCGCTGCGCGTTGTTTGCGTCCAGTTTTGGATTTTTGCTACGACGACAGCGAGGGATTTGGAGCGTTTTGCCATGACTTTATTGAGAAGCAGTATCGGGAAAGCCGTTCTACCGTTCAGAAACCTCGTCTATGCACACAAGTCTGAAAAGTGCATCAATACTTGTGTTGTGGTTGCCGCAAATGTAGTCCACCTTCAAGGTGGACTACATTTCACCCGCATACAACCTACGTTTGCAGCAAGCAGACAAAAGATGTGTGCATAGACTACGTTCAGAAACGGTAGGACGGCGTAGTTCCTTGCTTTTACACGGATTCCACAACGACTTCTGGGCGAATAACTTCTTTTTTGATAAGTGCTGGAAAGTATGCAACAACCTCGCTCGGCTTCGGACGACCACCCGCAAAGCCCGTAACGGAGGGCGGTCCCGTCAAAATGAGCGGTGCAATTTCTTTCCCAAAGCGTTCCACCGATTTGAAATCCCGTGAGCGCACTCCAACCCGCATCATTACTTCGTTGGGAGTGATATTTGCCGCAATTCCGCCATGACAGGCATTCATCCCGATAAACTCTGTGCGGATTTCGTCAAAGTTCAATTTCAAATTATCCAAAAGGCGTGTACGCAAGATTTTATCGCCCATCTGAGCTTTTTCGAGCGCGTCGGGTGCGGAATACGTGAGTGTGCTAAAGGCAATGTAGCCATCGGCATAGCTCGCCGAAACCTTGAGAAATGGCGTGGAAGGCTTGCCCGTAATGCCATAGACGCGCACACGATTTTCGCCAATGTCTTCCAATTTGATGCTGGTGAAATCTGCCACAACGTCAGGCGTGATGTACTCTGCGGGGTTGCCGATTTCGTAGAGCAACTGCTCGCTTACAGTTTCGCGGCTGACGCGCCCGCCTGTGCCGTCGTGCTTGGTAACAATAAATTCGCCATTCGGGAAGGCTTCAATAATCGGGAAACCAACGTTTGCCATGTCGGGCAGACTGCGCCAATCGCCAAGGAAATTCCCGCCTGTTGCCTGTGCGCCGCACTCGTTGATGTGTCCTGCGACCGTGCCAGCCGAGAGTTTATCCCAATCGTCAGCACTCCAACCAAATTCGTGAATCATTGGCGCGAGCGTCAGTCCCGTGTCGGTGGTGCGTCCTGTAATCACAATATCCGCGCCTTGTTTCAGAGCCTCGACAATCGGAAACGCGCCTAAATACACGTTTGCGCTGAGGAGTTTGTCCTTCACCTCGCGGATAGGCTGCCCTGTTTCCATCTGCTTCATTTCATGCCCGTCCGCTACGAGTTGTTCAATATCTGGCAAAATGTTATCGCCCATCACCACGCCAATTTTCAGCGTCGTAATGCCCAATTTTCGCGCCACAGCAAAGATTGCATCCCGCGCAGCAAGCGGATTTACGCCGCCGCCGTTGGTGATGAGCTTGATGTTGTTTTTCACCAAATGTGGCAAAATTTCCTCGCACACCTCGACCAAATCTTTCGCGTAGCCGAGCGCAGGATTTTTCAATTTCTGCTTTTGCATAATGGACATCGTTACTTCCGCGAGATAATCCATCATCAAATAATCAATCTGTCCTTTGGTAACTTGTTGAAGCGGTGCGGAGAGCAAATCCCCCCAAAAACCCTGTCCTGATGCGATGCGAATGCTTGTTTTCATAGTTCGAGCAATGATGAATTGTGGCAAAGAAGTTAGTAAAATGCTTGGAAAATGAGCGAAATGATTATGCAGAAAGGTGTGTATTTATGCGGCTTTCAACCTTCAGCACCTCAGCACCATGCAAAGAATTTTGATTAGTGGCACAGACATTCTTGTCTGTGAGTATCAGTGCGAGGTGCAAACGACAAACACAGGCAAGAATGCCTGTGCCACTGAAGTCTGATTTTTGCATACTAAAATTTTTTCTAGCTCACGCTGACAATCAGCAAGGCTGCGCCAATGTAGCTGACGGCTTCGATAATGCCCGCGTTGATATTGCGGTCGCGGCTTATTTCCTTGTCCAGTTCGCCGCCGTAGAGCTTGAAACCGCTTCCCAAGAGCATTCCTTGTACGAGAAATTGGCGAATCGGATAGAGCGCAGTCACTGCAAGCAGAGCTTTGCTGAAGGCAAGGAAACTTTTGGAATAATCAACAAAATCGCCTTCGGCAGCATGACCGACAATCAAGCCGACGGCAATCATCACGCCAGCATAGCTGAGTGCCGCAGGAACGTTACCGTTGAGGATTTCTTGCACATCGTCGTAATCGGTCAAAAAGCGAAAGAGATACGTGATGAGCAACAGCGAAACCTGCCCCAACACAAGGAACACCAGCGAGGTAAGCGCGTTTCCGCCTTCGGCATCGCCCGCCACGCAAGCAGCAATCACACACGCCGAAGCAATGTAGCTGCCCGCCGCCGTGATGCCCGCCGCAACGTTCCCTGTGCGAATGGATTCCGACGCGCCCACCTCCAGAAGAACATTCAGCGAAGCCGATGTAATCAAGCCGAGCAGCACAATTCCTGCTATGCCATAGACCGTAACAAGAATCGCATCGGTCATAACCTTGCCCGTGCCGCTTCCTGTCAGCACCGAACCAATGATAATGAACACCCCAAAAATATACCCCGCGATTTGAATGCCGACTGCTGGATTATCTTTCTGCACCAGCGCGTCTGTCAGGTGAATACTCATCACGAATTGGTTGATGATACGTGCAACAGCAAGCAAACCCAGCGTTGCAAGGCTGATAAAAAGAAGAGGTTGAAGAACTGCTTGCCAATTCATGGCTTGCTCCTAAAATAAAAATAAAATATAAGGCGCGAAAGGCGCATAAACACACAGTTGAGCAAAAAATCTTGTCCTATTGACGACAACGACACTTGGCACCGCCTAGCGTACTTCTTCTTCCAAAGCAGCTTCTACACGCGACAGCATATGGCGGACTTTTTCGGCAAGTGCCTCGCGTTCTACCATGCTTATTGATGCGTGGTGTAGTACGCTGCCCATATCTTGTTCTTTCAGATATTGCTCTTGTAGCTCTTGCTCTAGCTTTGTGCGCTGCGTTCCTAATTCTATCATCAAGGCTTCAAGCTCGGTAATACGGATTTCTTTTTCATCAACATATTGCGCGGCTTTGCTGCTGCTGGCTTGGAGCATTTCGACACTGCTGCGCAGTAATTCTATTTCGCGGTCTTTCATAGACATCACTTGTCGTGTGGCATCTAGTTCCGTTTCCATGCGAATTTGCGCCTCGCGCTTTACGTGGTCGAGCGCGGAAGTTGCGCGGTGCTGTTCGGCTTCTAATTGATGTTGTAGCTCCAAAAGTTCATTGCTTCTTGCAACAAGGGCGTGTTCGCTCGTATTTTTCAAGGCAATAATTTCTTCTTCTAATGCCCGAACCCGCTCCAATGCTTGTGTTTCAGCCTGTTGGGTGTGGTCTTTTTCTTGGGTAAGATGCGCTTGAAGTTCCAAGGCGTGTGCTTCCAGCTCGGAAGCGCGGTGCTGCGCGGTGTCGCGCTCATTTCGCAGCGCGAGCAATTCTTGTTCCAGTCCAGAGGCGCGTTCTTGGGCGGCATGGGATTCTGTCTGCGCGTGGGCTATCTCGCTGCTCAAACGTGCCTGAAGCTCCTCCAAGGCTTGCGCTGATTGCGTTTGTAGCTCCAAGAGTTCATTGCTTTTTGCGACAAGAGCGTGTTCGTTGGTGTTTTTCAAGGCAACAATTTCTTCTTCCAATACCCGAACCCGCTCCAATGCTTGTGTTTCAGCCTGTTGGGTGTGGTCTTTTTCTTGGGTAAGATGCGCTTGAAGTTCCAAGGCGTGTGTTTCTAGCTCGGAAGCGCGGTTTTGTGCAGTCTCTAGCTCATGTCGCAGCGCGAGCAATTCTTGTTCCAGCCCAGAGGCGTGTTCTTGGGTGGCATGGGATTCTGTCTGCGCGTGGGCTATCTCGCTGCTCAGACGTGCTTGAAGCTCCTCCAATGCTTGCGCTGATTGCGTTTGTAGCTCCAAGAGTTCATTGCTTTTTGCGATAAGGGCGTGTTCGTTGGTATTTTTCAAGGCAACAATTTCTTCTTCCAGTGACCGAACCCGCTCCAATGCTTGTGTTTCAGCTTGTTGGATGTGGTCTTTTTCTTGGGTAAGATGCGCTTGAAGTTCCAAGGCGTGTGCTTCCAGCTCGGAAGCGCGGTGTTGTGCGGTGTCTAATTCATTTCGGAGTGCGAGCAGTTCTTGTTCATGCTGCACAGCACGTTCTTTTTGCGCAGCGTGAAATTCCGTCTGCGCTTGGGCTATTTCGCTGCTCAAACGTGCCTGAAGCTGCTCCAATGCTTGTGCTGAGGCTTGCTCTTGCGTAGTTTTTTCCAGAGTAAGCGCATTGTGCAAGGTCTGTAAACCGTCATATGTTTGCCGTGCTTTCTCAATTTCACCTGCAAGGCGCGTCAGTTCTTCGCGCAGAGCTTGTTCTTTGACGGAAAATATCTGTTCTTGTTCTTCGGCGATTTGCTGCCATGTTTGCGCGTCTTGTTGTCCTTTTTGAATACTTTTTTGTGCGGCATCGCGCTCCTCTTCCAAAATGCGAATCCTCTGTTCGCTTTCGCCCTGAATCCTTTTTACATCTTCTATCACAACCAATAAACGTCCGTTTTCGGCGTGTGCATCGGTGAGTTTACGCTCGTATTCGGCATCAAGTGTGGTGCGCTCTTGCGTGTTTTGTTCGGTAACGGCGGTCAGCTGCCAGCGCAAACGCTCTACTTCTTCGCCCAAGAATGCCTTTTCTTCTTGAGATTCGATATACAACGGCTCAAGCTCTACAAGTCGCTCCGATACGTGCATTGCGCGGTCGTGGCTGATGCCGAGTTCATCGCGCAAACGCTCTAATTCATCTTCTTGGGCAACAATTTCTCCTACGCGGTCAGTAATGATGCGGGCTTGCTCTTGAATCTGGGCATTGAGTTGAGCAATAAACTCCTCTTTCTCCAACTGCGTTCTGCGCAATTCTTGTACATTTTCCTCGCGGTGGCGGCTTATTTCTTGCCCGTCGCGGTATTGCTGTTGCAGTTTCGTAAATTCTTCTTCTCTTGCCTTTGCTTCGCGCTCCAAATGCTCAATGTAATGCTGCATCTTTCCAGTTTTCTGCTGTTCTTGCTGGAATGCGTTTTCGAGCGTTGCATATTTTTTTTGTATAACATTCCGCTCCGCAACCGCACCACTCGCGGCTTGCGTTGTTTCGCGGACAACGTTCCAGAGCTGCATCACAACAGCTTGAACCTCGGCGCTGGGTTTCAAATCGGGTAAGGACTGTTCCATGAAATTCTTCGTAAATTCTTCGTAAATTCTTCGTAAAAGGTTTGAAGAGATGTGTATAGCGTGTCTTTATGCTTGTCCGACTTCTTCTTTCTCTTTCGGAATGGCTTTGTACTTCACGCGCTGATGCCCCGCGCCAAGTAGATTTTTGACAAATGATTCTTTAATCAAGACTAATTCTTGCATAGAAAGATCGCATTCGTCGAGTTGTTTATCCAAAATACGCTCGGCAAAGATTTTATCAATCACGTGGTCTAATTCGTCGCGGTTATTGGTGTCTATGGTGTGCGAAGCCGCTTCTACTGCATCGGCAAGCATCAAGATACCTGTTTCTTTGCTGTTCGGGCGCGGTCCTGGATAGCGAAAATGCGCTTCATCAACCACGCTTTTTTCTATATTTTTCTCTCGTGCATCTCGTTCTTTTGCTTCGTCCAATGCTTTGACGTAAAAGTAACGAATAAGCATTGTTCCGTGGTGCATGGGAATAAAATCAACAATGCGCGAGGGCAGCTTGTATGCTTTTGCCAGCACCAAGCCTTCGGCGACGTGTTGCTTGATAATCGAAGCACTTTTCAAGGGTGCAATTTTATCATGCTTGTTGCCAACGTTGATTTGGTTTTCTACAAAATACTCTGCTTTACGCATTTTCCCAATATCGTGAAAAAGTGCGCCAACTTTTACTAAAATCGAATTCGCTTCAATCGCTAGTGCTGCGCTCTCTGCCAAGCGAGCAACCATCAGGGTATGCTGGTAGGTGCCGGGTGCTTTTTCGTTTAATTCGGTCAGCAACGGATGATTGATATTATCGTATTCGACAAGGCGCAAATCGGACGTGATATTGAACACTCGCTCAATGAGGAACAACGCGCCAAAGGTAAAAATTGGACACAATACCGCGCTCATACAAGCAAAAAGAACTTGCAAGCCAAACGCACCAAGCGGCGTACTGTAACGCACAGCAAACATCAGCGCGGTCAGTGTGTAGCCAAGCGCAATAAAGCCCATTGATTGGAAAAGCTGTGTGCGGCTGCGGAGGTCGCGCACGGTGTAGCCAGCAAAACTACCAGCAAGTGCCATTGCCAGCGCGATTTCGTAATCTCGTCCGCGAATTGCTGCCGCCAGAAGCGCAAAAGCGATGGTTGTAATAGAGGTTGTCCGCGAATCGTAGATAATTCCAGCAAGCATGGACAGTGCAGGAATCATAATGAAGTACTGCAAAGGAAGCTGCGTGTCAATTACGCCCACAAGCCAAGAAAAGAAGCCAACAGCGAAGAACATCGCGCTCAAGCCCGCCAGCTGCGCATTGTCGAAAAAGAGCCGCTTACGGATAATGTATAAGTACACTAAAATCAACGAGTAAATCAGTGCCAGATGGAGCAAATTGGTAGAAAATGCCCGCAAGCCCTGATTCCGTCCTGCATAGAGGAAGCGCGTGTAGGACGAAGATTGCAACTTCGCAAGTGTTTGTGCGGTAATGACATCGCCCTTGGTCAGAATTGTTTCGCCCTTGCGCACCAAACCAAGCGTTTTCGGGACGGACTCTGCCGCCAGCGAGCGCATTTCTTCGGTAATGGCGGGCGAGTATTGCAAATTTGCTTGCAGGAGCATCGGCAGCATTTGGCTTGCCAGCGAGCGTTCCCAATCATTAAAATTCCGTTGCAAAAGCTGGTCAAATTTGGCTTTGTAGCTTGCTGAATCAAGAATATTTTCTAAAGGACGGATGTGTTCTTCGTTTACCGACAGCTGCACCGCAATATCGCCTTTTTGCACAAAAGAGCGCGAAAGATTGATAAAACCTTGCTTGTATGCTTGTTCTTGAAAGCGCGTGAGTGTTTCGGTAATGCGCCGCAATATCTCGGTTCTGCGCGGCTCTGCGAGCAAGGCAAGGCGCGTTACGTCCTCAGCAGAGAAGCCCGTCATTTGCTGAACAGCAGCAGCATTGCCTTCTTGGAAGAACGTATTGATATTGCTAGAAAGTGTGCGGAGTTTTTGTAAGGTTTGTTCTGCCTCTGGAACAGGAAGAAAGACAGGAAGTGCGCGGTTTTTTGCCTCTTCGGTCTCGCGGGAATACTGGTCTTTGGGCTTGTAAATCGGGAAGGTGGCTTCGGCGATAATAGCTTCCTGCTGCCATTCTGCGCCAATGCGAAACTGCTCTTCGGTGCTGCGGCTAATAGGAAAAAAAAGCGTTGTCAGCAGTATGGTTGCTGCAACGACGCTCACACGCACCAAGCGCGAGTACCGCCAGCCTTCGCCGCTCGCACTCAGCTCTTCGGAAGCCTCTTTTTCGGATTCGGTTTCGAGCTTCTCAAACAGTGTTGGTTCATTTTTTCCCATGATACATGATATATGAAGAGGAACGGTTGTATGGGATTAAAAATAGAAAGTAACTGGTCAGGTCTTGGTCTTACCCGTCCTACCGTTTCTTAGGAAGGCTCAAAAATTAAATGGATAAACTTCAACAATATTTAGTGGCACAGACATTCCTGTCTGTGCGTGTTGGTGCGGGCTTCAGGCGACGA